>JALYJW010000075.1 GCA_030775085.1 Acidobacteriota bacterium | reverse complement strand
AACGTTTTTGAAGTCGCACCGCGTAGCCGGTGCGGAGAATCGAAGCGAACGATCAGAGCAGGAAGCGCTCGTCGAAATCGATCGCATGGGCGCGAAGAAGATCGCCTGGCAGATAGCTCTCCGCACCACTGACGTGGTGCGACTCTGGGATGCGCATCTTCCGGGGGTAGCGCGTCTGCGCGCGCGACCCCCGGCTACCGTCTGCGTACCGCTACGCGGTACTGGCGTGCGTAGCACGTCGAACCTTCTCCCATCATGGCGGATGAGGGGTCGCCCTGGCAGAACGCGAGGGTTTGTTTAGATGACGAGCAGCGCCAACGTAGCTCCGCCGCCGAGGAGCATCAGGGCCAGCGCGCCGGCGCGGAGGCCAATGTCGTCGATGCGCGCCACCAACGCATGCAGACGCGATTTCTCCACGAGCAGCAGGCAGGTGATGGCGATGATGCCGCTGGCGATCCGTTGTGCGCCGATGCCCGCCAGAAATCCCGCGGCGATGACCACCAGCGCTGCCACCTCGGTGGTGCTGTCGAGGTCCGTCCTGCTTCCCGCGACGTACGCCGCAGCGACGATGGCCATCGTTGCCAGAAGAAGGAGGGCCGCCGGCAGCTCGAGACCGTTCGTCCACAGCAGCCCTGCCAGCCCGCCCAATCCACCAAGCAGAGTGAACGTGCGAATCCCGGCGAAGCGCCGATCGGCCCCGCGCGTATGTCCCGCCCACTCGCGCTCCAGACCCACCGCCGCACCGCCAAGCGCAGCGATGACCAGACCGAGGATGTCGTATGAGCCGTTCATCAGACGCTACGATAATCGCTCAGGCCCTGTCGTGACATAAGATCGGCAACGCTTGATTCTCGAGATCGCAGGACTCGCGCTGCTGTTGTTCGTGGCCGCCTTCCTCATCGTTCCGATGGTGCGGAGCGGTGACCGGCAAGCCGCGCAGCAGAAATGGCTTCATTTACGCGGCGAAGTGACGGCGCAGCGCGTGCGGATGCAAGGCAGAACCGGGTTTCCCGAATACAACGTGCGCTACGAGATCGATGGACGCGTGTATGAGCAGTACGCCGGATCGTCCGACCAGACGGGACACACCGACTACCTCGACTACGACGTCAAGCGAGCGGTGGATGCGAAGATGGCGCGCAAGCCAGTCGGGTCGTCCATCGCGATCAAGGTGAACCCTGCCAATCATAGCGAGGTATTTCTCGTCGAGCGGGAACTGCCGGCGCGGATGCTCGCGTATGTCGCCGGCGCGATCTTTCTCCTGTTCCTGCTCCTCTTCGCAGCGCTGGCGTTCGGCTTCCTCTGATCTTCACGTCCTCGGGTGAGGGGCGTTCTCGCTAAGCCGCGAGCGTGCCCGCGTCGGCGGGCCTGGCGTAGAAGAAGCCCTGCGCGTACCGCGCGCCGATGTCCGCGGCGGCGCGTGAGGTGGCCTCGGACTCGACCCCTTCGAGAATCACCTCACACTCGAAGTCGTGCGCCAGAGACTGAATGTTGCGGATGATCTTTTGCCGCGACGGATCCTTTTCGAAGTCGGTACCGAATTCGTGGCTGATCTTGAGATACGAAGGTCGAATGCGTGAGATCAGGTCGAGATGCGAGTACGACATCCCGACATCGTCGAGCGCGAATTGCACTCCCACCGCACGAAGCTCCTCGATCGCCGGCAAGGTGGTCTCCGTCGGCTGCAGTTTTTCCTGCTCGGTGATCTCGATGACCACGCGATCCAACGCGATGTCGTTGGCGCTGGCCGAGTCCACCAGCGTTTGCGCGAAGCGTTGTCCGTCCGCGACCGCGCGCGGATGAATATTGATGAAGATCTTTCCTCGGGCCGGCAGCTCCCGCGCCGCCCTCAGCGTGCGGCACAGACAGGCCAGGTCGAGCTGGGCCGTCCGGCCACACAGGCGCGCATACTCGAACATGAACGCCGGATCGCAGAACAGCAGGCTCTCCTCCCGGTATCGCGCCAGCGACTCGAAACCCACACCACGACAGGCCGCGTCCGCGAGATCGACGATTGGCTGGAACGCCGGCAGGAGCGCATCGCTTGCCACGAGCTCGTCGACCGTGGGGATGTGCAGGATCGATCCGCCATCACACGGTGTGCCGAGTCCCAACCTCATTCGGAGCTCACTGGTGCTGAAAGGGCGCAGAACGATGTCGGATGCGCCTCGCCGCAATGCCTCGTTGGCGACCACTTCCGGCATCTGCTCGCCGGTGACGACGATGCGGCACGAGGGCGCGGAACGCCGCACATCGGAAACCGCATCCAGCCCATCGAACGTGAACCGCCCGATCTGCGCTTCCATCACCAGGGCTGAAAGCGGCAGTCGCCTCCCGATGAGAGGTCCAACCACCGCGTCGCCACCAGTCAGCACCAGTCGCCCGGAACCCGAAAATGCGCGCGCCGCCGAGGTCGCACGCTCGCGATCGGCATCCAGGATGAGTACTACCGGGTGCTCGTCTGACGATTGAATTATCATTTCAAATAACTCCATAGCGAGTGCGCTGCCACTCCATTAACTCAATGAAATGAGTAGGTTGCGATTATGCGGCCTCGTCTGCGTCGTCCTGTTCAATAGACAAATTGACATCAAAGGTGGAAGTTATCAGTAGGTTGAATGGTTATTCGTACAACCGCGTGACTCTCTCTTGCTCGGCTGTTGAAATTGGTGAAGACACGCTCACACGCCGCCGTCGCGGCGCGCAGAGCCGTCGGATGAGCACGCCGTTTCGGATCGTACTCATCGACGACGATCCTGCGATCGTCAGGCTGCTGGTCAGGGTGCTCGGTACCAAGGGCATGGAAGTCATCCCTTGCTCGACAGGCGCCGACGGCATGGCCGTGCTCGACCGCGAAGAGTGGGCGATCTGTCTGCTCGATCGAGGGTTGCCGGACTTCGATGGGCTCGAGATCTGCCGGCACATCAAAGCGGATGCGCGTTTCGATGCGCGCCAGGTGATCATGCTCAGCGGATACAACTCGCTCGACGCGCGCGTGGAGGCGCTGAACCTCGGCGCGGACGACTACATCACCAAGCCGTTCCATCCGGCAGAATTACTGGCCCGCGTCAATGCCTCCCGCCGAGTCGTGGAGCTGCAGCAGCAACTCGTGGACATGGCGCGCCAGCTCGAGCAGCTTTCCGCCCATGACGACTTGACCGGAATCTTCAACCGGCGGCACTTTGGCGCCACCCTCCATCACGCCTTCGATCACTCCAGTCGTTACCGGCGGCCGCTTTCGATGGCCATCATCGACGTCGATCGCTTCAAGGACATCAACGATGCGTTCGGCCATCAGGCCGGCGACGTGGTGCTGGCTGAAGTCGCCAAGCGCTTCTCCGGATCCGTTCGCTCGTCCGATTATCTGGCACGCTACGGAGGCGAGGAGTTCGTGGTCCTGCTTCCGGAGACGCAGCTCGACGACGCGATCATGTTCGGCGAAAAACTGCGCGACGCGGTGGCCTCGGCACCGGTGCCTATCACCGGAGGCCGCGCGCTGCCCGTCACCGTGAGCGTCGGAGCGGCCAGTCTCACGCACACGCAGTTCAACGAGTCGTCCGAAATGCTCGCCGCCGCCGACCAGGCACTCTACCGCGCCAAACGAAACGGCCGGAACCGCGTCGAAGCCGAGCGCCGCCGCTCCCAGCGCCAAGCCGGAGAGATCTTCCCGCTGCCGCGTCCCTCCTGCCCGCCAGCCGCGGCGCGATAACCGGGGACGGCGCGCCGGTCACATGCGATCTACTGGACCCCATTGCGCAGATCATTGACATGCGCTGCTTTCACTGTCGTCGATCCGGCTGTGATCGTTCCATCGACGTAGGTGAGTGGCGTCAGCCCGATCGCGGCGCGCGCGCTGTCGATCGCCGTACGGATCTCCACGAGATGCGTGCGCAAGATCGAATTGCCACTGACGATCGTGCCCGTGAACGTCGATGCGGACAGTCCGGCCGCTGCGCGCGCAGCGTTTGCCGCGAGGCGCAGATCGAGGAAATGCTGCGCCTTGACCGCCGTGGCCGCCGCAACGATCGACGCATCCGTATAAACGAAAGGCACCGCCAGGTCGGCGTTGCTGTAGGCGAGGACATTCCCACCGCTGTCGAGCGCGTGAATGCGATAGAGATATCCGCTGCCCGCGGAGATCGTCGTGTCGGCGTGAACGAGCGCTGCCACCGACGTCACCAGATTGAATGAACCGCCGCCGCTGCTGCGCCTCACTTCGTACATCGTGGCGCCGGCCACTGCACTCCAGCTCGAAGCCACTTGTGCCGGCGATGCGGTTGCAGTCAGCGCGAATGTCGCCACTCCGGCAGCGCTTTGCGTCACTTCGAACGAGCGTCCCGCGATCGTCAGCGTGGTCGTTCGCGCGTTTCCGGTCGCGTTCTGCTCGACCGTGTAATCGACAGTTCCGTCTCCCGAGCCTGTCGTACCCGCGGTGATGGAGACGAAGCTGCCGGCAGGAGCGCTCGCGGCCCACGCACAACCGACCGGCGCGGTCACGCTCACCGATCCGCCGCTGCCGGCCGAGGAGTAGTTTGCGGTGATCGGGGAAATGAGCTCCGTGCAATCGCTGACTTCGAGCGTGAGCCGTGAGATTCCTCCGCGGCCGCCCACGAGCAGACGATTCGTGTTCTCGCGATCGACGGTCAGCCGGAAGACGGCGATGGCGTCGATCCCTTCCGACGTCACGGCCTGCCACGTCTGGCCGGCGTCCGTCGAGCGATAGAACCAGATGGTCCGGCTCGCGGCGCCTGTGATGCTCCCGGTCGCGTAAATCGTGGCCGGTGAAACGGGATCCATGGCCAGCGCGAGAACGCTGCTGGGGAACGACGCTCCGATCGGATTCCACGTCCCGCCCGCGTCGTCACTTCGATACAGCGCCGTTCCGGAGATGACGAAAACCCGTTGCGGCACGGCGGGGCTGACGAGCACTTCACGAATGTTCAATGACGGAAGACCGGCGCCCACGGCAGTCCAGCTCGTAGCGCCGTTCGTGGTTTTGAACAGTCCCTGACTGGAAGTGGCGGCATAAAGCGTCGTGCCGCTGTTGTCCGCCGCTGCAATGCTCTGATAAAGCGTGAAAGTGACAGGGAGACCTGTATTCGCGGCGACGAAGTTCAGGCCGCCGTCGGTGCTCTTGTAGACGCCTTCGCTTGCCGCAAGTGCGAAGAACGTGGTCGGTCCCGTTGGCACAGCCACAAAGCCCCACGGTTGCAGCGCCGTCGTCCCTGTCGGGAAAGTCGGATTATTCACTGGATTCCACGACGCACCTCCGTTCGTGCTGCGGACCATGTACACCACGTACTGATTGTCCGTCAGTGACGCTTTGGTGGCGCCGCCTGCGAGCAGAATCAGCGGGTTCGTTGGATCGACGACGATTGCGCCGATCGAGCCTTCGACGAGAGATCCACTGGCGCGCGACATATTCGTGCCGCCGTCCGCGGTGATATGAATTCCGCCCTGCGCGTAACCGACGTACCACGTCGAAGGCGCAGTGGGCGAGAAGCCGATCGGATATCCCGGCTCGTCGGCGCGCAGTCCGATGTTGATCGGCGTCCAGTTCGTGCCACCGTCCACGGTCTTCGAAAGACCGTCGCCGAGATTCGCATACACCGTCAGCGGACTCGCTGCCGGGATGGCCAGTGGCGCGGCGCTGCTGAACGCCGCCCCCGAGCTCGCAGATGTGTTTGCGAAGTTCACTCCGCCATCGGTGCTCTTGAACACGAATCTCTTGTAGGTCGCGCTCACGCCGACGATGTCACGACCGCCGGAGTAGAGCGTCAGACCATCGCCGGGAGCGACGCGCAACGACGACATTCCTTCGAGGCTGTTTGCCGATCGCGCCGTCCATGCGGTGCCGCCGTTCGTGGAGGCGTACAGCCTGTCGTCGTCGCCGGAGATTGCGAAAAGGTTCTGCGGAGTGGACGGATCCTGCGCGAACGCCGAGAGGCTGATCGTAGGCCCGGAGAAGGGAAGCCCGGTGCTGGCGGCGTTCCAGGTCGCTCCGGCATCAGGGCTCTTGTAGACGCCCTTCGATCGGAGCACGAGATAGACGACCTGCGGGTCCGCGGAGTCGACGGCCAGATCGAGAACGCTCTGTGCGTTCACCGCACCGCTATCGCTGGCCACCCAGTTCGAGCCTCCGTCCGTGCTCTTGAACAGGCCGCTCTGCCACGCGTAATACATCACTTCCGGATTCCCCGGCTGAAACGCGAATCGCCCGAAGATGCTGCCTTGAATGGCGGCGGTGATGCCGGCATTGCTCAACGCGAACGTGAGCCCGCCGTCGGTACTCTTGTAGACCTCGCGACTGCGATTCACGAGAAAGACGATCGAGCTGTTGGCCGGATGCACCGCAAACGCCGCGCACTCCAGGTGGAACACCTTCGACCAGTTTGCTCCGCCATCGACCGACCGGAACCCGCCCGCCAGCGTCGCCGCAAAGAGCGTGGATGGAGTGGCCGGATCGATCGCCACACTGAAGACGACCCCGCCACTGAGTCCCAGCGGAGTCCAACTGTTCGCCGCAAACAACACGGGAGCAGACAGGAACAAGGACAGAAGGCAGAAGAAGCGCTGCGCTCGAAGAAGAAGTGGCATCCGGCACCCTCACTTTTATGATGGAAGTGCAGTTTACCGTCAAATCGTCTGCCTGCTGCTGCGGCGCTGGCGTTCGGCTTCATCTGAAGCCTCACGAAGCTCGATCCGCGACCTCGCTTCAGTCCAATGCCGCCGCCGCGGCGCGCATCTCACCATATCGCGCTAGATCGTCCTCGCTCTCCAGGAACTTCATGGCCACGGCATCCGCGTGCTCGCTTTGGAACAGCGCGAGCTGGTCGGCGAGGAAATCAGTGTAGTAGTCGTTTCGATCGTCAAAACGCCGAATGGCGCTCTCGATCAGAGGAAGCGAGTCGAAGTCGCGCTGTCCGGCCAGTCCGACAATGGCCAGGTAGACGAGCGTTTCGTCGTCGGTGGCCAGCGCACGCAGCAGAAGCGCGTGCGAGCGTGGATCATCGCTGGCCACGTCGAGCGCGTCCTGCCCCATCCACCAATGCGAATCCGGATCGACGCTCAACTCCGTACAATGCTGCAGGAATTCAGGCGACTCCAAACCGTCGACGTGCGGAAAGCGAAGCGCGATCTCGGCGTGGCTCACCAACTCATTCCAGATTTCCGCGTCATCGCGCGTCTTCCGTAAGAGCGCGCCGCCGAGGCGATGACGCTCGCTGTACGTATCGGCGGTGGCATAACGGCTTCGCAGAAGCTCGACCGACGACGCATCGCCCTGCCGTGCGGACTCGATCAACGCACTGTGCAGCTCATACTCGCTGCAACGCGGACGCGCGAAGCGATCGGACGGTGGATCGTCCGAGCATGGCCATCCGCACATCATGACGATCTCCTCGGTGATCGCGGAAATGCGAAGCTCCTGAACCGGGATCGTCACCACTTCCTCACGAACCAAACCCCTCTCCCGCGCCGGCTCGAACCCTTCCAGCTCGAAATGAATCTCATACTCACCGGTGGCCACACCCACAAAGCGATAACGCCCCTCCACATCGCTCACCGCGGTCCGCAACAGCGACGAAGACTCGAGACGAACCGTGCAGCCAGGCAGCGGATCGTCACCGCTCGTCACCCGCCCCTCCACCGTCGACAACGGAACCGCCGACATGCCCAACGAGAAGACACTCAGAAAAAGCACCAACACGCATCGCATGAGAAAAGGGTAGGTCGTGTCAGGCGTGCGGGGGTCAGCGTTCTGGGAACAATCGTGAACGAAACAGAGAGGCCGCAGTGGATCGCGGCCAACGCCACCGCGCCGCGAGTGTGGAAAGTCGTAGACTCTGTCAGGATGGTGGTCCGTCCCAAAGACGTTCATGGCCGCAACCCGTCTCAGAGTCTTCGTCAGCAGCGTCCAGAAAGAGTTCGCCGGCGTTCGCGCGAATCTCAAGACCTTCCTCCTCGGCGACGCTGTTCTGAAGCGCTTCATCTCCGAGGTCTTCCTCTTCGAGGAGCTCCCAGCCGGCGACCGCCGCGCGGACGAGGTCTACCTCGACGAAGTCGATCGATGCGACATCTATCTCGGCATCTTCGGCAACGAGTACGGATTCGAAGACGAGGAAGGAGTCTCTCCCACCGAGCGGGAGTACGACCGTGCCACGGCGAAGCACAAGACGCGGCTGATCTACGTATGGGGCGCGGACGATGATACGCGCGCACCGAAGATGCGCGCGTTGATTCAGAAGGCGAGCAGCGAGCTGATTCGACGTCGCATCGAAGGCCCGAGCGCGCTGACCGCCGAGGTCTACGCCAGCCTCGTCGATGATCTCGATCGCCGCGGCGCGCTACGCATTCCCCCGTTCGATACCGCAATCGCGGAAGGGACGACGATCGCCAACCTGTCGCGCAAGCGTATCGCCTGGTTCCTCGAGACCGCTTCGCGCGAACGGAGATTCCCGCTCACGGAAAAGACGACGACGAAGGCGCTGCTGACGCACCTCAATCTCTTGAGTGAGGGAGGACCGACGAATGCGGCCGCCCTGCTCTTTGGCGCCGAGCCGCAGAAGCTGCGGCGGTCGTCCGAAGTGAAGTGCGCGCATTGTCACGGCACCGAGTACCAGCGGCCGTTCCTCTCTTACCAGATCTACCAGGGCGATCTCTTCGCGTTGGCCGACCATACGCGCGAGTTTGTTCTGTCGCGGATCAACCGCACCGTCGGTACTCGGACAGGTTCCGGCGTCGCACCGGCGGCGTACGAGTTGCCCGAGGGAGCGGTGGCCGAGGCGATCATCAACGCCATCGCTCATCGCGACTACAACAGCAACGCCTCGGTGGAGGTACGGCTGTTCTCGGATCGGCTCGAGGTCTGGAACCCCGGCGCGTTGCCGGGGACGCTGACCGCGGAGAGCCTGCGTGAAGATCACGCCTCGGTGCCGAACAACCCGCTGATCGCGGATCCGCTGTATCTGGCCCGCTACATCGAGAAGGCGGGGACGGGAACGCAGATGATGATCGCCCTCTGCCGGGATGCCGGGCTTCCCGAGCCGGATTTCGAGGAGCGGGACGGGTCGGTAGTAGTGACGCTCTGGCGGGATAGGCTGACGGATGAGGTGCTGATCGCGCTTCAGCTCAACGAGCGACAGATCGCCGGTCTTGCCTTGCTGCGAGCAGAGGGAAGGATCACGAGCGGGAAATACCAGGAGAGAACGGGTGCGAGCAGGCAAACCGCGGCACGCGACCTGGAGACGATGGTGGAGAAAGGTGTCCTCGAACGACGAGGCGAACGGCGTGGAAGCTTCTATGTCAAGGGAAAGGGAATGCCTCAGAAATGACCCATATGACTCAGGCACCCGACTCGACGACATGCCTCAACAATGCCTCAAATGACCCGGCCGGTGTCATGAACCGGCTCGACTTGCTGCGGCGCAGCAAGGAGAGCACGACGGATGCAGTAGTGACGACCGCCGACCTCTTCGCCGCCTGCCGAGCGACGGGCGTCGTGTCAGCGCACTTCGGGAGCGTCGACCATTTCCGGCCACGCCAGCGCCGCCGCGAACCCGGGCACCTCGCGCGACAACCACTCCGAATGCACCGACACGAGATCACGCAATTCCCGCGCGACCACCGCGCTGACATTCTGGCGATCGCGCATCGCCAATCGCTCCAGCGCCACGACCTCCATCCGCGGGATGCGCACCTCCAGATCCGTCAGCCTCAACAACTCCGGAATCGCGTCCGCCACCTCCGACCCGAGCGCCTCCTCCACCACCTCCTGCGACCAGAAGTCCATCCCGAACGACACCAGCTCCGCCCACGGCAGCACCAACCCGTCGTCTGAATCGACCCCCTCCAGTTCCCCTGACTCGACCCACCCACGCACATCGCGCCAGCCCATCCCGAGCAGAGCCGCCGCCTCGGCGATGGGGTAGGTGGGGCGGGGGTGGAGGAAGAGGGAGCGGATGTTCTCGACAACGGGCATTCTCGACTCCTTTGGTTGTCTTTTCAGGTGCGGCCGATATCAACTATCGACGATGGAGGTTACATCAACGATAGTTGAAGATCAACTCGACGTGGCAGTCGAGGCAAAGATCTTCGGAAAGCGCTTGCGCCAACTGCGTCTCGACGCGGGATGGACGCAAGAACAGCTCGCTGAAGCGGCAGGGATTACCACCACCTACACGAGCGATCTCGAACGGGGCACGAAAGTGCCGAGCCTAACCATCGCGCTGCGGATCAGCCGCGCGTTCAAGATCTCGGTCGCGGAGCTTCTCCGCGACTTCACCATCGACGCAGTTCGTCGGATGTCGCTAGGCTGAGGTCGGGTTGTAACCGACGCGCGAGGTAGAATACGGCTCATATGAGTGGCGTGATCGAGTTCATCTTGAGCCGTGTCGCCAAGCGACTGGATTCGTCCGCCTTGGATCACGATGCGTCTGAACGTCGGCGGGCCCATTTAGAGTCGCACGTGCGCTTTGTCGATAGATGGAGTGGAAACGTCCAGTTCCTCGGCATGCCATCACCGATGGCCACGGTGGACGCTACTGTGCCGCTTTCCCTGGAGGAGGGTGCACGCCGCTTTACCTCAAAAACATCGCACGTCTCTGCTCTTGATGAGTCCGGCCTTCTTGCCGGCCCACAGTCGTATATCTTGCTGGGCGATCCCGGCGCTGGTAAGACAACTACGCTCAAGCGCCTAGCGCGCAAGCTTCTGGACGCACCGCGAGATAATGAAGACGAATTTCAGTATCCGGTAGTCATCCGACTACGAGACTTGGGTACTGAGCCCAACGCAGTCCTTTGCGCGATCGCTAGTGAACTCGGCATCGAATACGAACGGTACATTGAGGGAAGTGGAGGCAATCAAACAGAACGCGTTCGTATCGGTAGTGATAGGATCGAGAAGTACGTACCGGAGTACCTGTCTACAACCGGTGCGGTGGTTCTACTCGACGGGTTAGACGAGATGTCACTAGCTGCCCGCCATCGAGCGATGGACGATATAGTACGACTTGGTCTCACGTTGACGGGCGCAAAAGTGATCGTGACGTGCCGAGCCGGCGATTATGTTCGACAAGCAGAGGGTCTGTATGTCGTCTCGTTGAGAGCACTCAATCCAGGTCAGATAAGGTACGTCGCAGATAGTTGGCTAGGAGAACGTGCAGCTGAGTTTCGGAAGCAGTTGGCTGCCGCCTCCTACGCTGATGTTGCCGACAGGCCGCTGCTTCTCTGCCAACTCCTGTTCCTCTTTATCCGCAACGGCTATCTGCCCGACCAGCAGAGCGCGATCTACCGCCGCCTTACGAACCTGCTCCTTCAGGAGTGGGATGCCGAGCGAGGAATACACAGAACTAGCAGATATTCAGATTTTCTTCCCGAGAGGAAGAGTGAATTTCTCGCGGCCCTCGCTTATGATCTCACGTACCGGATCAAAACCCGGGTGTTTTCCGAAAATGATCTGATTCGCTCGTATGATGTCCTGCATTTGGCGTTCGGCTTACCGCAAGGAGAAGCGAATGCGGTTGTCCGCGAGATTGAGAGTCACTCGGGGATCATAATAGAAGCTTCGGGAAAGTTCGAGTTCTCTCACCTGTCTCTTCAGGAATACCTATGCGCCGAATATATGGTTCGAGAACCCTTTCCACAACATATAGACCATTACGTTGCAGAGTATCCAGCGCCGCTCGCCGTTGCGATCGCGCTTTCGTCGAATTCAAGTGCGTGGTTTTCAACTCTTATACTGAAGCATGCGCCATCAAGGTTTAACGCCCAAAACATTGAAAGCTTGTTGGCGCGTCTAACGATCGAGCGACCGCATCTAGTTCCAACCCCTCAGCTTGGTATGGCGCTTCTCGCGCTGTTCGACCAGTTTCTGGACCCAGAGTTTCAGGACACACGGGATTTAATAGAGCGGTTCATCTCTGATTTTGGGCTCGACGACGCGCTGAAGTCGGCACTACTTTGGTACGTCGTTGACGCTGATGAATCAATTGGATCAAAATATGTTGCTCTTGGTCGACGATTGGACCTTGAGGACAAGTTCGGCGTTGTTGGCGATGAGAACATTAAGATCCCGAAACCGCTATTTCGGCGACTACTCAACTCGTCGAGCCACGCGCTCACTTATCGTGATGGTAACGGAGTTCTGGGCGTCATTGATGGAAGCGAGATGTTTGTACAAGAACCAAAGCGGCCGCGAAAGCGTACCCGGGTGTCTCAGTAGGTGTTGAGGCTTGTACGACGCGCCCTGGGCTTGCCACACGAACTCCGACAGCGCCGGCCGGCGAGTGTCGCCGGTTCGTCGGTGTGGCGCGCCGGTCTCGAACTGCGGGGTCAACACGTCGTATAAGTTCCTCGTCAGACCGCGCATGTCACCTTGCCGGCTGCCAAAAGAGGCCGATCATCACTCAGACCAATACGAAAGCCCGCTCCGTCCCCCTACGACTTCAACGCGACGAGAGAGTTAGTTAAGAGCTCAATACCCTCCTCCCAAGCGATAGAAGCATCGACTGCATCGACCAGGCGTGGGTCGCAAAAGATCCGTATTTTGCCGGCTGCTTGCAACAGATTGCTTGCGTACTGTGTCCAGACCTCGGATTCTTGGATGGAACCCGTGACTTTGTCATCTTTTCGCAATTGGCGACGCTGCCCCTCCAGCACATAGTAAAGCCCAACTTCGGCTCCCGGTCGCGACTCCGGGATATCGATGAGCAGCCATGGCACTTTAGATGCAACGTTGATCTCGATTACCTGACGCGCGCCAGCGCCGGAGAGGGGTGACGTAGGATTGCCACCTAGCTTTGTCGCCGTGATTGCTGTGACACCTCGTTCGAACAGTTTCGACGAGACGTTCTTTTCAAATACGCCTGCCAATTGCTGTTTCTTCTGGCGTCTCAGGGCTGTCCACAGCCTGACTATCTCATCCCAGTGATCTCTTTGCATGTCGCGGCTCACCACCCACAGCCGTTTGTAGAGTGTTCGGCTGAGAATTCCCTCGAGAAGCGACGCCTCCGAACGCTCTTGTTCCACGAGTCGCTGCTCCAGCCACCGAAGTGTGACGACGTCCGTTACTGCAAGTTGCGGAACTTCAGTTCCCTTCGTATCAGGGATAGGGTTGGGCTCAGATCCCTTGCTGAACAGCGGTCGCTGATTATCAGCATTGCGAAATATCGCCTCAGGCAGTGAAAATGCAAATCTCACGAAGTCGAACTGGAAGCGGCTGCGCGCCTCATCGGTCGCTTCGGCCGTTAACGCTCGAACCGCACGCGCTAACATAGCCTTCATTGCTCGAACGGTATGATGCCAGTAGCCTTGGGAGAACATCGCATAACGTGCGATGCTTACAAACTCGGCGGCGATTTTGCCCTTTGCGTGAACACCGATTACCGGCACGTCCCGGGCGCCGCTTTGCACTTTGTCGATAACAACTGTCGTGAGGCTCTTGAGTATCCGATCGACATCGATGCCTAACGGGTAGGGAAGGTGCATTCGATCCGCGTCACGAAGAAGGTAGTCGATCTTGTCGGCATCAATGGGTCCGCTGATTAGCGACAGCAGAAGCTTCGCCTTCGGCAAGATTGATTGCGAGCTAGAATTAGCTTTCGCGCCAAGAATCGCCAGTATCCGATCGGCCGTGCTGTTCCAGTTATCCAACTCGGTGTCCAGCGACTCAAAATCGAGCTTGCCACCTGGTGCTTTCCTAAACGTGCCCTTCAACCATGCGGCAGTCATGTCAGCGTGGTTGAATAGATCGCCATCGATGTCTTCCAAGTCGTGTGCGAGAGGAAAGTGTCCGATGTCGTGAAAAATGGCGGCGAGAAGCACGTCCCGACAATCGGATTCTGTGATCCATTGCTTGAATAGGGGAGACACGGGATCGGAATACAGGGCGTGCAAATACTGGATCGTCCAAGCGTAGGTTCCGAGGCTGTGCTCCTTTCGAGTGTGCCGAGCTTCTGGGTAGACTTCGACAACCATTCCGAGTTGAGCAATGCTGTCTAGGCGCCGAAGAGCACGGTGCTCGAGCAGATTCGTAAGACGTGGGGTCAGAGCGACATGTAGCCCCGCGGAGGGCTGGATCGTTGTAACTGCCCGGCTGGCGAGTTCAGGGATCGCCGCCAGCGGGTTCGACGCGCCGCGCAGCCTTTCGAAAAGGTCGATCCCCTCCTTGGACGAGGTTATCGCCATTGCTCGGAGCAACACCTTCGACAGTCCAATGCGCTGCTGGATCCAAGAGGGCATGTCTTCGATCTTTTCATTCGCCATGAAGCGTGCGGCTAGGAGAATGAGGTACTTGCGCGAATATGCGGACAAAAGGTCTGCGGCGGCATCTTTCCTCAACTCGCCGTTGTCGTGCTCGATACCGAGCCAACGAAAGATCGAAACGGCGAATGCCCATAGATCCCAGGAGAGAAGAATCTTGTCGCGTGCGATCTCACCGCCTGCTCTGTTAGCGTCAGAGGGATCGTCGGCCAGGAGGCGTGCGAGGCTTGGCGCCGCCATGGAGAGAGTGCAAGCGACGATCGTCGAGTTCTTGTCGAGAAGCACTCTCTTGCATGTTCCGAGGTCGATCATGACTGGCTGGCCCGTCGACGTGACGACGATATTTTCGGGCTTGATGTCAAGGTGAACCCGGGGTCCAGACGGGTGGTGATGGAGATACTGGACGCTGTCAAGGACATTGATGAACAGTCGGAGTAGGTCATCCTCGAAGCGTTGCTGTGCCTCTTCCGTCCGCTCCTTAAGAGCCGTCGCTTGCAGCTGTCGTACATACACGTCCGACCTCGTGCCGTCGATAGCTTCCATCAGATAGAAAGGGAGGTTGCGATAAATGTCCACATGGGATAAGACCTTGTGATACAGGATTCGAATGATCCCTGGATGTCGCAACTCCGCGAGAAACTGGATCTCTTTTGTCAACATCTCAGACAGGAATGACACTTTTCCTGGTACCGGACGGGGAAATTTCAAAGCATTGTCCATTTCCGGAAACACGCTGTCTTTCAATCGAAGCACTACTCCAGAGCCGCCGACGCCGAGCACTTTCACGTAGGCGTAGCGATACTCTGGTAGGCCCTCATCGAGGGCGTTGATTGCTGCGTGGATACCTTGTTCTTCCTCAGCCCAACACTCCTTGAGAGCCCATTCCGAGAGATAAGCGTCTTTGATGTCGGCCACGATCTTGTCAACGGGCCATCGCGGGAGGGCAGGATTTTCGACCGACATAGTGTCTCCTACTGGGACTGATTCATCGAGGCCGACCACCGTGAATTGGCGTGGTGGAGGCGGTCGCTAACTGTTATGGATTGCTGACCAAGGTCGATAATGGGCGATACGTCGTTGCTGAAGACGTGTCTAGTCTAACCTAGCTTGTGGCTCGGAGTGAGGCTAGCCGACTTCGACCCCCGACCGGACGAAGGGCCTGAGCCAACGTGAAGGGGTAGCTATACCGGTATTTTGTGGGAGGAGCGGCACTCGATGAGTGCTGGCCTCTCGCTTCGTGCGCGCGTTTCACCACTCCCGTGCGACGATAGACGCGCATGCGCGGCTTTGTCGCCAACACCGACTACGACTGGTTCACGTACCTTCGCGCGATCGAGCCGCCGATTGATGAAGTGAATTTCTGGAAGCCGGGTTCGGGGACGAACTTCTCTGCGCTGCAGCCGGGTGAGCCGCTGTTCTTCAAGTTGAAGGCGCCGCATAACGCGATCGCAGGGTTCGGCTACTTCGCGCACTTTTCCCGACTGCCGGTGTCGATGGTGTGGCAGGTGTATGGGGAGGCGAATGGCGCCCGCTCGTACGCGGAGATGCGCGACCGCTTGGTTCGGATTCGGTTGCGCTTCGACAGAAACACCGATCCGAAGCAGGACTTCTGGATCGGCTGCATCCTCGTCAATCAGCCGGTCTTCTTCGCGGAGCGCGATTGGATTCGTACGCCGCACGACTTCAAGGGGCCGACCGTGCAGGGGAAGACGTACGACCTCACGAGCGGGGAGGGTGAGCGAATCTGGATGGAGTGTCTTGCTCGCGCAGGAGCGCGATCGGATCGCTCCGCGCCGAGCCTGTTGGCGCCGCCGCGTACGGATCGCATCTCCGATGCTGCGATGACCTCGGGCTACGGCTCGCCCGTTGCGATCCGGCCACGTCTCGGCCAACGCAGTTTTCGGGTTGTGATCCTCGATTCCTACGGTCGCCGCTGCGCGATCACGAATGAGAAGACGCTGCCTGCCCTCGAAGCGGCTCATATTCGCGAGTATCACGATGTCCAGGAGCATGCCATCAACAACGGCATTCTGTTCCGCGCGGACATCCATAAGCTCTTCGATTCCGGCTACGTCACGGTCACGCCCGAATACCAGTTCGAGGTCAGCCGCCGCATCAAAGAGGAGTTCGAGAATGGCCGCGACTACTACGCGCTGCACGGATCACGGATTCGCCTGCCTCACGACATCGCGCACCGACCGGCAGTCGAGTCGTTGATCTGGCACAACGAACAGCGGTACCTGGGATGATTTGGACGTGACCGAGTGTCGGGATCTCACTCGTATTCATGGCTCATGACCGGAATCCCGACAAAAATCCCGACACAATGTCGGGATTCCATGACCGTCGAAAGGATCGTGCCCTCGATCATCGAGGACGCAGGGCCGAAGTGGATCATATGGTGCGGAAGGCGATCGTTTCCGCAGAAAGGCCATCGATGCGCTGGCGGAGCGCAGATGAGCAGCGATTCTCGGATGACGCAGAAAAGCAAGGGCCGCCTTCGGCGGCCCCGCACCGTTCGCCGAGGCGAGACGGGTGATTACATCGTTGCGGTCGAATAATGCGCGATCCACTCGTCGATCTGTCTGACGGACTGGATCGCAACCGGAAGCTCGACGTGCGGTTTCACGGCATTGAGCTTTTGAGCGCGACCCTCGACGCTGTCGCCGGGATGCTCACGAGTCAGGAAGAGCGCGGTCGCCAGCGGCTCCAGTTGGCCGACTCCACGCGTGGCGAGCTGCTGGACTACGAACTCGATTCCACGGTGGTGTTTTTCAATGGTTTTCGGGAATTGGCGCTGCAAAAGCGCGTAGCGCTCGCTCGGGACGAACGTCGCTCCGAACTGGTGTGGTTTCACCTTCACGAAATCGTCCGCCTGCATCCCCTGCAGTTGCTCGCGGAGATCGAACGAGAACGGGCCGTAGTAGTAAAGCTGAAATGCTGCGGAGACCGGAAAGTGAAAGAGCTCCTTCAGAAAGAACACCGATTTCTGAACCAGCGTCTCCCCGCAAAACCGCTCCGTGCGGGCCACGCGATCGATCAGTGTTGCAATGACGGCCGCTTCCCGCAACTCACCCAAGCTCATTCGTCCTCCTCGACGGTGTGTTCGAGAGTACCTCGGATGTTCTGTCCGAGCCACCGTCTTCCTTCGTCCATTTTTTCAGGGGTGATGAATACATAGCCGAACCGTGCCGTCGGAATCTGACCGAGGATCTGCGACTCCGGCACGGATGACACGATCGTCCCGTCCTTGTCGACCGCGAACTCCATCGGTTTGGTCGAGGGGTGATGGACATCCTTCGCGACGATCCCTGGGAAGCGAGCGCGAGCAGCGCGATAGACCGCATCGATTGCGTCCGCACTCTGCGCCAGGTCCTCGGCAGACGGCACGTAAAGGACTCGATAGAACTCACGCCGCATGATCCGCCGCGCAGCATCGTGACCTGGTGCGCTGGGGTCATCCGCAGCCATTCTCATCGCCGCGAGCACTTCGTTGTCCGTCAATCGAAGATGCGCGCCCACGTCAATCGGATAAGTCCCTTCCGCGAGAAAGGCACGCAGAAACTCCTTGAGATGGAGATCGAGCGCTCTTCGCACCCGGTGGAAGTACAACTGCTCGAACATGAAGTAACGCGCGAGTTGCAGTCCCTCGGCGGCGTGCAGACCACCGCGCTCGATTCCGATCACCGGCTTACCCGGTTTATCCGGATCCGCGGACGGCAGGATGCGGAGCGTGTCGATCAGCCGATAGTGATCGAACCGACCGTACGCGACACCGGCGTGAAGCGAATCGCGAAGCAGGTAGTCCATTCGATCCACTCCGAAGGCGTCGCCTGTGACGATCTCAGTCATCAACTCGTCCCACGGCGAGAAATCGGATGCCGGTCCAGGCCACTTCTTCACGCCCACGGCCACCTTTGCGACGTCCTTCGCAATCAGAGGCATCGCGGACCATATCTGCTCCATCTCCGGACTCAGAATCACGTCAACGGACAGTTGCTCGTGGTGATAACCGGCCGGCAGAAGCTTCTCGGCGCCGTGCGAGAACGGCATGTGACCCAGGTCATGACATAGCGCGCCCATGCGAACGACGGTCCGCCAATACTGCATCTTGTGCTCGGGCGGAAAGAATCCGCGCACGTCGTCGTGACGATGCTCCTGCCGGGTGATCACGTCGAACACTCTTCCGGCGAGATCCATGACGCCGAGGCAGTGCTCGAAGCGCCGGTGCGTCGCGCCGGGATAGACGAAGTACGTGAGCGCCAACTGGTGGATGTCGCGGAGGCGCTGAAAGGCGCGGGAGTCGATGACCTTGCGTTCGTCCGAGGAAACCCGGATGAATGTGTGAACCGGGTCCCGGATCTCGTGCTCGTACTTCGGCGACGGCATGCGAGAATCCTAAGGCGATTCAGGAAGGCGCTCCGGATCTCCACTCGTTGTAGAGGGCGTTCGCGTTTGAGGAACTCATGGCACTGACAAACCGGCAGCGCGTCGAACAGGCGCTCGAGCTTCTGAAGACAGGACTTCTCCCGTATGTAGAACGCGAGATGAAGTACGCCTTCGCACAATCAGGTAATGATGCGGACAATCAGGTAATGGATTTGGTAATAACGACCCCGTGAAGAATCAATACTTCGGCGATATCAACGACTACTTCAAGTACGGGATGCTTCGGGCGTTCGGGCGAGAGCTGTCGATCGCGGTGATCTGGATGATGACGCCGGATGATGGGTCGAGGGATGGGCGGAAGCTGGAGTATCTCGATCACGAGGGGCGGCGGAGTCATGATCCTGAGTTGTTCGATTGGTTGCGCGCGTGGAAGCGGGCCGGGACGGTGCGCGATGTCCGGCTGATCGAGGAGAGCGGGCTGCTGACGAATTGCCGGTTCTTCAATGAGGTCGTGCCGGAAGGGGTGGCGGCTCGCGCGGAGTGGTTTGCGCGGGCTCGGGAGTTTGCGCGAGGCGCCGATCTCGTGTTCGTCGATCCGGACAATGGACTGCCGGTGAAGTCTGTCCGGCCGGGCACGCAGAAGTTCCCGAAGTTCGTGGCGATGGAGGAGCTCCAGGCGCTTTACGAGGATGGCCATTCTCTGCTGATCTATCAACACACGGCCCGTACCTCGCGGCGCGATCTGATCCGCGCGAAGCTGAAAGATCTCTATGAAGCGTTCGAGATCGAGCACTTCACGTCATTGTTTGCGTGGGATTGGGTCGCGTTTCTGGTGACCAATGCCGGTCGCGAGTTGGAGCTGGGAAAGGCAACGGATCGGATCATGGTGGAGTGGGCGACTGGTATCCACGTGGCGAACAATGTCGTCATTCCGGTTTCCGCCACGCCGGCCGAGATCAAGGCTCGTCCAGAACGAGCGTTCCGTAAACGGCTCACACGGCTGACGACGGAAATCGGCTTCATCAATCGCAACCGGCAAGAAGTCGTGCGCAAGACGGATTTGCCGGGGACGGATCACGGGCAGCGCATCTACGTGCTGCGCTGCGGTGCCTGTGAAACGGAGTACGGCACGAATGGGAGCACGATCTATCTAGCGAAGTGCCCATCTTGTCAGCAGGGGGCGGCGGGATTGCCGTTCGTGTGACTTGGCCCAGCTCGCTGCGCGGCCATTCCCGCCTCACGACAACCTCTCCTGCCGGATCGCCTGAATGGCGGTATCGAGGGCCTGAAGAAAGCGTGAGCGATCGCGTTTTTCGAAGGGTGGAGGTCCCGGCGTGAATGCGCCGGCGCCGCGGAGCTCGGAGAGGATGTCGCGCGTGGCCAGTGCGCCTCCGACGTTGTCCTCGGTGAAGGGGCGGCCGGTCGTGCCAATGACGCGCGCGCCATTGCGCACGCAACGCGCGGCCAGGGGGATGTCCGCGGTGATCACGATATCTCCCTCGCCGGCGTGCTCGGCGATCCAGTCGTCAGCGACATCCATCCCTTCGCGGACGACGATCAGTGTGAAGCGCTCGTCGTCGGGGATTCTCTGCGGTGCATTCGCTACCAGGGTGACGGGCCACGCGTAGCGTCTGGCCACTCGGTAGACCTCTTCCTTGACCGGGCAGGCATCGGCATCTACGTAGATATGCACTCGGTCTCGATCCTTTCCATTTCGCCAGCTCTGCAGCTCTCACTCACGGCTCGAAACCCCGGAGGGAACAGGGTTACGGATCGACGCCCCGCTGAAGGCGAGATGATCGAAACACGTTATCTTGCTTGGTATCCATCCGGCAGTGACTAGCGACGGGCAAGATTGGGGTCGATCGATGGTAGCGCAATCGACATCGATCCACGGGTAGGGTGGGAGAAACCGATGTCCACTCCGACGAAATGCATGCGGGCAAGATACCGGTACTGAGCGATTTCACTTGGCCACCGAGGGCGACGCCACCGGCTTTCCGGGGCATCATGAGCCGTTCCTGAACCTTCGTCAGGCGAGTCGAGGTCAAATCGGAGTAATTGCAGATGGCGCGGGAGTGGTCGAGGATCGCGGAGGTTGGAAGTCGTCGGACTGCACGAACGTTGTACACTTTCATCGGATCAAACGTGATGAAAACAGCGCCAGCAAAGAGCCACCGCAGCAGCAAGTCGGGTCGCTTCGTCGTCGAGAGGAAAGGTTCTGCCGTGTTCATCAACGGCAACCGCATTCTCGATCCTGCCGGGAAACCGTCGGTCAAGCACAGCAGACTTCGCGCGGCCGTGCATAAAGTCGCGGCGAAAAGGTAGCTGGGGCGCGATCGGAAGTGTCCGCGAGGAAGACATCCGCCTATCCTCAGAACGTCTTCATCAACTGCCCCTTTGATGATGAGTACACGCCGATCTTCGAGGCGATCGTCTTCACCATCTTCACTTGCGGCTTCCGGCCGCTCTGCGCACGGCAAAGGCTGAACTCGGCGGAGATCCGACTCGATAAGCTCGTCGAGCTCATTCGTCAGTCGAAGTATTCAATCCACGATCTCTCGCGTACGACGCCTGACGCCGGAACTGGAAATCCGCGGTTCAACATGCCCTTCGAGCTCGGTCTGGATCTTGGCTGCCGCCGCTTCAACCAAGCTTACCGCGACAAGTGCGCCCTCATTTTTGCGACTGACAAATACGAGTACCAGAAGTTCCTTTCCGACATTGCCGGACAGGACATCAAGGATCATCAGTCCCAAATACGGAGAGCCATCGGTGGAGTCCGGAGCTTTCTCGCTCCGCATTGCGCGTCTCCTCCGCCCGGCGCGGCTCAAATCCAGAGTCGATACGAGACGTTCCGCGTTGATCTCCCGGCCATTCTTCGTGAGGCCGGGATCGAAGCGGCGGAGATGGAGTTCAGCGATCTAACATGGGCACTGCGTCGATGGACGGAGACGCTTTCATGAGGCCTCAGACGCGTCCCAAAACAAGAACGGCGGCCTTGCGGCCGCCGTTCTCATGATCAACATTACTCTTTCGTCATTCGCTGTCGCGCGGGTTTGGCTTCGGTGGTGGTGAAGCCACGCTTGGCCATCAGCGCTTCGATCTTCGGGTCGCGGCCGCGGAAGTTGCGGTAGCCCTCGGCGGGGTCGACGGTGTTGCCGATGGTGAAGATGTGGTCGCGCAAACGCTGGGCGACGGCTGGGTCGTACGGGCCGTCTCCCTCGGTGAAGGCGCCGTAGGCGTCGGCGGTCAGGACGTCGGACCACATGTAGCTGTAGTAGCCGGCCGAGTAGCCGTCGCTCGAGAAGATGTGCATGAACTGCGGGCTGCGGTGGCGCATGACGATTTCTTTCGGCATGCCCAGCTCGGCCAGGGTCTCGCGCTCGAACTTGTCGGGGTCGATGCTCTGGTCGCCGGCCAGGTGCATCTTCATGTCGACGATGGCGCTGGAGAGATATTCGACGGTGCTGAAGCCTTCATTGAATGTCGCGGCGCGATCGATTCGGTCGACCAGCGTCTGCGGAATGGGCTTTCCGGTCTGGTAGTGGACGGCGTACTTCTGCAGCACTTCCGGCGTCGAGAGCCAGTGCTCGAGGAGCTGCGAGGGGAACTCGACGTAGTCGCGCACGACGTTCGTGCCTGACAGTGTCGGGTAGGTGACGTTCGAAGAGAGGCCGTGCAGCGCATGGCCGAACTCGTGGAAGAGCGTGGTGGCATCGTCCCACGAGATCAGCACGGGCTCGCCGGAGGCGGTCTTCACGAAGTTGGAGTTGTTGGAGACGATCGTGGTGATGTCGCGGTCGAAGCGTTCCTGGTTGCGATAGGCGTTCATCCACGCGCCCGAGCGTTTGCCGGCCCGCGCATACGGATCGAAGTACCAGAGGCCGACGTGCTGGCCGGTCGCTTTGTTCGTGACTTCCCAGACGTGCACGTCGGGGTGGTAGACGGGGACGTTGGTGACGGGCGTGAAGTTGAAGTTGAAGAGCTCTCCGGCCACCCAGAACATGCCGTCGCGCAGCTTGTCGAGCTGCAGGTAGGGCTTCACTTCGTTCTGATCGAGGTCGTAGCGGGCCTTGCGCACTTTCTCGGCGTAGTAGCGGTAATCCCACGGCTCGATGGTGATCTTCGCGGTTTTCGCTTTCTTCGCTTCGGCATCGGCCAGCTTCTGCATGTCGGCCACTTCTTCATGCACGCGAGCCACGGCCGGCTTCCAGACCGCTTCGAGAAGCTCCATGGTGCGCTCGGGCGTCTTGGCCATAGTGTTCTCGACGCGCCAATGGGCATGCGTGGCGTAGCCGAGGAGCTTGGCGCGCTCGGCGCGGAGTCGGAGGATCTCCGTGATGGTGGCGTTGTTGTCGGTGGCGCCGCCTGAGTCGCCGCGGTTGACGAACATCCGCCATGCTTTCTCGCGATTGTCGCGGCGGTCGGAGTAGGTCAGGAAGGGGTCGATGGAGGAGCGGGTGTTGCTGATCACCCACTTGCCGGTGTTGCCTTTGGCTGCAGCGGCGGAAGCGGCGGCATCGCGCAGTGACTGCGGCAGTCCGGCCAGATCGGCTTCGCTGTCGAGGACGAGCACCTGATCGTTCTCATCGGCCAGAACGTTCTGGCTGAAGGTGGTGAACTGGTTGGCGAGCGCTTCGTTGATCTCGGCGACGCGCTTCTTGGCGGCGGCATCGAGCTTGGCGCCGGCGCGGATGAAGTTGTCGTGGTAGACCCACACGAGGCGCTGCTGCTCGGGCGTGAGGCTCGCTTTCTCCGGCGAGTTGTAGACGGCGGCGATGCGCTGGAAGAGCTTCTCGTTCTGCGTGATCTGATCGCCGAACGCAGCCAGCTTCGGCGCCATCTCGCGCTCCACGAGCTGGAACTCCGGACCGGCCATCGTCGAGCTCCAGATGCCGTAGGAAGTGCCGACGTCATTGATCCGGCGGCCGGTGTTTTCCATCGCCATGATGGTGTTCTGGAAGGTGGGCGGCGCGGGGTCGTTGGCGATCCGATCGACCTCGAAGAGGTTCTCGGCCATGGCCGCTTCCAGCGCCGGCTTGAAGTGTTCGACCTTGACCTGGTCGAAGGGCGGAACGCCGCCGTACGGGCCGGTCCATTTGGCCAGCAGCGGATTGTTCGGGTCGATGGCCGGTGCAGCCATCGTCTCGACCGGTGCCGGCGCCGTTGCGGTGGTTTCCTCGGGTACGGTTTCTGTTGTCGGTGTCACGTCATTCCCATTCGAGGCGCAGCCGGCGATCACCAGGGCGATCAGCAAGGCGCTGCCGGTCTTCATCCACTTTTGCATCAGCATCTCCAATTTCGTCTTCTCTGATATTTCCCTGAGGGCGGGCGCGAAAGCATCGCACACCACGACGACCAACGCATCGAGGAACGACACATATTGTCGTGATCGCAATCACGGCCTTGGCGCTTCACGCAATCTCCGCGCCGCAGCGCTTTGGAGTGCGGTCAGCTTGCTGCCGCTTTCGGTAGGGTGGCATGAGCCGCTCCGTTGCACGTTACCCAAAGCGGTGGCAAGCCGACCGCACTCCAAAGCGCGCGGCGCGGAGAAATCTCGTTTACCCGTTGGGGTCCATGATCGGGCCGCCGTCGAGGGCGTTGCCGGGGCGGCAGCCGCCGTGGGGATCGAAACCGTTGCCATCGTCGCAGGCAGCCGCGGCTTGCGGGCGTCCGTGGGGATCGAGTCCGGCGCCGTCATCGGTTGTGGCTCGATACGCGAATGGCGTGAAGAGGGACATGAGAACCAGCAGACGAAACAGAGACATGGACGTTCCTCCTTTTCTCAGCCGTTCGGGTCGATGAATCCACCTTCGTCGAAGGCGTTGGTTCGGTGCAGCGACCGCCGTGCGGGTCGAGGCCGCTGCCTTCGTCGCACGTCGCGGAGGCGGGTCGCGGGTTTCCGTGCGGGTCGAAGCCGTTGCCTTCATCGGTCGCGGCGCGCCAGGTGAGTGGGGAGAAGAGGGACAGGAGTAGCAGGAGTCGAAACAGGGCCATGACGTTCCTCCTTATTGGTGTACCGCACGTTAGATCCACGGACGGACGAATGGCGGGCTCTTCACTGGAACGTGACTCCTTCGCTCACGAACCGATGCATCCGCCCCGCGTTCGTGACGGGCGCGCTACAGTACGCACATGATTCCGGTCGCACGGCGGCTGCTTCTGCGCAATCGCGGCGGTTGGATCGTCACGGTTTCCGGGATTGCGGCCACGGTGGCGCTGGTGCTGTTTCTGTTCGCGGTTCACGACGGCGCGAAGGATGGATCGACTCGTTACGTGCGTACGGCCGCCGTCGATATCTGGATCTCGCAGAAGAACGCCGACAACATTCTCAAGAGCTCTTCGTTTCTGCAGGCTTCGACGGCGGAGGAGATCGCGGAGATCGATGGCGTGGCCGTGGCCTCGCCGCTGGCGCGGCTGATCACCAAGGCCAACATCGGCGGGCGTCGCTCGTCGACGATTTTCGTGCTGGCCTTCGATCCCGAGACGAAGGTCGGTGCGCCGGCGACGGTCGGCGAAGGTTCGGCGGATCTGAAACCGGGGCAGATCATTCTCGATCGCGCGTTCGTCGAGAAGTACGGACTGGCCATTGGCGATGCGGTCGAGATTCAGGCGAAGCAGTTTCGTCTGGCTGGAGTGAGTGACGGGACGAACGCGCTTGTGGCGCAGTTTGGTTTCGCGCGTCTCGACGATGCGGAGGAGCTGCTCGGACTGAAGGGCATCGCCAGCTTCATCGTGCTGCGTCTGGAGAAGCCTTCCGATCGCGCCATCGTCGCGCAGCGAATTCGCGCGGCGTTTCCGGAGCTGGCTGTCCATCAGGCCGAGGACTTCGTGCGGTTTCATGAGGAAGAAGCGGATGCGGGTGTGCTGCCGGTGTTTGCGACGGCGGCCGCGTTCGGCGCGGTGGTGTGCGCGTTCATCGTGGCGCTGATGCTCTACAACTCCGTGCTCGAGCGCCGCGAGGATTACGCGACGCTCAAAGCCCTCGGCGCAAGTCAGCGGTATCTGCTGCGCATCGTGCTCGGACAGGCGCTGCTCGTCACCGCCGCCGGTTGTTTCTTCGGCGCGTTGCTCGTGGCCGCGCTCACGCCGTTGCTGCGCGAAACAGTGCCGGCGCTGGCGCTCCGTTACTCGCCATCGCTGTTGCTGATCGTGCCGTGCGTGTTGCTCATCGGCGGCGTGGCGGCGGCGGCTCCCGTGCGGATGCTGCGGCGCATTTATCCGGCGGAGGTGTTCCGCGCATGAGCGAGCTTCTGCTGTCGGCGGAATCGTTGTCGAAGGATTACGACTTCGGCGTCGTCGTGCATGCGGTGAACGACGTGTCGTTGACGGTTAGCCGCGGCGAGGTTGTGCTGATCATCGGTCCGAATGGCAGCGGCAAGACGACGCTGCTCTCGATGTTGGGCGGTCTGATGCGGCCGACGCGCGGCACGATCCACCTCGGCAACCGCGCGTTGCACGAGCTCTCCGATCCCGAGCTGACCGATTTCCGGCTGCGTCACGTCGGCTTCGTCTTCCAGGGCTTCCGTTTGCTCGATGTGTTGAGCGTGCGCGAGAACGTGCAGCTCGTGGTCGAACTGGCGGGAGGCGAGAACGCACGCCGCGCAGCGGAGGAGATGCTCTCGCACGTCGGCGCGCTGCATCTCGCCGAGCGTTCGCCGCGTGTGCTGAGCGGCGGCGAGAAGCAGCGCGTGGCCATCGCCCGCGCGCTTGCGAATCAGCCCGATCTGATTCTGGCCGACGAGCCGACCGGCAGTCTCGACTCGGCGGCGGGCGAGTCCGCGATCCAACTGCTTACCGACACCGCGCGCGCCGAGGGGAGAGGTGTCGTGATCGTCAGCCATGACACGCGGATTGCACACCATGCGGACCGGATCGTTCGGATGGCGGACGGAAGCGTACAATAAGGACGGAACGACATCATCATGCGAATCGCGCTCGTGTCTCCGCGTGGTCCTCTCTATCGCCACCGTTCCGGGATCTGGAAGAAGTCACTTCGTTATGCGCCGCTGACGCTGACGACGCTGGCCTCGCTGATCCCGCCGGAGCTCAACGCCGAGATCGTGCTGATGGATGAAGGGATCCGCGACATCGACAAAGACATCGACGTCGATCTCGTCGGCATCAGCCTCATCACCGGCACCGCCCCGCGCTCGTACGAATTGGCGGCGCACTTTCGCAGTCGCGGCATCCCGGTCGTCCTCGGCGGCGTTCACGCCACGCTCGTGCCGGACGAAGCGCAACAGCATTGCGATGCGCTCGTGACCGGATACGCCGAGGAAACGTGGCCGCAGCTCCTGCGCGACTTCGCGGCGGGACGGATGCAACGGCGTTACGACCAGGCGCTGGGACTGAAGCTCGAAAATCTGCCACTGCCGCGACGCGATCTCCTGCCTGCGCGCAACTACATCACGCTGCACACGATCGAAGCGACGCGCGGCTGCATCCACAAGTGCGAGTTCTGCGTCGTCCCCTCGGCATGGGGCCGGCCGCTGCACAAACCGATCGGTGAAGTGATCGCCGACGTGCGGCAGATGAAACCGAAGAAACTGATCTTCCTCGACCTCAATCTCATCTCCGAGGTCGACTATGCGAAAGAGCTCTTCCGTGCGTTGATTCCGCTGCGTGTGCGATGGGGCGGCCTGGCCACGACGATGATCGCGTGGGACGATGAGCTGCTCGATCTCGCCGCGGAGAGTGGCTGTGCGGGCCTTCTCCTCGGATTCGAATCGCTGAGCGACGGCGCACTTGCGGAATCGCGCAAACAATTTAGCTCGCGCATGGAGTACCAGACCGTCATCGAGAAACTGCACGCGCGCAAAATTGCCATCCAGGGCTGTTTTGTCTTCGGCTTCGACGACGACGACACGAGCGTCTTCGAGCGCACCGCGCAGTTCGCGATCGATCATCACATCGACCTGCCACGCTACGCGATCATGACCCCATTCCCCGGAACGCCGCTGCATCAACGCCTCGCCTCCGAGGGACGTTTGCTGACGACCGACTGGAGCTACTACGACGGTCAACATGTTGTCTATCGCCCCGCGCGCATGACCGCCGAGGAACTGCAGCAGGGAACCGAGCGCGCCTGGAAGATGACCTACAGCTATCGCGGCATCTTCCGCCGCCTCGCCGGCGCACGCGTCCAACTCCCAATCGCCATCCCCGCCAACTTCGGCTACCGGTTCTACGCGCACCACCTGAACAAGTACTACACATGCGACTGGTCGCTCCCGAGCGCAGCGAGGGCGGCGTGAGGATTCTCGCGAGAGCCGCCCCTCACCCTAACCCTCTCCCCATTGCGGTGAGGCTGCAATGGGGAGAGGGGAC
>JALYJW010000074.1 GCA_030775085.1 Acidobacteriota bacterium | reverse complement strand
CGGCAGTGGAACGCGACGGAGGTTCTGCCACCGCCGACCGCCGACCGCCGACCGCCGACTCCGTTGATCGCCAGAAAGGCTCCTACCTCGGTCCCGAGTACACGCGCGACGAGATCGAGTCCACGTTGAAGAAGTACTCCGCTCCCTATCGCGTGCTCGACGACGCGGAGTTGATCCCGGCCGTCGCGCGCATGCTCAGCGAAGGCAAGGTGGTGGGCTGGATGAGCGGACGCATGGAGTTCGGGCCGCGTGCTCTTGGCGCACGCTCGATCCTCGGCGATGCGCGCAGTCCCGAGATGCAGAAGCGGATGAATCTCAAGATCAAGAATCGCGAGTCGTTCCGTCCGTTTGCGCCGGCGGTGTTGGCCGAGCATGCTTCGGAATGGTTCGAGATCGATGTCCCCAGCCCGTACATGTTGCTCGTGGCCGACGTGCGGGAGAAGCACCGCATCGCCATGACCGAAGAACAGAAAGCGCTGTTCGGAATCGACAAGCTCAACGTGGCGCGATCGACGATCCCCGCGGTCACGCACATCGACTACTCGGCGCGCGTGCAGACCGTCCATCGCGAAACAAACCCGCGGTTTCACGCGTTGCTGACCGAGTTCCATCGCCTGACGGATTGCCCCGTTCTCGTGAACACGTCGTTCAATGTGCGCGGCGAGCCGATCGTCTGCTCGACCGAAGATGCGTACCGCTGCTTCGTGAGCACGGAGATGGATGCGCTGGTGGCAGGGAACTGCCTGCTGCTGCGTGAAGAACAGCCGAGTCTATCGGCGGAGATGAAGCGTGAGTTCGACCCCGACTAACGAACTGCCCCGCCGCACCATCACGTCGTTCGCGATGGTCGCGAGCATCGCGCTGCTCTTGATCGCTGCGTATCAGTGGTGGCGCGGGGCCGCGCCATGGGTGCTCAGCACGCTGGTCTCCATCGCCGCGCTGCTCCTGCTGCTCGCCGCCGTCGCGCCATCTCTGCTGCACCCGGTCTATCGCGGCTGGATGCGCGTCGGGGAAGTGCTGGGATGGATCAACACGCGCATCCTCCTCACCTTGGTATTCTTCCTCGTCGTCACGCCCATCGGCCTGCTGATGCGTCTGTTCGGACGCTCGCCGATTGCCGTGCGGCGCAACGATTCATACTGGGTGGACGTGGAGCCGCATTCGTACGGTGACCGTCACGTAGAGAAGCAGTTCTGAGGCGAACATGATCGAGTTCTTCCGCGAGTTCTGGCATTTCATCCGCGAGCGGAAGAAGCTCTGGCTCCTGCCGATCTTTCTGATCCTGCTGCTCATCAGCGGAATCATCACGCTGACCGCCGGCTCCGCGCTGGCGCCGTTCATCTATTCGCTCTTTTGATGGGCAAGCGCTCTCTCTTTCTCGTCATCTTCCTGCTGCTCTCGCTCGGGCTCACGTTCGCGGCGGGCGAGTGGTTCGTGCGCAGGCAGGGACGATGGGATGCGGACGGGACGTTCTTCTTCCGCGAACGGCCCATCCGTCCATACGCGCTGCCGGTCACGCACGCGCGCACGGTCGTCGATCGCTACCTGAAGGATTCCTCGGGATTTCTCCTCTACGATCCCGACCTCGGCTGGAACAACCGTCCGCGCACCTGTACCCCCGAGGGGCGATATTGCGCGAACGCATTCGGCCTGCGGGCGGATCGCGAATACACCGCCGCGATGAGGCCGGGATCATTTCGAGTCTCCATGTTCGGAGACTCATTCATCGCCGGCTTCGACGCCGACATGCCCGACTCGCTGGCCGTGCAGGTCGAAGGAATGCTGAAAGCGCGCGGCCTCGATGCCGAGGTACTCAACTTCGGCGTCGGCGGCTTCGGATTCGATCAGGCCTACCTCTACTACAACCGCGACGCCTCGCGATTCGACACGAACGTCATCGTGCAGGGATTGCAGATGGAAAACGTCGGCCGCGATGTGACGCTGTTCCGGATCGTCGCCTTCCCCGGCACCGGCATCCCCTTCTCGAAACCGCGCTACATCCTCGAGGACGGGAAACTCGAGTTGATCAACCGCCCGACTGTCGCGCCCGAAGACGTGCCGGAAACGCTGGCGAACTTTCACCGCTGGCCGCTCGCGAAATACGAACCGTCATACACCGCGAAGTACCAGCATCGCTGGTACACGCCCAGCAAGTTGATCTCGACGATCGTCGATCTCTGGTCGCAGCGAAAGAACGCACCGCAAACCGAGCCAGAAGACCTCTTCGCAGTCAACGGCGAGGCCATGAACATCACCGTCCCGCTGCTCGAGCGCTACCGCGCCGAGGTCGTGAAGAGCGGCAAACCATTCGTCTTGATCTACTTCCCGCGCGCCGACGTCATCGACGCCATCCTGGCCGGCAAACCCGACCCCTGGCAGCCGCACCTCGACCGCCTGAAGGGCTTCACCATCGCCGACCCGACCCCGCGCCTCGTCGCCCACGCAAAGCAACACGGCACCGCCTCCCTCTACAACGGCCACTACTCCCCGATCGGCTACAAACTCGTCGCCGAGGCTCTGGCGGAGGCGCTCGTACCACTCGCGCAACGTTAGACAACGGAGCAAGACCACCACCCTCCCAAAGCGGCGGCTGCGGCCACCGCACTCCAAAGCGTCTAAACTGGAGCAGTCATGGAGAACATCGCCATCCCGATCGACAACGACAAGCTCCGCGACTTCTGCCTGCGGTGGAAGATCACGGCGTTTGCGCTCTTCGGCTCTGCGACTCGACCGGACGACTTTCGTGAAGACAGCGACGTGGATGTGCTCGTCTCCTTCGCTCCGAACCCGGGGTGGAGTCTCTTCGACCATGTGCGCATGCAGGATGAGCTCCGGGAGATTTTCAAGCGCGATGTGGATTTGCTCACCCGCCCGTCGGTGGAGCGAAGCCTCAACCGCTATCGGCGGGAATCGATCTTGAGCTCGGCGGTGGAGCTCGATGTCGCCTGACCGTGAATTTCTGGAGGATATCGTTGTCGCTGCGAGGCTGGCTTACTCGTATGCCGCAACGATCACTCGTGACGAGCTCTCGCAGAACATCGAAAAACAGGATTCCATCGTTCGACGCCTGGCGGTGATCGGAGAAGCTTCGACCAAGGTTCCCGATCACGTGAAGGCAGATCTTCCCGAGATTCCCTGGTCGTCGATCATCGGGCTACGAAACATCCTCATTCATCAATACTGGGAGCTCGATCTCGACGAGCTCTGGATCATCGTTCAACGCGACCTGCCCGACTTGATCGGCGCCATCGAACGCTATCGCTCGCTGCATTAGACTAAGGCAGCCATGCAGGACCTCGCAATCCCGATCGACAAGGACAAGCTCCGCGACTTCTGCCACAAGTGGAAGATCACGGAGTTTGCGCTTTTCGGGAGCGTGGTGCGGCCGGAGGACTTTCGCGACGACAGCGACGTGGATGTGCTGGTGCGGGTTGGACCGGATGCGACGCTGACGTTCGAAGCATGGCTCGATATGCGCGAAGAGCTCAAAGAGATGTTTGGACGCGATGTCGATCTCGCCGAACGTGTAGCCGTCGAACAGATGCGCAACTACCTTCGCCGCGCGGCGATCCTCGAGACGGCGGTGTTTCTTGACGTCGCGTGACCAGCAATACCTTCTCGATATTCTGATTCATGCGGAAGACGCGCTGACGTTCATTCAGGATGCATCGTTCGACGATCTTCGGACGAATGCGATGCTGCGTGCCGCAGTGTTGCATTCGCTGACAATCATTGGCGAGGCCGCAGGCCGGATTGCGCAGACATCGGAGATCGAAGTTCCGGATCTGCCCTGGAAACGAATGAAGAACTTACGAAACGTGATCGTGCATGATTACGAAGGAGTCAATCTGCCGATCATCTGGGAGATCGTTACCGTGGAGTTGCCGGCCGTCGTAGCGGTCCTGTATCCACTTTTTCCGGAGCGCCCCAAACCATGACGCGCACCATCGGTTTCGTCGGGGCCGGCAATATGGCCGAGGCCATGTTGCGCGGGTTGTTGCGCGGCGAGGACTTTGCGCCGGCTCAGGTTTCGGCTTCGGGGCCGCGGCAGGAGCGCGTTCAGGAACTGCGCGAGAAGTATGGGATCAATGCCACCACCGACAATCACGTGCCGGCGTCGGCGCAGATCGTGGTGTTGTCGGTCAAGCCGCAGATCATGAGCCGGGTGCTCGATGAAGTGGCGGGCACGATCTCGGCGGACGCTTTGGTGATCTCGATCGCGGCGGGCGTTCCGGTGTCGGCGATCCAGAGCCGGCTGGCCAGCGGGACGCGCGTCATACGAGCGATGCCAAACACCCCCGCGCTCGTCGATGCCGCGGCGACTGCCATCGCGGGCGGCGAGCATGCCAGCGAATCGGATCTCGCCGACGCCAAGAAAATCTTCGACTCCATCGGCCTGACGGTGATCCTCGATGAATCGCAGCTCGATGCGGTGACCGGTCTTTCCGGATCCGGCCCGGCGTACGTGTTTCTCATTCTCGAAGCGCTCAGCGACGCCGGCGTGAAGGTGGGGTTGTCGCGGCGCACCGCGCAGTTGCTTGCGGCGCAGACGCTCCTCGGCTCCGCGAAGATGCTCCTTGAGACCAACGAGCATCCGGGACGTCTGAAGGACATGGTCACCTCGCCCGGCGGCACAGCCATCACCGGCCTGCACACGCTGGAGCACGGCGGTGTGCGCACGACTCTCATGAACGCTGTCGAGGCGGCCACGCGGCGCTCGCGCGAGCTCGGCGAAGCGATGTTGAAGAAGGGCTAGCACGAAAGAACTGTGGACGCCATCGAGGGAGTGGAGAAGGAGCTCAACGACGCGACCCATCGCGCCTGGACGCTCGTGCAGACGACCGAGGGCCGCCTCTTCACGGTCCGGCCGAACCCGTCGGCCTGGTCGGCGGCCGAGTGCATCAGTCATCTGAGCATCTCCACCGAGATGTTCCTGCCGGTGCTGCAGAAAGCGCTCGACGAGGCTCGGAAGCGCGGACTCCCGGCCGGAAAGCAGCCGCCGAAGATGGACATTCTCGGTCGCGTGCTGCGTTGGTTTCTCGAGCCTCCCACTCGCCAACGCGTCAAGACCTCGGCGCCGTTCGTGCCGCGCTCCGTGCGCGCGAAGGCGGAAGCGTTCGGCGAGTTTGCGTCGCTGCAGTCGAAACTGGCCGAGCAGCTCACCGCCGCGCGCGGCATCGACCTCATGAAGATCAAGATCGTCTCGCCCTTCGATAAGCGCGTGCGCTACAACGTCTATTCGGCGTTCCTCATCCTGATCGCTCACCAGCGGCGTCATCTCTGGCAGGCTGAGCAGGCGGTTGCTTCCCTGCGTCGGTGATTGATCTTCACGCCTCGTTCGCGCAACATGCGCGGTCCGGAGGATGGGAGCATGCACACGAGATGACCGAGGAAGAGCTGAAACAGGGATCCATCGCAGACAGAATCGGATTGGCCATCGCCAGTCTGCCCAGCGGCGGGGTGTCGCTGGCCACGATCCGCGATCTGATCGGGCATGACGGCCTGATGCTGCTCACTGCCTTCCTCACCATCATCTTCCTCGTTCCGGTCTCGATCCCCGGAGTCAGTACCGTCTTCGGCGGAGCGATCCTGCTGATCTCGATCACACGGCTGCTGGGCCGGAATCTCTGGCTGCCGAGGAAGCTCGAGCTGCGCGAAGTGTCGTCGGACAAGCTGCGTGGCGGTTTCGTGCGCGGGCTGCGATGGTTCAAGCGGCTGGAGAAAATCAGCCGGCCGCACCGGATGGGCTGGTTGATCAACGGCAGCTTCATGCACTTCATCAACAACTCTGCGCTGATCCTCGGGGCGGTGCTGCTGATGGCGCCGTTCGGACTGATTCCGTTCAGCAACACGCTGCCGGCGGTGGCCATCCTCTTCTTCGCCATCGGTTTTCTGCAGCGCGACGGCGTCTGCATTCTCCTCGGCCATCTCTCGAACATCGCCACCATCGTCTACTTCACGCTCCTCATCGGCGGAGGTGCGGTGGCAATCCAGAAGGCCTGGCAGGCGTTGGTCGGGTGAAGCGCGTCATTCCATTGGACGGTGTGTTGTCGCCTTTCCGCATTCGACATAGATCTGGTGCAGTTCGTCGATTTCCTCACGGGTTGCCTTTGGTTTGCCATCCCTTTGCAACCGAACATTGAGCGCGATAGTGGCTGGGCGGCTGAAGGGACATAGCCTGCCGCCAGTGCGGAACCAGCAGTGACCGGTTTTGGCGTTCTGCGGCTGCGGGTGCAACGTGATTTGGTCTTCCTTGTGAGTGATTCCTTTAGGATGGAAGTCGATCGCGTTGGCTCCCCATTGCGCGAACCAAGTCGGATTGTTGTTGCTACCGTCGTGGAGAGCAGCCAGCGTCGACGCGCAGCCATGGGCGATGCTCTTGGCCTGCTTCGCCCTTTTGAAGCCGAGCATCGGGTGTAGGCCGAACGTGCTGCAAAGCCAGTTTGGCTTCACGGCCAGGACGTGCAGATGGAGCGGTTCCCAGTTGTTTTGAACGGCGTATGTGTCGAAGATCGATTGCAAGCGGCGCTGCACGCTCGCGTAGGCGTCGATCTTGCGGTTGTACTTGAACGTCCCGGCGCGTCGCATCAACGCAAGGCAGTCTTTCGCTGCTTTCCGCAGATCGTTCGGCTCCTGTCCATGCACCGCGGGATTGACTTCGAGCGATGCTGTGAAGAGAAGATGAGGCACTGACCGCTTCTTCTCGCCCGGCACGTGACTGGGATCCGGATGCCGTCTCTGGATTGCGCCGGCGTTTGCTGCTTCAGTAAGGAATCGGGCCACGGCGTCGAGCGGCAGGTTGTCGATCGTTCCACCGTCGATGTATTTGTCATCGCGTTCCGTCTGCGCAAAGATCTCCCACGACTGGCGTGGCCGGAAGACCGCGGGGAAAGCACTGCTGGCGAGCAGGCCGTATTCGAGGAGGACGTCGGATGATTCGCTCCATGGCGCGCCGAGAATCTCCAAACCGCCGCGCACGAGATTCGTGGAGGTGGCGAGGAAAAAGATTTTCTGATCACCCTTGCGAAACGTTCCGAATCGCGGTGGATCATCCTGTGCGGAGAGAGTGTCGAGCACGTGACGCCGGATGAGGAGTGAAAGCGCTTCCGAGCCGAGGAGCTCCTGACCGAGGCCGCCGCGCTCGAGGAATTCCTGCAGGTCCTGGATGAGCGCTTTAGACATCTCTGACGTTTCCTGCATGCGCGCATTGCGCATCACTTCGATCAACTCGAATGGGCTGAAGTAGAAGAGCCGTTCGAGACCGGCGGTGACTTTTCGCAGGCGGCTGTTGAAGAGCGCCGGCGAGTCGGAATCGAACTGTCGAAGTGCGCGGTCCACGTCATTCGGAGAGAAGTGCGCTTCGGCGCCGCGTAAAGTGAAGCGGCGGACGAAGTCAGACAGGCGATCAGTGAGGACCAGCCGGTCGATTGCGAGGAACGTTGCCGCAAGCGATGTGATGCGGCGATGCCGGTCGTCGCCGGTGGTCTTGAATGCGCTGGCGATCATCGCGGCGACGATCGATCCCACGGAGGATCCAGCTACGAGATCGGGCTGAATGCCTGCTTCGCAAAGCGCGTTCATGACGCCCATGTGGAAGACGCCGCGGAACACGCCGCCTCCAAACAGGAGCGTCACCACTGGGCGGTTCTTCTTCTCCGGCCAACCTTCGTACAGCACGCTTCCCGGTGAGCGCGGCGTTCCATCGGGCGTCTCGCCTTCGTCGCGCGCTGGGTCATTGCTGGTGACGACCGGTTTCGCCGCGACATCCTGCGGAAGCGCGTCGTCAGGATCTTCGGGTGGCCACTGGGGCCACTCTGCGCGTGAAGGAATCACTCGCAGTCGTCTGGCGGAAAATGGATCAGCTTTTCCGTCCGCTTTCGCCGGCCGCTTGAGACTGCAGTGTGCGCAAATCTCAGCAAGTCCCGGAGCGGCTGGAGTGCCGCCTGGAAGGCCCGGCTCTTTCAGCAGGATGCGCATCACGCTGCTGCAGCGCGGGAAGATGATGTCACGGAGTGCGGCAAATCTCTCTACGTCTACGACCACTTCCTCGACACGCTTTTCCTCCACCTGGATCGACAGGTGAAGACCGTCCGCCATCTGGATGGTCGTCGCTTCGGCGGCTATCACGTTCTGCGGAAAGTTCTGCATGCTTTTGATCGCGGCGACTGTTGCGGGGGAGGCGATCGGCGGTTGGTCTTCTGATGCAGCTTGCCCTAGTTTCTCCACCCATTGCTCGAGGTCGTAGGCGCTCTGCCGGCTGAAGACCGTGTGCGGTACCATCGCCTCCAGAGAGGCTCTGCACCCGTCGGCGACTGTTTCGCGAAGAATGCGTTTGTAGTCATCGGGTGCGGCGCCCTGAAACAGACGGCGGTTCACGTGAGCAGGCGTCTCGAGCTCGATTGGAAAGAGGTCGGCGCGGATGAAAGCGCGTTCCTCTCCATCGCAGTCGATGCGATGGAACGCCTTGTCCGGAGGCAATGAGCGCGTGTAAATGCGCGTCAGCCGCCGCTCCATCGATGCATCGCGAAACCGCTTCAGTTCCAGCGCCCGAAGGCCGACGTCGACGAGTGTCGAGTACGTTCCTTCCTGAATCAGTCGCGGCTCGTCCACTGGTACGTCGGATACCGGATAGATATCGACGATCTTCAAGTCGTCGTAGTCCTCGGGGCGCTCGGCATACTCTTCGCGCAGATGCCGGAAGAGGGGCTGAATCGGTTCGTTCGATACGTTCAGTCCATCGATGTACCAGGTACGTTTGCGTTTTTCCTTTTGTAAAGTCTGACGAATCGCCGCAAATAGATGACGCCTCGGGGGCGGTTCATCGACATCCTGCGCAGGGAACAGCGGCACGATCGCTGTCGCTGCAACGAGAGCATCTACGATCGAGACGTGACCTTTCACGATCTCGAGTGTGCCGTTCTTGATGTTCGCTGCGACGGGCGCAACATGGATCGATGGATTTCCTCGCGTGTACTTGTCGAGCCGCTTGGCGGTTTTCGTTTCGACCTCGCGCACGACGTTCGCTTTGCGTAGTGCCGCGTCGACGATCGAATCGATGCTCGTGCGTCCGTAGAAGTGTTCGTCGAAACAGTGGACGAGATGCTGGCGAAGAACGTCGGCACTGAGTAGACCGTCACCGATCTCGTAGTACTCGAGCAGGCGTCTGCGCAGGATTGGCGCGCATTTCCAGATCGTGCCGCAGAGCGCGGTGACCGCGAGCACGAGGTAGAAACGTGAGTCATCGCGATCGACGTGCGCGGGCTGACCCACAAGCGCGTCGAACGACGCCACGAAGATGATCCAAACTCCGAGGATTGGTACCGCGACGCGGAAGCGGAAGAACATCTCGGTGGCCGCGATGAGGAGAAACGGCACGAGCAATCCGAGGATCGTGACGCGGTATTCGAGGATGATTGACCAGCACAAGATCAGGAATGCTTTGACGGCTACCGCGAGCGCCTTCCATGTATCGGCGATGTTCTGGAAGAAGGCCTCCGTGGTGGAAGATGGGAGTTGAAGAAGCGTGATGGCGATTTGCGCAGCCGCATCTTCGATCTTGTTGCGATCCATGCGTTGAATGCCCGGCGGTGGATACGCGTCGTTGTAGACGTTGACGAACGTTTGCGGTGGGGAGAGCACCATCAACGGCAGCATCCAGAGGGCCACGAAGACGGCCACGCCGAGCGAGTACCGAAGCGATGACCACACATATCGGCTCCGGCGCCGCTGAATCGCTTGACCTGCCGTCGCCGCATCGGCATTGACGGTCTTTTCGAGCCGTTCGGCGAGTTGCGGCATGCCCAGGAGCTCTGCGCTGCGAGGGAGTAACGACTCGACCCAACGGGGGAACGAACCATGCCGTCCGCAAAGCGCGCCCGTCGTGATCGCGGTCATGAGCTGGCTCAACGGAACTGCCCACCGGCCAGCCTCGAGCCAGAGAAACAACACGTTCACGGTGATGGTGTCGGCTGGTTTCGCCGGGCGCTTCAACTCGTCCGCCTGACGGCAGGCGAGCAGGCGCCGGGTCATCCGCGTTGCCGCCGCGACCGTGACGCGGATCGACAGCAAGTGATTCATCAGCCGGATCAACCCCGACTTGCTCCGGCTCGCATCCGCGCGGCTCTTCCGCTCCTCGGGAAGATGAATCGGCAGCTCAATCGGTTGCAGAGGGCGTTTCGCATTGATCTCGAATGCATCAGGAAGTGCGGCGTTGACGAGCGTGCGCGGCAGTTCGACATACGTATCGAGAAACGCGCGCAGCCGCCGCACGCGCGCGACCAGACGTTCCGATGGCTTACCCGAGCCCTCCTGCATCACCTCCGCGAGGGCAGCGGCGTTCACCGCGCCGGCGGAGATGCCAACGACGTGGTCCGGCGGTCTTCCGCGACTGACGAGCAGCGCATGCACCACACCCATCTGCATGATCGTGTCGAATGCGCCTCCGGCGAAGGCGAGGGCGCGCAGGTGACGAGTCTTCGGAGTCTCGGGGCTACCGAGCCCAGAAGGAGCAGCCTCTTCTGTCATGTTGCTTAGGAGAGACGCGAGGCGGATATGTCCCTACCTTTCTTTTGGAAGTGCGTTGGGGCGCCGGCTGTCTTAGGATCAGCTCTCATGTCCGATCGCTACGATGTCGTGATCCTCGGCGGTGCGTTCAGTGGCGCATCCGCGGGCGTTCTGCTGCGCCGCGAGTTGCCGCAGTTGCGCGTGCTGATCGTCGAGAAAGCGGAAGCGTTCGACGAGAAGGTGGGCGAGGCTACGACCGAGATGTCGGCGATGTTTCTGACCCGTCGTCTGGCCATGTGGCAGCACCTCGAGAACGAGCAGCTACCGAAAGAAGGGCTGCGCTACTGGTTCTCGAACGAGAAGGTGACCGGTCACGCGAACGCCAGCGAGACGGGCGGTTTCATTCGCAGCACGGTGCCGGCGTTCCAGCTCCGTCGCGACGCACTCGATGAGCACATGCTGGCCACCGCGGTGGCCGAAGGTGCGGAGCTCTGGCGTCCTGCGAAAGTGCGCGATGTCGTCGCCGGCGATTTCGACCATCGCGTCACCGTGGAGATGGGCAGTCCTGCCGTAAACGGCATCCGCGAGGTGCAGTGCCGCTGGGTCCTCGATGCCACAGGCCGCGTGAATTTCCTCGGCCGGCGCCTGAATCTCATCGAGCGCAACGAAGAACATCCGACGGCCGCGATCTGGTGCCGCTGGAAGAATGTCCGCCACATCGACGACGTCGCAGTTCGTCTCGGCATCTCCGGCGGGAACGTCAGCTCCCGCCGCCTCGGGACGAATCACTACACCGGCTACGGTTACTGGATCTGGGTCATTCCGCTCGGCAACGGCGAGACCAGCGTCGGCGTCGTCTTCGACAAGCGTCTCATCGACCTGCACCACAGCAAGAATCGCGCGGATGATTTCATTGCGTTCCTGAAAGCGATCCCCGCGCTGAACGAGCTGCTCGATGTAGCCGAGCCGCGGCTCGAGGATCTGCGTTTCTATTCGCACCTTCCCTATGCCACGAAGCAATACATGGGACGCGGCTGGGCGCTGCTCGGCGATGCGGCGGCGTTTCTCGATCCTTACTATTCGCCCGGACTCGACCACGCGTCGTTCACCTCGGAAGCGACCGTCGAGATCATCAAGAAAGACGTGATGGGTGAGGACCTCGCGCCCATCATCGCGGAGCACAACGAGACGTTCGTCCGCTCGTACTGGCGTTTCTTCCGCGCCGTGTACAAGGACAAGTACTACTACATGGGCGAGAGCGATCTCCTCAGCGCGGCGATGCTGATCGACACCGCGCAGTACTACATCTTCGTGGTGATCCCCGCGTACCGCTTCATGAAGAAGTTTCACTGGATGCCGGTGCTCGGGCCGAAGCCGGCGTTCATCAGTTACCACATGATGGACCTCTACAATCGCCGTTTCAAAGCCATCGCGCTCGCGCGCCGCGCAGCAGGCCGCGGCGGATATCTGAACGACGGACGCCGCGTGAAGGCCTACTTCAACCTCGGCCTCGCACCGATGCAAATGGTTGCTCGCGGCCTGAAGCTGTGGCTGCACGCCGAAGCGGGATTGGCGTGGATGACGTGGAAGAAGTTGTGGCGTCGGAAGCCGGCTGCGGCCGAGGCCTTCAACCCCGAAGCACGAAAGTCCTGACCGGCATCTCTCTCCGCGCGGCGCGCTGCGGCGCGGAGGGTCACAGCATCGCCAATGCCGCGCGCTTGATTTTTCCGCGCTCGTCGACCGGCATTTCGTCGATGAGTTTCACGATGCGCGGGACTTTGTGGAGGGAGAGGCGGGCGCGGCAGAACTCGCGGACGATCTCGCGGGTAACGCCGGGAAGGGCCACGATCGCGGCGGCTACGACTTCGCCGCGCGCGCCGGCCGGCTCGCCGTAGACCTTGGCTTCCCGCACGCCGTCGATTTGGAGGATCACGGCTTCGACTTCGCGCGGGTTTACTTTCTTGCCTGCGGTGTTGATCAGATCGCTGGCGCGGCCGGTGAGGGCGATTTCTCCATCGCGCAATTCGACGAGATCGTCTGTCGTGAAGGTACCGTCCGTGAATGGCTGAAACGTAGCCGCGTCGTGCAGATAGCCGGCGGCAACGGAGCCGCTACGCACCGCCAGACGTCCGCCGCCGTCGATGACTTCCACGCCTTCGAGCGGAGCGCCGACGGTTCCGCGCTCGACTGCTCCGCCGAGGCGATCGTACGTGATGCCGCCGCATTCGCTGCAGCCGTAGAACGAGTGGATGTCCCTGCCGAATCGCTCGCGAAATCTGCGCGACGTCGATGGCGGCAGTGGAGCGCCGGCGGAGATGAACGTGCGCACCGTTTCGAACGATCCGTGCGCAGCCGTGGCCAGGTGGGCGAAGACCATCGGGATCAGCGGCGCGACGGTGCAGCCGAAGCGGTTGGCCATTTCGACCATCGACTGGGGGAGGTAATCGTTCGAGAAAACAACGGGCGTTCCCTGCAAGAGCAGCGGCGTGACGAGGTTGGAGAATCCATACGAATGCGAGAACGGGATCGCGCCGAGGTTGAGATCGGCGGCTCGGATGCCCATCGTGGCGCAGATGTTCTCGCAGTCGGCGATGAGGTTCGCTTCCGTCGTGACGATTCCTTTCGGCGCGCCGGTGGAGCCGGAGGTGAGCTTGATGAGTCGCGCCGCAGTTGGAACGGCCGGTCGCCCGGTCGTCTGCCGGTTTCCCAACGCCAACTGCCGGCTGACGAGCCCTCGCACCGCGAAGTGCCCGAGCACCGTGGCCACCTCGGGTTCGGATGCGTCGCGATCGATCGGCACGACCACGAGGCGCAACTGCAGCGCCGCGAGAAATGCGGCGACGAACTCGATCGAGTTGGGAAGCTGCAACGCCAGCGCATCGCCGGCGACGAAGCCGGCCGCGGAGAGCTGTGCCGCGAAGGTGTTTGCTTTTTCGAGCAGCGCGCTCCGGCTGGTCACCGCGCCGGTAGCGCCGTCGATCATCGCGGTGGCGTCGGGATCGGTCTGGGCAAGAGATGTAAATCGTTCGAACATCGGGCCGTTATCGTCAGAATAGCAGAGGGGCCATTCGCCGCGATCGGAGCCTGTCCTATACTTCCGCACCCATGGCCCCTGTTTCAAACAACGACCTCAAACGCAAACTCAAAGAGCTGCTCATCGAACGGTTGAAGTTCGAAGACATGACGCCGGACGACATCGGCGATGACGATCCGCTTTTCGACGGTGGCCTCGGCCTGGATTCCATCGATGCGCTGGAGATCGTGGTGATGCTGGAGACCGAGTTCGGCATCAAGGTGAAGAACGAGAGCTCCGCGCGCGACTACTTCCGCTCCGTCTCCACGCTGGCGGAGCTGGTCGAAGAGAAACTCGCCGCGGCGAAGCCCTGACCGTGTCCTGGCTCGCCAACCTCCCGCACCAGATTCCCTTCCGCGCGGCCACGGCCGTACGGCGCATTGATGAAACGACGGTCGAAGGAATCTACGTTTGCACCGCGAATGACTTCCTCCCGGCGGGAGTCATGGCCATCGAAGCGATGGCGCAGTTCGCCGGCGGCCTCGTGCTCGAAGCACAGGGATTCCTGACCGGCATCGATCGCTGCGAAGTGCTTCGTGAGATCGTTGCCGGCGATGTGATGGTGTGCGTGATCTCGCTCGAAGCGGAGTTCGGCGGCACGTTCCGCTTCAGCGGAACCGGACAGATCGACGGAGTCGACGCGGTGCGAGGCAGGTTCTATCTCGCGCGTCAGAGGGCAGAGGGCAGAGAAGTATGAGACCGCCGGATCCCAACATTCGCATCGCTGTTACGGGCATCGGCATCACTTGCTCGATCGGCCGCAATCAGACGGAAGTCTGGGATTCGATTCTCGCGGCCCGCGCGGGGATTGCGCGGCTGACGAGTTTTCCGAATGACACGTTTCCGACCGACATTGCCGCTGAAGCGCAACTCGATGCTTCGTTGCCGGCACGCGAGGCGAGGCGTCTGTCGCGTAGCGATCTTCTGGCGGTGATCGCGGCACAGGAAGCGATCGCGCAGGCCGGCGATGTACCGCTGGCGCGGGCGATCGTGTCGACCGGAACGTCGACCGGCGGTTTGCTGGAAGGCGAGGATTACTACATGCGGCGTCTTTCGAGCGGTCGCCTCCGCACGCCGGTCTCGTCGGTGTTGCAGCAGCCGACGTCAGGTCCTTCTGATGCCGTTGCGCGCGTACTCCGCCTCGGCGGCGGCGCGATTTCGAACGCCACGGCCTGTGCCTCCGCGGGCGCGGCGATCGGGATGGCGGCGGACTATCTCCGCTCCGGCCACGCGGACGTCGCGGTGGCTGGCGGCAGCGACGCGCTGTGCCGCCTCACCTACAGCGGCTTCAACGTGCTGCAGGCAGTCGATCCCGAGCCCTGCTCGCCGTTCGGCGCGACGCGCAAGGGCATCACGCTCGGCGAAGGAGCCGGCTATCTGGTCCTGGAGCGCTGGGACGACGCGATTGCGCGCGGCGCGACGATTCTGGCGGAGCTCGCGGGCTACGGCGCGTCATGCGATGCGCATCATCCAACCGCACCTCTCGAAGATGGCCGCGGCGCCGAAGCGGCCATGCGCGGCGCCATGTCCGAGGCCGAGATCGAAACCGTCGACTACGTGAATGCGCATGGGACAGGCACGCTGCTGAACGACTCCGCGGAAACGAAAGCGATCATCGCGGCCCTCGGTACGAACGTCCCGGTTTCCTCCAGCAAGTCGTACTTCGGCCACACGCTGGGCGCTTCGGGCGCAGTCGAAGCGGTCGTGACCGTGCTCGCATTGCAGCACCAGATCGCGCCGCCCACGCTGCGCTTGTTCGAAACCGCGGCCGACTGCCCGCTCGACTACATCCCCCACACACCGCGCGCAATGGCCATGACGAACGTGCTGTCGAATACGTTCGGCTTCGGCGGCTCGAACGTGTCGCTGGCGTTTCGGCGGGTGTAGCTCGCGGCTCGCAGCTCTCAGCTCGCAGGGGTTCACTGGTAGGATGCGCAGCCCGTGAGCGACCCCCTGAGAGCCGCCAGCTGCGAGCTGCGAGCTTAGTGATGCGCATCCCCATCACCGGCATCGGTGTGATTGCAGCCGGCGCAATCGGCGTCGATTCGTTTCGCGCGTTGCTGGCGAGCGGCGTGACGGCCATTCGCGAAGCCGATCGCTTTGACACCGCCGGTCTTTCGGCGCACCAGGCGGCGCTGGTGCGCGATTTCAAGGCGCGCGATTTCATTGCGCCGATGAAGATGCGGCGGATGAACGGCTTGTCGCGGATGGGCGTGGCGGCGGCGAAGCTGGCCATCGAAGACAGCGGCGGCGTGCTTTCCGAACAGACAGGCGTGGCCATCGGTACGGCGTTCGGCCCGGTGCAGACGTCGGTCGAATACATGCAGGAGTACATCGACAAGGGAGCGGCGCTGGCGCCGCCGCAACTGTTCGCGGAGTCGGTGGCCAACGCGCCGGGCAGTCACATCGCCATCGAGTGGGGATTGCGCGGGTTCAACATCACCATCACGCAGCGCGAGTCATCGGCGCTGGCCGCGGCGATGATGGCGTCGACGCAGATCCTCAAGGGAACGGTGCGGACGTCGCTGATCGGCGGAGTCGACGGCGTGAACGAGATGCTGTTCAGCGTGCTCGATCGCATCGGCGCGCTGGCACATGCCGATGGCGATCTGGAAGAGGCCGTACGGCCGTTCGATCACCGCCGCAACGGACTGGCCATCGGCGAAGGCGCGGCCATGTTCGTCGCGGGAGCGGCATCGCGTAAGCCGTACGGATGGCTGTCCGGCTTCGGCATCGCCCGCGATACAACGGCTTCCATCTCGGATTGGGGAACCGGCGCGGCCGCGGTGGTAACGGCGATGCGTGCGGCGCTCGACGATGCGGAGCTGCCCCTCGACGCGATCGATGCGGTCTACGCCTCCGCGAACGGCTCGCGTCGCGGCGATGCGCTCGAAGAGGCGGCGCTGCAAGCGCTGTTCGGCGCTTCGATGCCGCCGATCGTGGCGACGAAAGGTGTGTTCGGCGAGTATGCGGCCGGCGGCGCGCTGGCATTGGCGGCGGCGCTGATCGCAATCGACGAACAGAAGCTGCATGGGTCGGTTGGCTTCGAAGAAGGATTGTTGCCGGTGAATCGCGCTACGCGCGATGCCGCGTTGCGCCATGTGCTGGTCAACTCGCTCTCCGCCGGCGGCGGCATCGTTTGCGCCGTGATCTCGAAGGAGGATGCGTGAGCGAGCGCATCGCGGTGATCATTCCGGCGCTGAACGCGGAGCGGACGCTGGGCCAGGTGGTGGCCGATGCCCGCGCGCAGCTCGAGCCGGTTCTGGTGATCGACGACGGTTCACGCGATGCAACCGGCGATGTGGCCCGTGATGCCGGCGCGACGGTGATCCGTCACGACGTGAACCGCGGCAAGGGCGGCGCGCTGAAGACCGGATTTCGCTGGGCGATGGAGCATGGCTTCGATGGCGTGATCACGCTCGACGCCGACGGACAGCACCTGGCCGCCGAGATCCCGAAGTTCGTGCGCGAGCGCGAACGCAGCGGTGCCGATTTGATCATCGGCGGACGCTCGCATCTCTTCGGCGAGATGCTGCCGCGCCGCAGGACGGCCAATCGCTTCTCCGCCGCGTCCATTTCCTGGGCGTCCGGCGTGCGGATCACCGACTCGCAGAGCGGCTTCCGTTTCTACTCGGCGAATCTGATCCGCAACCTGGAGCTGCGCACCGACGGCTTCGACATGGAAAGCGAAGTGATCGTCCGCGCCGGCCGCCGCGATTTCACGATCGTGACGATTCCGATCGACCTCGGCTTCGTCGACGGAATCGCCACCAGCCACTACAAACCGCTGAAAGACACGCTGCGCATCGCGTGGACGGTGACGAGAGCGCGGTTTTTTTGGTGAAGGTTTTCGCGAGAGCCGCCCCTCACCCTAGCCCTCTCCCCGGAGGGGAGAGGGGACTTGAAACCTCGCGTGAAACCTATTTCGGCAACGGCTTTCTCGGCAACATCTCGGAACGATTCGCAGCCTCCCAGACGAACGCCGCGGTCACGACGGCGGCTTGCATCAAGTCTTCGCGTTGCAGGCGTTCGTAGGTGTCCCAGTTCGTGTGGTGGGTGCGGGTTCGGTATTCGACTTCGTCCTGGATGAACTGGAAGCCGGGGATGCCGGCGTCGTCGAAGGGGACGTGGTCGGTGCTGCCGGTGTTGCGCATCGTGACTGTAGTGGCGCCGAGGTCTTTGAGCGGCTCGAGCCAGGCGGCGAAGATCGGCGCGACGGCGGCGTTTTCCTGGGCGTAGATGCCGCGCAGTTTGCCGGTGCCGTTGTCGATGTTGAAGTAGGCGGAGATCTTCGCGTGCTCGGGCTTGAGGACGAGCGCCGTCTTTTCCGTGCGCTGGTTGTAGGGCAGTTTGGCCTGCTCGGGATCTTTCGGCTCGGCGCGTTTTGCGAAGTGCTGCTCGACATAGGCGCGCGACCCGAGGAGGCCTTGCTCTTCACCGCTCCAGAGCGCGATACGGATGGTGCGTTTCGGGGCGATGCCGATCGCTTTGAGAATGCGCACCGCTTCCATCATGGCCACCACGCCCGCTCCGTTGTCGGTGGCGCCGGTGCCGGTGTGCCATGAGTCGAGGTGCGCGCCGAGCATGACCACCTCGCCCTTTTTGTCCGTGCCGGGAATCTCGGCGACCGTGTTCCAGGCCATCAGATCGTCGCTGTACTTCGCACGGACTTCGATCTCCAGCTCCACGTCCGTCTTCTTGTCGAGCAGCCGGGCGATGCGGCCGTACTGTTCGGGTGCGAGACCGACGGTCGGAACTCCGACGGCTTCGTCGTCGCGCCAGGTGCCGGTTCCTTGAACGCGGAACACGCCGCCTTCGCCGTTTCCGGGGATGACCATCGCGGCGATTTTCTCGTCCATGGCGAACTGCGCCAGCAGCTTGCGGAACTCGCGGCGCTTGCGGAACTCGGCCATGCGCGCATCGTTCGTGACCGGGATTTCGTAGGTGCCGAGCGTGGCCAGCTCTTCATCGGTGTAGCGATCCAGCGAAGCCTTGTCCTGCGGCTTCATCTCCTTCGGCTCGGCGATCATCACGATGGCGCCGGCGAGCTTGCCCTTGTTGGCCTCGAGATCTTCCTTCGTCTCGAGCTTCACCTTCATGATCTTGCCGCGGATCGGGCCGTTCGTGGCGGGCGACCATGCACCGGCCAGACCGTAAAGCTGCTGCGCGTCGGGCGAGAGCATGCGCACCGAGGTGTAATCCGAAGTCCAGCCGCGACCGAACTTGTACTCCTCGAGATGCGCGTTCGCCAGCCCCATCTTCGTCAGCTCGTCGCGCGTCCATTCATTGGCCTTGCGCATGTTCGGCGAGCCGGTGAGGCGCGCGCCGATCGAGTCCGTGAGCGACTGCGCGTAATCCATGACCTTGGAGTTGCGGAACCCTTCCTGACGGATGCGGGTGACCATCTGCAGGTCGGGGGAGCCGGCGGCGGTGAGGGAGGGGGTGGAGGCGAGGACCGTGGCAACAGCGACGACGAGAAAAGTTTTCTTCACTCCAATTCGCTCCAGTCAATGGTGGTCGGTACGTTCGATTTGGCGAACAGCGAGGACAGCATTTCGCGGGGAGTGTAAATGCGAATGTCGCCCAGTTCGCTCGGTCGGCGGTTCTTCATCGAAAAGAGTGTTCGTTGTGTGACGTAGTCGAAGTTCGCGTAGTAGTCGTCGTTCTTCTTCTGGTCGAACATCGACCTCAGAGTCGACAGTTGCCGCGACAGGTGATCGTCGAGCGAATCGGTCTGGGTCAGCGAGACCGTCTGCGAGGCGGATTTCTTCTTCGGCGGCTCGAGTCCGATGGCGGTGACGCGGAGATCTTCGAGCTGCTGGGAGTAGCGGTCGCCGCGCGGCGCTTTTTTCTGCGTCTCCGGGAGGAGCAGCGCCGGCAGGCGGTTGCAGTTGGCGCGATGGATGGCGTCGCTGCGCGTGATCCAGCCGAGGTTCGTGACGCCGCATCGCGCGGAGACGTTGCTGGTGAGGTTGTCGAGGAACGGCTTCACCGCGGTAGTGAACGAATCCTCGACGCCGTTGAACAGGTTCAGCACGTAATGCACGCGGAACTCGTCGATCGTGTTCTGCACCGTGCGCGTGATGGCGTGATCGCCGAGGTTCTGCGACAGATCGAGTGCGAACGCATCGAGATTCTGCACCGACGAGTCGTAGACATCTTCCACTTTGTCGATCAGCTCGTTGATCAGCTTGAACGAAAACGCGCTGTCGCTGATCGACTCGAAGAACGGCGATTCGCGACTGAAAATCAGACGGAGCTTGCGGAACAGGATGGCCTTGACGATGTCCGACGCGGCCAGCGTGGCGCTGGGAAGATGCGGCGTGAAGATGAGGATGCCGGAGTTCGAGAACGGCAGGAAGTCGATGACGTTGGCGTCGAGGCCGGCGCGCATGTCGAGGATCACGTAGTCCGCGGGAAGCGTGTTGATCGCCTCGATGAGCCGGGCCTTGTGAGACGCGCCGAAGTTCGTGATCTCTTCGATGAGATGCATCGGGCCGGCGATGAATCCGAAGTTGCTCCAGCAGCCGTCGGGATCGAGATGCGCGTCGAGCTGCGTGACGCAATTGGCCAGCGGCTCGTTCTTGCGGAAGAAGTGATAGAGGTCTTTTCCGATCGGAACGTCGATGGCGTTTCGGATCGCGGACGTGCCGGTGTCGAGGTCGACGAGCACGGTCCGGCCGTGGCGGGAAAGGGCGAGCGCGAAGTTGATCGCGAACGTAGTCTTCCCCACTCCACCTTTGCCGGACGAGACCGGGATGATTCGCTTGATCGCCACCTGCGGCGCAAGTCTAGCCGGTTTGGAGATGGACCGACGCGTCTGCCATACGCCAAAAGATGGCCACAGAGGCTACAATCGGTCGATCCAGTCATGCAGACCTCGTTTTTTCGGAAGTTCCCTCTCTTCGCCGATCTCGACGAGCGTGAGTTGACGGCCATCGCGGCCGTGGCCAAGCCGCGGCGTTACGCCAAGGACGAGGTCATTTTTTACGCGGACGAGAGCGGGGACGTGTTCTGTCTCATCCGCGAAGGACAAGTGAAAGTGACGATGATCTCGCCCGAGGGGAAGGAAATCATTCTCTCGCTCCTCGGTCCGGGCGACTTCTTCGGCGAGATGGCGCTGCTCGACGACGAGCCGCGCTCCGCCACGGTCGTGGCCACCGAGCCGCTGGAGCTGATGACGATCTGGCGCAAAGACTTCCTGCAGCTCCTGGCCGAGAACTTCGACATCACCAAGAAAGTGCTGGCCGAGATCTCCCAGCGCCTGCGCAGCGCCTCGAGCCGCATCGAATCGCTGGCCACGATGGATGTCTACGGCCGCCTGGCGCGCTTCTTCCTCGACCTGGCCAAGGAGAACGGCAAGGTCCTCGACAACGGCTACGTCGCCGTCACGCGCCCCACACACCAGTCGATCGCAAACATGATCGGCACCTCGCGCGAAACTGTCTCGCGCCTGATCCACGATCTCATGCGCCAGAACCTCCTCATCTCGGAGGGAAAGACGATCTACCTCCGGAAGACGGCGCTGGATCAGTTCCGGGAAGCCAGTTAGAAGAGTGAAGGGTAAAGAGTGAAGAGTGAAATGAAAACCGGTTCAACTTCACTCTTCACCCTTCACTCTTCACCCTTCTGAGCTCGATGCGTCACCTTCCCAACATCCTCACCTTCGCGCGGTTCCTGCTCGTGCCGTGTTTCCTGCTTGCCTCGATGCGGCATTGGTACACGGCGGCGTTCGTGTTGTTCGTGACCGCGGCGGTGACGGACATCCTCGACGGGATGATCGCGCGGCGGTTGAATGTCCGCTCCCGCCTCGGCGCGCTACTCGATCCGGCTGCGGACAAGACGCTGATGGTGTGCGGATTCATCTACTACACCTTCGCCGGCGATCTTCCGGTCAAGGCCATCCCGGGCTGGCTCACCTTCGCCGTCTTCATCCGCGACTTCCTCATCGCCATCACCGCCTACCTCATGTACACGCGCGTGCAGATCACGCGCTTTCCGCCATCGGTGGCCGGCAAGGTCTCCACGGTGCTGCAGGCCATCACGCTGGCCACGGTCATCGCCGTGAACGGCTTCATGCCGGCGCTGGCGCGGCCGGTGGAAGTTCTCTTCCGCGTGTCGCTGCTGATCACGCTTTTTTCGGGCTGGGGCTACCTCCGCCGCGCGGCGTTGCTCATGCGCGGCGAGCAAGCTTGACAATCCCCAGCAACCGAAATACTTTCCGCCTCCGTTTGTTAACGGGGCCCTGAGCCTCCATCGCTCATTTTTGGCCTCCATAGCTCAATTGGTAGAGCAGCGGACTCTTAATCCGTTGGTTCCAGGTTCGAGTCCTGGTGGGGGCACCACCTGAGTGAATTTCCAGAGGACCGGCCCGGTCCTCTTTCTGTAAATCCGATAGACTCGCCGAACGCGAAAGTGGCGGAATTGGCAGACGCGCTGGACTTAGGATCCAGTGGCCCAAAGCCGTGTGGGTTCGAGTCCCACCTTTCGCACCAGCCTGAAGGGATTGAGGATTGAGAATTGAGGATTGAGAATTAACACGAAAATAGTGCGCTGTTTTTAATCCTCAATTCTCAATCCTCAATTCTCAATCCAATTAGTGACGAAAATGAGCATTCTTAATTACGAAGACATCTCCCCCATCCAGAAGCTCGTCGAGGTCGAAATCCCGGCCGAGATCATTTCCCGCGAAGCCAATCGGGTCACCAACGAGTTCGGGCGTCAGGCCAGCGTGCCGGGCTTCCGGCCGGGCAAGATTCCGATGAGCGTGGTGCGCAACCGTTTCGCGAAGGAGATCCAGGACGAAGTGGTCAGCCGCGTCCTCGGCCAGAGTTTCCGCGAGGTGGTGCAGGAGAAGGGTCTGGAGCCGGTCGGAGAGCCGAAGCTGGAGCATCTCGATCCGTTCATCGACGGCGCGCCGATGAAGTACAAGGCCCGCTTCGAGATCAAGCCAACCATCGAGCTCGGCGAGTACCGCGGGCTGGAGATCGAGGATCCGAAGATCGAAGTCTCGGAAACCGACGTCGAAGCCATGGTGGAGCGCCTGCGGATGTCCGTCAGTCACCTGCGTCCGATCGTCGACCGCGGCGCCGAGGACGGCGATGTGGCCATGATCGAGATCACGTCCACACCCGTGGGCGGCGAGCCGCACGTGCAGTCCGGCGAGATGACCATCGGCGAAGAAGGTCCGCTGCCGCAGCTGCAGGAAGCGTTGCAGGGCATGACGCCGGAAGACGCGCCACGCGGTTTCGATCGCACCTTCGGCGACGAAGCGGTGCGCGACGAATGGAAGAACCAGACCGTTCACTTCGAAGTCGCGCTCAAAGCGCTGGCCATCCGCGAGAAGCCGGAAGTCACGGACGAGCTGGCGAAGAGCGTGGGCGGCTGGGACAGCGTCGATCTGATGCGTGAAGCCATCGGCGCCGACATCCGCAAACATCGCGAAGCCGAGGCGCTGCGGTTCAAGCGCACGCAGGTGGGAGACAAACTGCTCGCCGCGCACACCTTCGAAGTGCCCGAGGCATTGATCGAGGAAGAGCTCGGGAAGTCGCTGAACAACTACGCGCGCTACCTCGCGTCCCAGGGCGTCAACCTCGAGACCGCCGAGATCGACTGGCAGAAGATGGGCGAAGAGTTCCGCCCCGAGGCGGTCAAGCGCGTGAAGCGAGGCCTCATCCTCGAAGCCATCGCCAAAAAGGAAGACATCGGAATCAGCGACGTCGAAATCGACGCCGAGATCCGTCGCGCCGCCCGCGAGCAGGAGCGCGAGTTCGCCGACGTCAAGCATCACCTCAAGCACGAAGGCGGCTACGAAGCGCTGCGCTCTTCGATGGCGCAGGACCGCGCGCTGGAACTGGTGCTGCGCGAAGCGGCTGTGAAGCAGTAGTCGGCAGTCCGCTTCGCTGCAGTCGGCAGTCGGCAGTAGAACGAGAGCCCGCGGATGTTTCTACTGCCGACCGCCGACTGCCGACCGCCGACTGATTCGCCCGGCAACGAGCACATCTCATCTGTGGTTAGATACCCCCAAGGAGATTCAAGCCAATGGTGCTCATCCCCATGGTCGTGGAGCAGACCTCGCGCGGCGAGCGAGCCTACGACATTTACTCGCGCCTCTTGAAAGACAACGTCATCTTCCTCGGCCAGCCGATCGACGATAACGTTTCCAACCTGATCATCGCCCAGCTCCTCTTCCTCGAAGCGGAGAACCCGGAGAAGGACATCTCCATCTACGTCAACTCGCCGGGTGGTTCCATTACCGCCGGTCTGGCCATCTACGACACGATGCAGTACGTCAAGCCGGACATCGCCACGATCTGCATCGGGCAAGCTGCATCGATGGCGGCCGTGCTGCTCGCAGCGGGCACAAAAGGCAAGCGCTACTGCCTCCCCAATTCGCGCGTGCTCATCCATCAGCCTCTCATGCACGGCCTCGGCGGACAGGCCAGCGAGATCGAGATCCACGCCAAAGACATCATGCAGATGAAGGCGCGTCTCAATCAGATCCTGGCCCATCACACGGGACAGCCGATCGACAGGATCGACAAAGACACCGACCGCGACTACATCCTCCAGGCGCCGCAGGCGCAGGAATACGGTCTTGTTGACTTAGTGATCTCGAAGCGGGACTGAGCGCCGGCTCTCTCCAGCGCGTGGAATGTGCCCTCTGTCACGTGAGTTGACTTGGGCGACGCTACAGGAGTTCAATCTGTAGCAACCTCAGAAAAAGGACCCAATCGGACATGTCGAAGAAGGGGAACAGCGGCGATGTTCTTCGTTGCAGCTTCTGCAACAAGTCACAGCGCGACGTGAAGAAGCTGATCGCCGGGCCCACGGTCTACATCTGCGATGAATGCGTCGATATTTGCCTCGACATCATCGCCGAGGACCGCAAAGACGAGCCGGGCGCTCTCGAGGGCGCGGGTCACCTTCCGAAACCGAAAGAGATCAAAGAGTTCCTCGACCTCTACGTGATCGGCCAGGAGCGCGCCAAAAAGAAGCTGGCCGTGGCGGTCTACAACCACTACAAGCGGATCGACTACCAATCGCGCAACACGCGTCAGGACGTCGAGCTGCAGAAGTCCAACATCCTCCTGATCGGCCCCACCGGCACCGGCAAGACGCTGCTCGCGCAGACGCTGGCCCGCATGCTCTCGGTGCCGTTCACGATCGTCGACGCCACCACGCTCACCGAAGCCGGCTACGTCGGTGAAGACGTCGAGAACATCATCCTCAAGCTCTACCAGGCCGCCGGCAACGACAAAGACAAAACGCAGCGCGGCATCGTCTACATCGACGAAGTCGACAAGATCTGCCGCAAGGGTGACAACCCGTCCATCACACGCGACGTGTCGGGCGAAGGCGTCCAGCAGGCGCTGCTGAAGATCCTGGAAGGCACCGTGGCCAACGTACCGCCGCAGGGCGGCCGCAAGCATCCGCACCAGGAGTTTATCCAGATCGACACCACGAACATCCTCTTCATCTGCGGAGGCGCGTTCGTCGGACTCGACACCGTGATCGAGCGCCGCCTGTCGCAGACGTCGATGGGCTTCGGCGCGAAGATCGCTTCCAAGAAAGAGAAAAAGACCGGCGAGCTGCTGGCGCAGGTCCATCCGGAAGACCTCATCAAATTCGGCCTGATCCCCGAGTTCGTGGGACGTCTGCCGGTGGTGGCCACGCTGGGCGAGCTCGATCGCGGCGCGCTCATCGAGATCCTCCGCGAGCCGAAGAACTCGCTGGTCCGTCAGTACCAGACCATCATGGGCTTCGAGAACGTGGAGCTCCGCTTCACCGACGACTCCCTCGAAGCGATCGCCGAGGAAGCGCTCAAGCGGAATGTCGGCGCACGCGGCCTCAAGATCATCATCGAAGAGCTGATGCTCGAGATCATGTACACGATCCCGTCCGAGCACACCATCAGCGAATGCGTCATCACCCGCGAAGTGGTGGACAACCGCAGCCAGCCGATCACGGCGTACAAGAAGGCGGGTTAGCAGGCAGTTTGCAGTAGGCAGTTGGCAGGAGATGAGTCAAACCCACCGGGCCGCCGCAAGGCGGCCCGTAGTTTTTTGCGGGGAATGGGCGCTTGTTCAACTACTGCCTACTGCCTACTGCGAACTGCCTACTGAGTGATGGGAAGTTTTCCCCTTGAACAGGCGTATAACAGTCTCTGAATATGTCCAACCCAGAATCGCACATCGCCCAACTGCCCCTCGTTCCGCTTCGGGATATGGTCGTCTTCCCGTCGATGATGGCGCCGTTCGTCGTCGGCCGCCGCGCTTCGATCATGGCGCTGGAAGCGACGCTGGCCACGTCCGACAAACGGATTTTCCTGGCCACGCAGAAAGATCCGAAGATCGACGACCCTTCGATGACCGAGATCTATCAGATCGGCGTCATCGCCACGGTCGTGCAGAATCTCAAGCTACCCAACCAGAACGTGAAGGTCATGGTCGAGGGGCTGACTCGCGGCGAGATCGTCGGCAATTCCGAGTCGAACGGTTTCGTGACCGTGGCCGTCCGCGAGATCGACACGAAGTACCCGCCCACGCCGGAAGTGTCGCAGTACATGCAGAAGCTGATGGAGATCTTCGAGCAGTACGCGAAGATGTCGCATCACCTGGCCTTCGAGGGCGTGATGGCCACGCTCAAGCTCGAGGATCCGGACCGCTTCGCCGACACGCTGGCCTCGCACCTCCTCATCACCACCACCGAGAAGCAGCAGCTCCTGGAGACTCCTTCGCCGTACGAGCGCCTGCAGAAGCTGCAGGACTTCATCGAGATCGAGATCGAGAAGATCAACATCGACAAGCGCATCAACTCCAAAGTCAAAAAGCAGATGGAGCGCGCCCAGAAGGAGTACTACCTCAACGAGAAGATCAAGGCCATCCACCACGAGCTGGGGCGGAAGGACGATCGCTCGGACGAGATCGAGGAGCTCAAGCAGAAGATCGAAGACGCCGGCATGCCGAAGGACACCAAGGAAAAGGCGCTGCAGGAGCTGAAGCGCCTGGAAGCGATGCCTGGTGTCAGTGCGGAAGCGACCGTCTCACGCAACTACATCGAATGGCTCGTCTCCGTGCCCTGGAAGAAGTCGTCCAAGGAGATCAAGGACATCGAGCTGGCCGAGCAGATTCTCAACGAGGATCACTTCGGCCTGGAGAAGATCAAGGACCGCATCCTCGAGTTTCTGGCCGTGCGCCAGCTCGTGAAGCAGCCCAAGGGAACGATCCTCTGCTTCGTTGGTCCTCCCGGCGTCGGCAAGACGTCTCTCGCCAAGTCGATCGCCCGCGCCACCGGACGCAAGTTCGTGCGTCTGTCCCTCGGCGGCGTGCGCGATGAGGCCGAGATCCGTGGTCATCGCCGGACGTACATCGGTGCCTTCCCTGGCCAGATCATCCAGCGGATGAAAAAGGCCGGCACCGTCAATCCAGTCTTTCTCCTCGATGAAGTCGACAAGATGTCGATGGATTTCCGCGGCGATCCTTCGTCGGCGCTGCTGGAAGTGCTGGACCCGGAGCAGAACAACGCGTTCGTCGATCACTATCTCGACGTCGAGTACGACCTCTCCAAGGTCATGTTCATCGCCACGGCCAACGTGACGCACACCATCCCGGCGCCGCTCAAGGATCGCATGGAGATCATTTCGCTCTCCGGCTACACGCACCTCGAGAAGCTGGCCATCGCCCGCCAGTTCCTGGCGCCGAAGCAGAAGATCGAGCAGGGTCTCGATGACGCGAAGATCAACTTCGAGGACAGCGCCATCGAGGAGCTGATCGAGAGCTACACGCGCGAAGCCGGCGTGCGCAACCTGGAGCGCGAGGTCGGCGCCGTGCTGCGCAAGATCGCGCGGCAGGTCGTGAAATCAGGTCCGGAGATCGACGTCGTGGTCGACCGCGCCCGCGTGCGCACGCTCCTCGGCAAGGCGAAGTTCCGCTCGCACCAGATCCAGGACAAGGCCGAAGTCGGCCTGACCACCGGACTGGCGTGGACCGAAGTCGGCGGCGAGATCCTGACGACCGAAGTCGCGCTCTCGCGCGGCAAGGGCACGCTCACGCTGACCGGCAAGCTCGGCGACGTGATGCAGGAGTCGGCACGCGCGGCGCTTTCCTACGTCCGCTCGCGCGCCGAGCTGTTCGGCCTCGACCCCGATTTCCATTCCTCGCTCGACATTCACGTCCACGTTCCCGAAGGCGCGATCCCGAAGGACGGCCCCTCGGCCGGCATCACCATGGCTACGGCTCTGCTGTCGGCCGTCACGAAGATTCCGGTCTACCGCGACATCGCCATGACCGGCGAGATCACGCTGCGCGGCAAGGTTCTGCCCGTCGGCGGCGTCAAGGACAAGATCCTGGCCGCAGCCCGCGCCGGCATCACGAAAGTGATCCTGCCATCGGAAAACGAGCGCGATCTCGAAGACATCCCCGCCGAAGTCCGCGAACGGATCGAGTTCTTCCTCGTCGAATCGATGGACGAAGTCATTCCGCTCGCGCTCGATGGCACGATTGTTCCACTTGCGGCCAAGGAGAAACTCCCGGAGCCCGAAAAGATCATCTCGCCGGACACGCCGATTACGCACTGATCAGTCGGCGGTGGGCAGTCGGCGGTCGGCAGTAGATGCCACCGAGAC
>JALYJW010000073.1 GCA_030775085.1 Acidobacteriota bacterium | reverse complement strand
TTTGTATGTTCGTTCCGCGCGGTGACATACAAAAGCGGTAGCTGCGGCTACCGCACTCCAAACAAACCGCCGATTACAATCAACGCGTGCTCGATGTCGCCGTACGCAACCTCACCTTCCGCTACGACGGCGGTTTTGCGTTGCGCGATGTGACGCTTGCGTTTGCGCAGAGCACGCACACGGCCGTGATCGGGCCGCCCGCCTGCGGGGCTTCGACGTTGTTGCGATTGATCGCGGGATTGCTGCGGCCGCAGTCGGGAGACATCGTGCTGGGGCAGCGTCGCATCAACGATGTGAAGGCGGCGCGCAGGCCGTTGCTACTCGTGACCTCGTCGCTCGAAGTGCCCGGGCGATGGAGCGTGCAGCACGCACTCGTGGCGGCGGTGCGCACGCGCACGCTCGATCGGCAGGATCGTCATCGTGAGTACGCGCTGGCGGCGGAAAAATGGGAGCTCGCGACATTGCTCGAGCGCCGCGTCGACACGCTCTCTTCGACCGAAGCCGCACGCGTGCAGTTGGCGCGCATCGAGCTCTTGCGTCCGGCCGTCCTGCTCGCCGATCGATTGTTCGACGCGGTCAGCGCGGCGGCGCGGATATCGCTCGCCGATGCGTTCTTTCGCACCATGCGGGTCTTCGGCACCACGGTCATCTCTGTGCCGTCATCGCAAGACGAGCTGGCCTTCACGGACGATGTGGTCGTGCTGGAGAACGGACAGGTCATTCAGCGAGGCCGCGTCGCCGAGGTCTTCGCCGAACCGGTGAACGACGCAGCCGCGCTGGCCACGGGAGACATCGACGTCGTGCCGGTGACGATCCGCGGCAACGAGGTCGAATCCGCGATCGGCTCGTGGAACATCGATCCCGCACCCTTCCAGGGCCAAGGCGTCGCACTGGTCCGTCCCTCCGACTTCATCGTCGCGCAGGCCGGAGAAGAATCCGACTTCATCTTCGGCGTCGAAGAAGCAGGTTTTGCCGATGGCCGCTGGATCGCACACGGCGTGCTCACCGGCGGCGTCACCCTCCGCGTCGAGCTCCCGCGCGATGCCGCGATCCACAAAGGCCGCCTCATCGCCCTCCGCTACGACCCCACGCGCTTCCGACTCCTCCCGCGCGCATCACAAGAAGCGGTGATGGACGATGGAGTGCCGTCGATGGCGGAGACGCGGTAAAGCGGTCGGCGGTCGGCAGTGGGCGGTCGGCCGTAGACAAACCCGGTCACCAGCGACTTGGATTATCGACCGCCACACTCCGTCCAGTCTGCGCTCACCGTCGCCTCATCCACCGCCGACTGCCCACTGCCGACCGCCGACTGCTTCATAGGCCCATCCCTTGCAGCGCTCGCCACCTTGAAAATCGTACGCGTTGGAGCTCGAAACTTGATCAAGGCTCGCCGGACCCCCTACAAGCTTCGCAAGATTCTTGTGATCGACGATGACGAGAAGCTGGTCGGTCATTACCGCGAGCTGCTCACGCCGTATGGGTTCGAGATCCTCTGCGCCTTCGACGGCGAACAGGCCATGCCGATCGTCGATGCGAATCAGGACATCCAGCTCGTCATCCTCGACCTCTCCATGCCGCGCATGGATGGCCGTCAATGGCTGCGCTGGTTCCGCACGAAGCGCGCGGACTCGCCGGTGATCATCATCAGCGGCTACAAGCTCGACCCCGCCGACGAAGACCTCAAGCCGGCGGTCGTGCTGGAGAAACCCTTCCACGTCGCCGAACTGCTGGACATGGTCGGTCTCTTCTGCGGGCTCGGAACGCCGATCGCGGACGTGAGAGACGCCACGACCTAATTACGGGCGCAGCGACGCGATCTGCGTCGAGCACGACTCGACCTTCTGCAGGTCGAGCTGCAGCGCCGCCAGGCTCTGCTTGATCTCGATGCGAACCGGAATCCGCCGATCATCATTGGAGAGCCACACCGTCACGCCGCCCGGCCACTTTTTGCCGCCCGGAGCGTCGACGATGTCGAAGGCGCGCGCCGCGGTGGCCTTGCCTTCCACGGTGAAGGTCCGGCGGGCGCCCGGCTTGAAAATCACCGGATACTCCTTGCCGTCCGAGTAGACCGTCGTCTGCATCGGCTGGTTCAGCGTCCCGGCATTCTGCCGGAGGAAGTGAATCGCCGTCAGGATGTCGCGGAACTGCTCCTCGCCGGCTGGGAGTTTCTTGACGCGGTTCTCGACCTCTTGCGGAGTCTCCTTGCGCATGCGCGCAAGCCCCTTCACGTAATCGAAGATCGTCCGCTCGTTGCGCGACTTCTTCCCCCACGCATAGCCATGCGAGGTCATCAGTGTCTTGCCGGACTCGTCGATGTCCGACTGGTACTCGTAGTAGCCGCCCTGCTTGCCGTTCGGAGCCGTGATCAGCAGCTCGCTGTGCAGTTTGTCGCCGTACGTATTGCGCAGATTGCCCACGCCCGACGTCGGGAACATCAGCCCCGCCAGAAAGCGAACGCCGCCGCGAAGCCGCCACGAATAGCGAAACTCCTCCACGTTCCCGACGTTGTTGCAGGTCAGGTCAGCAGCCTGTGCCGCGCCCGACAGAGCCATGATCACAGCAAAAGCGAGCGTGGCTGCTGATGTTCTGCGAATAATTGTCATGATCGCGAGGGGTAACGTCGGTTTTTTGGAGGATATTCGCGGGATCAAGGGCACCTTGTTGGGACGCGCGGCGTGCGCCGAGGTCACATCGCGCCGAGCGCCGACTCGACCTCATCGATGACGTAGTCCGGAGTCGATGAGCCCGCCGTGAGTCCGACGACGTTCGCACCCTTGAGCCAGCTCGGGTCGATATCGGTCGCGCCCTGCACGAGAAACGCCGGCTTGGCCTCGCGGCAGATCTCCCATAGATGCTTCGTGTTCGCGCTCTTCTTGCCGCCGATGACGATGATCACGTCCACGTCCGGATCGTCCGCCAGCACCTTCGCCGCGTCCTGATTCTCCTTCGTGGCGTAGCAGATCGTGTCGCCGCGCTCCACACCCGTGGCGCGCCGTTCAATCGTCCGCACCACATCCTCGAAGTCCTCGGCATTGAGGGTCGTCTGATAAAAAATCTTGATCGCCTCGTAAGGCGACCAGTCGATCGACTCCGCCTCTTCCATCTTCGAGATGATGTGGAACCGCGAAGGATCGAGATCGTTCGTGTACCCGATCACCTCGCGATGCTGAGGATCGCCGATGAACACGAGGTGAAAGCCCGTCTCCAGCGCCTTCTTCGCCTCGCGATGGATGTCGTACACGAACTTGCACGTCGTATCGAGGATCTGCAGCCCGCGATCGCGCGCCGCATCATGAAACGACGGCGGCACACCGTGCGCCGAAAACACGATCGTCGGCTCCTGCACCGAGGCGATGTCGTGGATCGTGCGCACCCCGAGTTGCTCCATCTCCTCGACTACGCGCTCGTTATGCACCACCTGCCCCAGAATCGCCCCACGACCCCCGCCCGCGGCAAACCGCTTCACCTTCAGATCCGCGATCCGAACGCCCGAGCAGAACCCATACTTCGCCGCACGCTTCACTTTCATCGCGCGCTATCAACGCCAAGGCGAAGCGGAACATTCTGCTCACACGCGGCGAGAGCGCAGTTTCAAGTCCCCTCTCCCCGCAACGGCGGGGAGAGGGTCAGGGTGAGGGGCGGCTCTCGCGAAAAACTAATTTACCCTCGCACAGACCGCCGTCTGCTGCTCTGATCGTGCGTCACCGACACCGTCACGGTCCTCGTGCTGCGGTTGCCGGCGGCGTCGATGGCCTCGATGTGCAGCGTGTAGACGCGGCCGTCACCGTTGCCGTCGCGATCCGCACGCAGCTTCGCCGTGAGCGGGCCGGTGATGACCGCATCGGACGCCGCGATCGTTTCGTCGCACGTGATGGCGTAGATGCGCACGAGCGGCGCGGCATCGACGTTGTCGATGACATTCGCCGTGACCGTCACGTCGATCATGTTCTTGTTCGGCGGCCAGATCGACGATGGCGACGCGGAAAGCGACACGATCGTTGGCGGATCGACGTCGATGACATGAATCAGGAAGCTGCCGCTCGACTCGTTGTCATGCGCGTCGGTCGCGGTGCAGAGAACGGTCGTCGTGCCGAGGGCAAATGTCGAGCCGGACGGCGGCGTGCAAACCACCGGCACCGAGCCGTCGACGAGATCGCTCGCGGTCGCCGTGAACGTACCAGCCGCGCCGGCGGCGTTCACGGCGTGCAGCGTCATGTCGGCGGGAAGCGTCAACACCGGCGGAGTCGTATCGACGACGGTGATCGTGAACGAGATCGATCCGTCGCACTGCACGGTCGTTCCGCCGAGCGCGAACGTCGAGCCCGAAGGCGGCGCGCAGGCGATCGGACGGCCGCCGCCGTCATTCCCGAGGTCGAACGTGACGACCGCGCCCGCGGCGCTGGTGGCCTCGGCCACGATGTCGTCCGGGTCGGGCGGTTCGGGCGGTTCGGTCAGCACGATCACCTGGAACGAAGCACTCGCGGAATTGCTGCGCGAATCGCTGGCGGAACAATTCACCGTCGTCGTACCCAGCACGAACGTCGATCCCGAGGACGGACTGCAGGAAACGGCGACCGAGCCGTCGACGAGATCGCTCGCCGTGACGCCATACGTCACCACAGCTCCAGCGGGACTGGTGGCGACCGCCGTAATGCCGGCTGACACATTCAACGCGGGCGGCGTCGTGTCAACCACCGTCACCGTGAAATTGCCCGACGGACAAGTCACCGTCGTTGCTCCCAGCGGGAACGTCGTTCCGGGTGCGGGAGAGCAACCGCCGCTTCCCGGGCGGCCGTCTTCGTCTTCGTCGCCTCCGCTGAACGTCACGCGCGCGCCGTCGGGGCCCGTGGCTTCTGCCGTGATGTCATAGGGGTTCGTCCCCGGAGTCGTCGTGAGCGTGACGTCGAAGAATCCGCTGCCCGTATTGCCGCGTGAATCCGAGGCGGAACAATTCACGCGCGTCGTGCCGAGAGGAAACGCCGATCCCGCCGAAGGCGCGCAAGAGACGGCCACGCTCCCGTCGACGATGTCCGTCGCGGACGCGCTGTACGTCACCGGCTGACCGGAAGGACTCGTCGTTACGACGTTGAAGTCTCGCGGAAGCGAGAGCGCCGGAGGCGTCGTGTCGACGACGTTCACCGGGAAACTGCCCGTCGAGCCCTCCGAGCCGGTACACGAAACGGTCGTCGTCCCGATCGGAAAGAGCGAGAGCGAGGGCGGAGAGCAGGTCACCGTGTCCGCCGGCCGCCCATCGCTCCCATCGTTACCGCCGGCGACCGTGACCGTGAACCCGACGATCCTTCCCGCCGGCCCCTCCGCCTCGGCCGTGATGCTGGAAGGATGATTCAGCGCCGCAAACACCGGCAGCGAGACCAAAGCACAGGCCAGAACGACCGCGACTGAACGCAGTGACATAACACCTCCAAGATTGTGGGGACGGATCCGTGTCTAGGGTACGTCCAATCTGCGAGGCCGTCATCCCGCGATAACGGAAAGTGGAAGAGGACTCGCGTTCTTACGCGAGATCGCCATCGATCACGGCGCGCCATTGCCGCTGAAGGCCGAGCGATTCGACCCATCGTTCGATGTAGGCAATGTCCAGCGTTTCGCGCTGCATTTTGACGACACCGGCAGCATCGACGAGTTGACGCTCGGATTCGCCAATCCTGGACCATTCGAGCTTCGCGATCACTACATCCTCCGGAGTTGCCAGTGTGAGAGACATACCCTCCACTTCGTGCATTTCGCGACGATCGAACTCCGTCAGGCTGAAATCCCGTTCTTTGCGAAAGATCAGGTCCACCTTGAATCCGCGCGGAAGGTCGATGACGTTGAACTGGCTTCTGGCTCGTAACGCGGCCACGGCTGCTTCCGACTCGACCGTCAATCCCAACCGCTGGAACAACTGAACGAGCGACAACAACTGTTCTCTCGTCGGCGCGATGACGACGTCGATATCGTTCGTCGCTCGAGGGATTCCGTACATCGAGCTGGCCAGCGATCCGGTCAGCATGTAAGGCACACCTGTCGAGTCGAGTGCTGCCGTCACGCGATGAAGAAACTCGCCGATCATTTTCCCGGCGCCGTTTCGGGACGGTACAAGACCTCGGCAAGATGCCGCCGCGCATCCTCATCGCTCCACTCCGGATGCCGGCGCCGGATGCCAGCCACCGCGAAAGCGTGCGTGAGGTCACTCAACTCCAGAGCGATTTTCAGGCGGCCGGCGATGCCGAGCGCCCGGTAGGCCTGCTCCTGCAGCAGCGCGGCGGCGGGCGTGGTGTCGAGAGCGACCATCGACGGTCACGATAACAAGATCAGCGATCAACCCGCCAGCAGTTCGATCGAATCGCCCTTTTTCAAAACACCTTCGACCAGCACCGCACAGTAAACCCCGGCAAGATTGTCGTGCGCCTGAACGACCTTGCGCAAGATTTCCGGGTTGTGCTCCCCGGTCTCCGGGTCGAGCGAGAGCAACCTGCAACGCGGGTCCCGCTCGAGAACCATCACCGTCGCCTGCGAACCGATCCGCAGACGGCGCCCAACGAACGCATCCTCTGCGAACCCACCATCGCCGGCCGTGAAATCGAAATAGATGTTCGCGCGGAAACGCCGCAGATCGAGCGAAATACCCAACTCCGCTTCGAGCTGACGAATGGTCGATGAGCTGATCAACGACACCGGCCGGCAATCGGTCAACGCCCGATCCGAACGGACGAGTTTCAGGTGATGATCTCCTCGGAGTCCGCTGGTCAATCGCTCCATGAGCGCCGGATCATCGATCGCGATGACTTCTCCCGATGGAGACACGACGTCCAAACTCATCTCATCCGCATCCCCGTACGCCGGCGTCACCCCAGGCGCGATGCTCGCCGCCTCGGCCAGATTCGGCGGTTTCAAAGAACGCTCCGCGCCACGAAATCGCGGCTGGTACGTCAGCATCTGCTCCTGCACGTTCGCGTTCAGATACGGAAACCCCTTCCGCGCCGCCGAGCTCTTGAACGCATAGCACCGATCGCCGTAGATCCCGGAAAAGCCCATGAACACCTCGGGCAACTCCTCCCCGCGCATGCTCTTGACCGGGTAGCGCCATAAACTCTCGACTATGCCAATCGTCGTCATCTCAACAACTCCCCTACTTCAGCCTCAACTTCGGTACTCGTCGGCTCGTCCCCGCTTGCATGACGACCTTCGCCATCCTACCGCGCGGAGACAGGTTGACGGTTTCCGATGCCTGCCACTCGTCTGTACTCTGATCCGATGAAAACTGCATTGGCGATCGTGGCGCTCATGGTTCTCGGCGCGTGCAACACGACCACTAACCAACCGGCAACGCCCTGCGCATCGACGCACCGCGGATGTGAAACACGCGGATTTGCCATTCGTCTCAAACCAGGCGACGACCTCCGCCGGACGCTCGAGGAGTTCACGGCGCGCCGACAGTTACGAGCGGCTTACGTTGCGACGTGCGCCGGCAGCCTCAAGGTCGCAGCGGTTCGTTTCGCCGATCAGGAAGGCGCGACGACGCTGACTGGGCCATTTGAGATCGTCTCGGTCACCGGCACGCTTTCGACCGACGGACCGCACCTGCACATCAGCGTCTCCGACGCCAGCGGACGTACATTCGGCGGGCATCTGGCGGAAGGGTCGCTCGTGTACACCACCGCGGAAGTGGTCATCGTGGAGCTAGTCGGCGCACGTTTCCGTCGTGAGATCGATCCAGCGACGTCGTACAAGGAACTTGCGGTCGAATGACGACAGTCGCTTATTACGGGCGTTCGCCACCGAATCCAGGTCGGCATGCAAAGTTCCTCTCGCCATTATCTTGATAGCCTGCGCACAAAGCAACAGCTATGTCCGTTAGCTCCTAAACGATAGGCGAGACGCGCGACCGAAGGACCATGCTGATTCATGGTTCTTCATGTGTGGAACGCCGATCCTGTCTGGCCCCAAGAGTGATATCTCCCGTAGATGCAAGAAACGCAAAGAGAACTCGAGTGTGCCACACTCGGAGCGTAGCGTTATTAGCATAGCCGGCCGCACCGATCGCGATAATCGCAGAAGTTGCACCAACTAGGAATGCGAACAGCCCTTGACCAGCAACGCCGTAAGCAATTAGACCGACAAGAACACCGATCGGTAAAATTAGACGTGTTTGTATATACAGATTTCGATAGTGAAATCTCAACGACGGTACGACGGCGGATCGGCGGTGTTCCAAAAATGGAAGCAGCGTCAATTCCGGCGACGCTTCACCTACAGAACCATACAAGCCGCCCGCTCGTTTTTCAGCCTCGGCAACGTTAGCCGTTTCGAGATCAAGTCGTGCTGGTCCAAGATGGTGGAGCAGTAAATTGGCGACAGCTACAGATAGTGGATTTAAGAATGCGGCGATCGCGTACGGCGCCACAACACCGACTACAATTAGAAAAAACCCAACGACTATGTCCGGAACCCGCAGGATGTCGACCGCGTTGGCGAGTTGCGCCAGATTGTGACGCAAATGAGATGCGGTCAAGCGGAAAGCCGCTAGCAGGCCGAGGTCCAGAAGCCAAATAGCTCCACACACATAGTTGGGCAGGTAGTCACCCAGCCCTTTGAAGTGGTCCGACGTGTCCACATGCACAGTATAGCTCGATTGAAATCATCAAGGAAGACAGCGCTGATGTAGTGCTGGAGGTAGCTAGCGACCCAAAGAGGCCGCTTTTAGCAGTTGCTCCGCCTCCGTAGAAACTCCTGACCTCATCAGCCATCACCACCCTAACTCTAGAGGACAACGGTTCGGCGGCCCGAAAACTACTGACGATCAGGATCGTCTACCCCACCCGCATTTTTCGCGACTTCGCCTTGTCCCTATACGTCGCTTCATCGGCCGCGCGCCGTGCAGCCTCAGGCTCGCCTTCGATCGGAGTTTCGCAATGCCAATGGAGAACGCGATCGGTGGGCCGGTAGTGCGGTCGCGGAGGAGGCGGTCGCGGAGGAGGTCAATGCGGGGGCGGATCTGGTCGGAGGAGGGCGGGGGCGACGATGACGAATTCGTCGCCGGCGTCGCGGATGACATGGTCGTCGGGACGGAAGGTGGTCTGGAGGGCTCGCGCGAATCGTTTGAGGCATTCGTCGCCGACCTGGTGGCCGTAGGAGTCGTTGATGATCATGAAGGCGTTGAGGTCGAAGAAGAGGATGGACGCCGGTCGTGAATGATTCGCGGAGGATGTTCGGGAGGGCGCGGCGGTTGGCGAGGCCGGTGAGGGAGTCGCGGTCGAAGAGCTCCTGTAGGAATTCTTTCGCCGCCAGCAGATCGGTGTTGGTTTGCGTGAGCTCGAGCTGGATGGTGCGGCAGAGGGTGAGCACGCCCGCCCCCGTCGACTCTTCTTCAGCGCTCTGCCCTCTGCCCTCTGCCGTGAGAACATCCCGCGCGATGATCCCTTTCACCGCCAACCCCCTCGATCGCGCGGCGGAGCGTCGCAATGATGCGGCGTGGCTGGATGCGCGACTGCATGATTCATCGACGATCGTGATCGCCATGCGCGAGGGCAAGCCGCTCGTGCGCGAGGGTGCGTTGGCGCGTCTCTCCGCCGATCGCGCACGCAGCAGCGAGGGCGCGCTGTTCCTCGGTGTTCGGGATGAACTCGCGATGTTTGCGATTGAGACGGATGACGAGAGCGACGGGACGTTCGAGGATTTCCGGTCGGTTGCTTTGACGCTTCCCGAGGACGAGGCGGCGATTGCTGCTTGTGCAAGGAGCTTGTTCGAGTGGCATCGGCGTCATGGGTTTTGTTCCGTTTGCGGGCAGGCGTCGCGGATGGCGGCGGCGGGGTGGCAGCGCGTTTGTCCGGCGTGCAGCGCGGAGCATTTTCCGCGCGTTGATCCGGTGGTGATCATGTTGCCGCTGTTCGGTGGGCGTTGTCTTCTCGGGCGGCAGTTTGCGTGGCCGAGGGGGCGGATGTCGGCGCTGGCGGGGTTCGTGGAGCCGGGGGAGACGATCGAGGAGGCGTGCGTGCGCGAGGTGAAGGAGGAGGCGGGGCTCGTGGCCAGGCGCGTCACGTACTTCGCCAGCCAGCCGTGGCCGTTTCCGTCATCGCTGATGATCGGGCTCTTCGCCGAGGTGGAGAGCGAGCATGCGGTCGCGGACGGAAAGGAGTTGGAGGAGGTGCGCTGGCTCACGCGCGAGGAAGCGCGGGCTGTCCTCGACGGCACGCATGCCGAGGTGCTGGCGCCGTCGACGCTGGGCATCTCGCGGCATCTGCTCGAGCACTGGGCGCGTCGCACGCGAGCATTCGCTGAAGAGTCGTAACACCCGCGATAACCAGATCGCGCGAGTCTTGGTCAGGCATGCGCTTAGGTACGCGTGTACTCACCACAGAGCTCACAGAGGGGATGCGGAGAAAAGCAACCGCTTTCGAACCTGTATAAAACTGCTTCCTCCGCATCCCCTCTGTGCGCTCTGTGAACTCTGTGGTGAATACACGTTTGTGATGACAAGCACCTGATCAACTGACCGCGATTTGGGCTGCTGCAACCCCGCGTCGTCCGTTCTCCTGCGGCTGCGTCACGCGATACGATGGCATCCATGCGTCTGACGCGTTTTCTCACGCAGCTCATCAGCGAGACCGGTGGGCTTTCTCTCGACGATACGTTGGCGTTGGCGGAGCAGTCGCCGTCGTGCGGCGAGGAGGTGGCGCAGATCCGCGATTTTCGCGAGCTGCTTGGGCGGTTCCGGCTCAATCAATCGCCGCTGGAGCCGTTGCTGGAGCATCCGGTGTCGCAGGCGCTGGAGGGTTTCTTCCGCGCTTTTCCGATTCCGTTTCGCGATGAGCACATTCATCTCACCGGCTCGCTCGGCGCGGACTTCATCCATCCGCGGCTGCAACGTTTGCTCGACGGTCCGCAGCGCGCGTTGTACGGAGCGAAGATCGCCGAGGTGTATGGGCGCGAGAGTTTGCCCATTCGGAGCGTCGCTGACGTCGATCGCCTCATCCGGCTCGGCGAGGGAGAGCGCTTCGATCGCTACCTGAAGATCCTCTATCTGCCGAAGCTGATCCTGCTCGACCGGCAGGCGCATTTCGACGCGGCGTATCACATGGCCAGCCGTCTCTGGCGCACGTCGAACGTCGGCGCGCTGCGATTGAAGTTCACGCTGATGCGCGAGACCACCGATCCTTCCGAGCAGATCCCCGGCATCGAAGCGCTCACACCCGAGGACGTGGTCATGGGTCTGTTCGACGGCTTCCGAGCGTTTCAACGCGAGCAGCCGGCGTTCCGCTTCATCCTCTCGCCCAGCTTCCGCAAAGAGCCGGGATTCTTCGACGCCTCGCGCTATCCATCGAAGCGCGCCAGCTTCGACGATCAGGTGCGCCAGATCATCGCGCTTCTCAAAAAACATCCCGAGCTCACGGACGTGATGAACGAAGTCGACACCGTCGGCAACGAGCGCGGTTTCTATCGCAAGGCGCACTTCCAGGAGATGCGTGTGGGGATGCGCAAGCTGCAAGGCTACGGGTTTCGCACGCGCAGCCATCACGGCGAAACGTGGAACACGCTGCGGCAGGGCGTGCAGGCCGTCGACAACGCCATGAACATCTGGCACGTCGACGCCATCGAGCACGGTCTGAGCCTGGGCATCAATCCGAATTTCTACTTCCATTCGATGCTCCAGCGGATGCTGCGCGCCAACGCCAGTCGCGAGCCGATCCTCACCGGCTCGCGCGAGCACGCCGAGGTCATGGACATGGACTGGAGCGGCCGCGAGGGCATCCGCGACAAGCTGCTCAACGGACAGACGCTCACCGGCGACGAAGCGACGCTGGCCACGAAGACGAAGTTCCATCACGCCGGCGAAGTCGAGCACTACCAGCACGACGTGCTGAACCGAATGATCGACAAGCGCCTGACGCTGGTCTCGCTGCCGTCGTCGAACAAGAAGCTCACCGGCGCGCTGGCCGATTACAAGGATCACCCGTTCTCGTGGTGGGAAAAGAAGGGTCTCCGCCTCGGCGTGGGCACCGACAACGACATCACGCTCAACACCTCCTTCCTGCGCGAGATGCTGATCCTCCTCTACACCGATCCGCTCGAGCTGAAGATCACGAAGCTGCTGATCGTGACCACGGGAGAAACGCGACGGCCGTATTTGTCGCACCTGTTGTGGCAGATGAGAAAAAAGGGTGAAGAGTGAAGGGTGAAGAGTGAAATCGAAGACAGCTAGCGCCTCTTTTCACTCTTCACCCTTCACTCTTCACCCTTCCGAGGCGCGAAGACGCCTCGTTACTCACCTCGGCCTGGCTCGCACGCTGGGACGCGGCGCACGTGGCACGCGCGCGGTGCTCGATCGTTTGCGTTGCATCCAGCTCGATCCGCTCGATGTCCTCGGCACGAATGCCGATCTCGTGGCCATGGCGCGTGTCGATGGCGTGGCGCGCGGCGATGTGTGGCGCCATCTCTTTCCGCGATATGCATTCGAGCATTTCGCCAAGGAGCGCTGCATCCTGCCGGCGCGCGCCTTTCCTTACTATCGACGACACGGGCACGAGGCGCAGACGCCGTGGTGGCAGCATGGCGAGCGGGCGCGGCGCGTGCCGGCGGAGCTCGTGCGCGCGGTGCTCGAGGAGATCCGCGAGCGCGGTCCGCTCAGCGCGCGCGAGCTCACCGATCGCGGCGCCGTCGAGCCGCTCGACTGGAGCGGCTGGATGGGCACCAGCAAAGCGACGTCGATGGCGCTGGAGATTCTCTGGACGGTTTGCGATCTCGTGGTCACCGGCCGCACCGAATCGGGCGCGAAGATCTACGACCTGCCCGAGCGCGCATTCGGCGACGTCGAGCCACCGCGCGAAGAGTTTCCGCGCTGGGCCTTGCGCGAGCGCGTCCTTGCGGCGGGACTGCTCACCCGCGCGGGCGGCTCGATGTGGTCGATGCTCGGCGGAATTCGAACTTCGGGCCTCGTCGATGAGATGGTCGAGCAGGGCGAGCTGGTCGACGTGATCATCGAAGGCTCACCGCGCCGCTATCTCGCGTCGCCATCGTTTCTCGCAACGAAGCGCGTTCGCTACGACGATCGCGTGCGCATCCTCGGGCCGCTCGACCCGCTCCTGTGGGACCGCAACCTCGTGCGCCACGTCTTCGACTTCGAATACGTCTGGGAAGTCTACAAACCCGCGCACCTGCGGAAGTGGGGCTGGTACGTCTGCCCCCTCCTCCATCGCGACACACTCATCGGAAGAATCGACGCCCGCGTCGAAGGCAACACGCTGATCGTGAAAAAGCTCTGGCTCGAAGGCGACGGCCAACACGACGACAAACGCGACGCCATCCTCGCGGCGCTGGAGCGTCACGCGGAATTGTGCGGCGCGAAAAGAGTGCGGATGCCGCGGACGCGTTCGTAGAACCGCATCAACAGCAGGTCGTGATCACGACTACAGGGTCGAGGCGATCGTGGTTTTTGTCGCCTTCGATCCAGACGTCGTACTTACAACTGCCGGTGGAGCCCTTCTTCGTATCTGCCCAGCACTTGCCTTTTCGATCGCACTCGTAATTTACAACGCAGCCTTCCTCGATCTCGACGCGCACGTCTTTGCGGCCGGATTTCGTGAGCCATTGAATCTTCACCGGCTTCGTGCGATCCGATTCGTTTACGTCATGCACGATCACAGGATCGGGGTACGCGACGAGCTTCCGGGCGGAGTCGTCGATGCATACGATCGGATTCTGCTTGCTGATCGGCGGCTTGCCGGACGCGCACGGGTTGGCGCGCAGCACGTTCGGGTCGGGAGTTTTATATGCCGCACAGCCGGCGATCAGTAGTGCGGCCGCAAAGAGCACGAACGACCGGGGCACCATTCGGACCTCGAGCATCGGTACGCCTCCTCTGTCTCTATGCCTGCGATTTTACGGCATTCCTGAAAGCAGGCAACTCCCGAAGCGATTCGAGCATCGGATCGCGCTCCGCGGCCGCAGCCGGATAGCCGGCTCGAATGGCACGCTCGAGCCACGAAAGCGCGCTGTCATGCGAGCCGCCCAGTGCACCGATCACGGCCGCCTGATACAGCACCTCGGGGCTGGTCGGGTTGTCTGTGAGCGCGCGGCGAATCTCGCGCTGCGCGCCGTCGGCGTCGCCGCTCTTCATCAGACACGACGCCACCATTGCGCGCGTTTCGGCGTCGTTTGCTTTGAGCTCGAGCGCGGCACGACCAGCCGCGATGGCGCGTTTCCACGCTTCGGTCGCACACTCTGACTTCGCGGCGCGGCAGGCATCGCCGAGGTTCAACCACATCACGTGATCGCTCGGCGCGAGCTGCACCGCTCGCTCGTACGACTTCTGCGCTTCCGCGTAACGGCCAAGGAAGAATTGAAACGTGCCGAGATTCGACCAGCCGGCAGCCGTCGGCTCGATGGCAAGCGATCGGCGATACGCCGCCAGAGCCTCGTCGTTTCGGTTGAGATTCTGCAGTGCGGCACCGAGATTCGCGAATCCCCGCGCGAAGTCGGGCAGTAGCTCAGTGGACTTGCGGAAGTGCAGTGCCGCTTCCTCATACCGGCTGCGCCGATAGCAGAACCCACCGAACTTTGCGTGATTGACGGACGAGTCGGGCTGTAATGCCAATCCCTTCCGAAACATCTGTTCGGCGTCGGCATCGCGCCCCTGCCCCTGCAAAGCCTCGGCGATGCCGATGACCGCATCGGCATCATCGTCCCTCAATGCCAGCGCGCGCTGGAACGAAGCCGTCGCCTCCGCATAATGCCCCGAGGCATTCTGCAGACGACCCAGCGTCACGTGACTGTCCGGATCATTCCCGCTCAAGGCAACGCCCCGCGTCGCGTAAACGGTAGCTTGCTCGATCAACGCGGGCCGACCGGAAAGCGAGGCCTTGAACAGCAGAGCGCGCGCAAGCAACGCATTCACCGCGCCAGAGTCGCGCGCATTGCGCAGAATCGATTCGAGCGACGCGATGGCGCGGTCCACCGAGCGCTCGTCCTTCACCCGCTGCAGGAGACCAACGGCTTCGATGAACCGTCGCTGATCGTCCGGTCCGAGTGCGGCGGTTGCCACCCGAGTGCGCGGAGCCGCTTTACGCCCCAACTCACGCAGCAGATCCTCGGCCACCACGTCCTCCAGCGCAAACAAATCCGTCGCGGCGCGCGTGGCCGTGTCCGCGGCGAGCGTGCGGCCGGTGAGCGCGTCGATCAACGCGTATGTCACGCGCACATCATTTCCGTTGCGCTGCACCGATCCGCGCACGACGGCCTGCACGCGCCGTTTCGCCGCGACGATCCGTACGTCATCGCCGTCGCTCACCCGTGCGCCGTCGAATGGCGATGAAACGCGCAGCTCGCGCACTTCGGCGAGCCGCGCCGCAATGAGCTGGGAGATGCCATCCGCAAGAATGCGTCCCTCGGCCGTCGAGTTGAGATCGCGGAACGGCACGACGGCGATCGACGTCACGCGCTGACCGATCATCGAGCGACCGTACAGCCAATAGAACACGCCGCCGCCGAGAAGCAGCACGGCCGCGGCGGCGATCACCGCGCGTTTCGTGCGCGTCCATGTTGCCCATCGATCCCGTGGGCCGCGGCGCGAAGACGGCCGCGCCATGTGCCGGTTGCTGCTCTGCGTCAGGCCGTCGCGCACTTCGCGCAGATCGCGTGCGAGATCGCGCGTCGAGGCGTAACGGTCGCGCGGGTTCTTGGCCAGGCAGCGCGACACGATGCGGTCGAGGTCGTACGTCACCGCCTCGTTGATGGACGACGGCGGCTCGGCTTCGTCGCGGATGATGGCCGCCATCGACTCGGCCTTCGACTCGCGATCGAACGGCCGCACGCGCGTCAGCATCTCGTACAGCATCACGCCGAACGAGAACTGGTCGGAGCGGTAGTCCATCTCCTTGCCCTTGGTCTGCTCCGGCGACATGTAGCCGACCGTGCCGAAGACCGCGCCGGGCGAGGTGTGCGGGATGGTCGTATCGTCGGAGAGGATCGAGCGCATCTGCTTGGCCAGGCCGAAGTCGAGGATCTTCACGAAACCGTCCGTCGTGACCATGACGTTGTCCGGCTTGAGATCGCGATGCACGATGCCGCGGTCGTGCGCGGCGGCCAGTCCGTCGGCCAGCTTCACGGCCACGTGCAAGGCGCTTTTGAGCGTGAGCGGATCCTTCACCGCCAGCGTGCGCAGATCGGCACCGTCGATCAGCTCCATGGCGATCCAGGCCCGTTCGGCCGTCACACAGATGTCGTAGATCGTGACGATGTTCGGATGGTTCATCGCCGACGCCGCACGCGCCTCCAGCTCGAACCGCCGCAACGCCTCCGGACTCGACGCCAGCTCCGCCGGCAGAATCTTCAACGCGATCACACGCCCGAGCTTCGTGTCCCGCGCGCGATACACCTCCCCCATCCCTCCGGCCCCGAGAGGACCAAGGATCTCGTACTGCTCAAGGCGATCACCAGCGGCGAGTTGCAAGGGTGGAGGGAAGGATACAGCGGCTCGGGCGCGGCCGGGATGGCGAGGGAGTCGCAGAGTCTCAAAGTCGCAGAGTCGCAAAGGAGTCGGTTGGTACCTCTTTGCGACTTTGAGACTTTGCGACTTTGAGACTGCGACCCCGAAGCCGCCGCCCTACCCCTTCTCCAATGACCCCATGGCGACCGTAAAAATCCCCCACCGATCGATCTCCATGTCGAGTTTGCGGAAGCCGGCGGCGCGGACGAGGTCGTCCATCTCTTCCTGTGTGCGGCGGCGCATGATCCAGGGTTGGCCTTCGCGATTGGTGAGGACGCGGGCGATCATTTCGAGTTGCGGGTGCCAGGGCTGGCCCGTGTAGATGAGGAAGCCGCCTTCGTTCATCGCGCGGGCGATGCCGCGCAGGGAACGCTGCACCATTTCGTTGTCGCCGAAAAGCTCGTAGAGGCCGGAGACGATGGTCACGGTCGGCGCGGGTGCGATCGCGGCGAGGTTTTCTTCATCGAACGCATCGCCCTGTTCGAATCGCACGCGGCTCGACAGTCCCATTTCCTCGGCGATTCGTCTGCCTTGCTCGACGTTGGCCGGCGTGAAGTCGCGTAGGTACGCGGTCACTTGCGGATCGCCGTCCGCCATCATGGCGTCGAGCACGTAACGCCCGCAGCCGGTGGCCACGTCGAGGATGCGCACGTCACGGCCCGCTCTGCGCGTGCGATCGATGGCGGAGCGCAGCAGTTTCTCGAGATTCAGTTTCCGCTGACGGATGCCGCGCCATCCGGGACTGTTGAGGTACGTGCGATCGATCAGCTTGCCGACACCCATCCCGCCGCGCGCTTCGTTCTCGTAGACGTAGTCGAGCGAACGGCCGGAGTCGAAACCGCTCTCCCATCCGAGGCGAACGCCGTCGCTGAGCTTTCCAATTGTCTTCAGCGTCAGACGCTGCACGCCAAAAGCGACGTTCTTGATCGCCGATGCCGGATGCGTGAGTAGTTCATGCTCCTGTTGCGTGTATCCGTAACGGTCGGCGTCGATCAGCGGCGCGCGGCGATCGCCGGACGCAAACGCATCCTCAATGAACGTGCGGATCTCCGACAGCACCTCCTCACGTCCGGCTTCGTGCAGGAGGTCGTGGTACATGCCGTCGAAGATGCGCATCCGCTTTTTCTGCGACCCGAGACGATCGAAGAAACGTTGCTGCTCGCCGACGTCGACCACCCAATCGGCGCCGCCCGACAACACCAGCGCAGGCACGCGGATCGCACCCGCATCCGCCGAAACACGCTCCGCCGTCTCGTACAAATCGAGCAGCACGTTCACCGAGATCGCGCGCGTGATCAGCGGATCATCCGCGTAACGCTTGGCCTGTTCCGGATCGTGCGTGAGCATCGACGGCTTGACGTAGCTCTGCACGTACGACTTCTTCTCGCCGCGCATCTTCTGCAGCACCGCCAGTCCCGTGCGCGCGAACGGAACGTACAGCTTCACCTTCAGCGCCGGCGTCACCAGCACCATCGCTCGGACAGGCGGCGCGTAGTCGTGAACCCACGCCGCCACCGTCACCGCGCCGACGCTATGCCCGACGATCACCATGTCTTCGACCGCGATGCCATGCGCTTGCGACACATGCCGCACGAACACATCGAGATCCTTCACGATCCGCGAAAAACTCGGTGCATAACCCCGCTCGCCCGGCGACCTGCCATGCCCCCGCGCATCCCACGCAAACACCGCAGTGTCGTGCAGCGCCAACGCATCGACCACATCGACGAGCCGCCCCGAATGCTCATGCCCGCGATGCACCATCACCACACCCTTCCGCGCATTCGGCGGAAGCCATGCGCGATAGAAGAGTGAGGTGTGTTCGTCGACGGGGGCGGTGTGTTCGGTTGGTTGCATCGTTCCTCCATGAATTTCGAGGGAGTCTCAAAGTCTCAAAGTCGCAAAGTCTCAAAGAGCATGTGAACGCCCTCCTTTGAGACTTTGCGACTTTGCGACTTTGAGACTCCCCACCGCGTCCCTCAATCGCTGGGCGACCAACTTCGCCCCATCCTTATCCGCCTTCACATCCTCGAACGTCATCGCGTTCCCGATCCTCAATGTCAGTTTGCGCGGGCGCGGGATGAAGGCGCCTTTGGGCCAGGCGCGGTGTCCGCCTTCGAGGTAGCAGGGCACGACGGCGATGTTGGTGTTCGCGGTGAGGAATCCGATTCCCGGCTTGAATACACCAAGCTCTCCCGTCGTCGATCGTGTTCCCTCGGGGAAGATGATCAGGACGTGGCCGGGTGTTTCGAGCAGTTCGCGGCAGAGGGCCAGGCTGTCGCGCGGGTTTTCCTTGCGGTCGAACGGCATGGCATTCATCGCGATCGCCGAAAATGCGATCTTCGGCATGCTCGTGAAGAAGTAATCCTTCGCCGCCGCTGGATACGCGGTCTGGATGCGCGTCAATGGCAGCGCGGAGAGCAGCGTGATGGCGTCGAGGTGACTGGCGTGATTGGCCACCATCGCGAAGGGACGGTCGAGCGGCAACAGCTCGCGTCCGGTGACGCGGAACCGATGATAGATCCGCAGCCACATGCGGATGACTACGTGCAATGCCAGACGCACGGCGTAGACGAGCATGTCCGGCTGACGTGGAAAGGTAGAGAGTTTTTCGAGCGGCGTCTTGTCGAAGTCGGGCGTCGGCGCGTAGTCCCACTCTTCCATCACTCGATCCCGACGAAGAATCGCGTCATGTGAAAGAAGAGCGGTGCGACGTAGATCAGGCTGTCGATCCGATCGAGCACGCCGCCGTGGCCTTCGATCAGCGTGCCCATGTCCTTGATGCCGATGTCGCGCTTGATGACGCTGATCGAAAGATCGCCGAGCTGCGAGCCGGCGCCGACGATCAATCCGGCCAGAAGAAGCTCGCGCGTTCCGAAGCCTTCGAGCGAGAAGCGGAAGATCCATGGCATGGCCATGCCCACGAGAAACGCGCCGAACGCGCCTTCCCATGTTTTGTTCGGCGAGATGTTGGGACGCATCTTGTGCCGGCCGAATGCCTTGCCGAACGTGAACGCAGCCACGTCGCAGAGCGGCACGGAGAACAGGAGAAAGAGAATCGCACCGGCAGCGTTGCGGCCGTTGGCGAGGAACGCCAGATGGCTGAACATCCAGCCGACGTAAATGAAACCGACGATGCCGAGGGCGATGAGCTGGAGCTGACCCTTCGTGCGGTCGCGCAGAATCGGCATCAGCAGAATGCCCGCCACGACGTACACCGGCAGCGCCATGAACATGCCGTACCAGCCGATGAGCGTCTCGCCCGGCGGCGAGATGATCGTCACCGTCGTCACGCCGGCGATGCCGAGGTACACCCAGCCTGTGATCAGCCAGTCGCGATAGAGACCGGTGGCGCGGGCGAATTCCGTGAAGCCAACGATGGACAGCAATCCGAAGAAAACGATCGTAGCGACGCGGCCGAGCAGGATCGCGCCGATCACGAGCGGGATCATGATCAGCCAGCCGCGGTACGCATGCCACGCGTGCTCGACGTTCTTCTTCAGTCCCCACTTCAGAATGGCGATGGCGAGGCCCGCCACGACCAGCACGGTGCCGGCGATGGCGAGGTAGATCTGGATCGTCTGCGAGGCGAACATCGAGCTCTGGCTACGCCGCTTTCAATGACAGCGCTCGGAGAATCCGCACCAGCCGGATCACGACGGTCTGCGCGCAGCCGAGGATGATCGCAAAGTTCGCCCAATCGAGAAGCAACCAGCCGCCAACCCAATACGCGCCTTCGCGATGGACCTGGATCGACGTGGCCACCGCGCCGATGCTCAGCACCACGATCCGCCAGGGCTTCGACATGATCCCGCTGAACTCGCGCTGCACGCCCACGGCCTGGCCCATCAATCCGACGTACGCCACCAGCAGCGCCATGATGACCACCCAATATCCGGGAAGCCTGTGGCACCAACTGCTGTGCGCCATGCCGATGAAGATCACGATGTCGGAGATGCGATCGGGAAGGTCGTTGATGATCTCGCCCTTCTTCGACGCCTTCCCCGCCGCAACGGCCACCATGCCGTCGAACATGTTCAGCCAGAGGCGGAGAAACGCGAACGCCACGCCGAGGATCAGATACTTCGGATGCCGCGCCGACTGCCAGAAAAGAATCCCAGCCACTCCCGCCGCGAGAATCGAAGCGTACGAGAAAACATCGGGATGAATGCCGGCCCGCACCGCGACTTTCACGGCCGCATTCGCGGTGGCACGGAACATCCCGGCAATCGGGCGGCGGGAGGAGGGTTCGTAGTTCGCGCTCACTCCTCCGTCTCCATCTCCATACGCGCCGGCATCATCACGCGCATGACCGCTTCCTGTTTGAACCGGCGCCGGTATTCCTCGGCGATCTCTTCGACGGCATCGGACAGGCGCGCGTCGAGCGGATGAATGATCTCGATCACCATCGTCTCTTCGCTCCCGCCGCGCCAGCGCCCCTGCGCGCGCCACATCGTGAAGCCCTGCGGGAACCGCGGCTCGACCACCTCGGCGATGAACGCGTCGATGTCCGCCTGCGACACCGTCCCGCCGCCGGGAATCGAAAGACCGCAGAACAGACGCTCGGAGATCACCGCCGGCTCGAGTTGGGGCGGCGGCATCGAGGCACATGCAGTGAGCGAGAGTGCGAGCACGACGGCAGCGATGCGCATATCGGGTCTGCGGATTGTAACGTTTTGCCCTCTATCATTACCGCGTGCGCTACGAGCTCCGTCCCCGCATCCGCATCGTCGGCGACGACGGCACGATCGTGCTGGGGCCGGGCAAGGCCGATCTGCTCGACGCCATCGCCCGCACCGGCTCGATCCGCGCAGCCGCGAACGAACTCGGGATGTCGTACATGCGCGCCTGGACGCTGGTGAAGACGATGAACGCCGTGTTCCGCGCGCCACTCGTGGAGAAAGAGCGCGGCGGCGCCGAGCAGGGGGGCGCGCAGCTCACGCCGTCCGGGCAGAAAGTCCTGCAGCTCTATCGCAGAATCGAAGAGAAAGCCGCGCGCGCAACCGAGCCGCTATGGAAAAAACTGAAAGAACAACTCTGATGTGCGTCCGTCGAACAATCTCCGCGCCGCAGCGCTTTGGAGTGCGGCGGCTTGCTGCCGCTTTCTGTAACGTGTAGATAATCGGCTTGTGGCGCCAAAGCGGCAACGCGCAAATCGAGTACCGAATGACTGACGTCGTGCCATGGTCTCCGAATTGGGATGTGCGAGAGTCACACGTAGAGGTTGGCGCACGCGGCCTGCGCCGCATCCAACTGGCGGGGTCGCTGCGCAATCGACCATTCGCGAGTGGCTCGATCGAGAGCCAGCGTCGTCCATCCGCGGCCTTCCTCGCCCGACACGTGGACCAGAAGCGTGTCCTTGTTGTACTCCACGCGGACGCGATGCATCGGATTCCCTTCTTCTTCGAGGCCGCGCACCACTCGCCCGCGGAGAGGACTGGCTACAAACGAGGCCCACCGAGCATTTCTTCGCTGAGGCTTTGCGACAGTTTTGCTGCGCCCATCTGCCATGGCTTCGACTCCACAGTGAAACAATCGATGCGCACGAGTCTAACGTGCGCTCTCGAGGATCTGTTTGATGACGTCATTCCGCGCCGCGAGAAGACGCCGGAGATACGCTGCCATGACCAGCTTGTCGACGACCGCACCGAGTGGTCCGAGCGGTGAGGAGAACGTCAGGACGTCTCGCATGAGTGTGGCTCCCTCAACCGTCTCGAAGTAATGATCGTGGACGAACGAACGGAAGGCGCCTCGGGTCATCGAGTCCTGAAAGTACCTCGGCCGATCGAACGCGGTGATCTGCGAAGTGAACCGCTGACGGACTCCGAAATGACGGCCCTCCCACGTCACCTGCTCTCCAAGCTCGATCAGCCCGCTCACCCTGCCGGCAACCGCACGCTCCGCCGTATGCGACATCGACGTCACATGCAGATCGAGATCGCGAGCAGCATCGAAACACCTCTCCCGCGATGCATTCACCAGAGTCTCGATGGTGATGGTGGGCATTGTTGATTTGGCGCCGCAACCGCCCGCCGCTCTAGGCGTGGATCGCACACGAAGTCTACGCCTTCAGGTGGGCGCCGCAGGCGCCACAGAGGGTAGGTGTTACAGCTACCCTCTGGCTGCCCCAATCGGGGCAACGACAGAACCACACTTGACACTCCCTCCCTCGCTGAATGAGCATTCATTCGCGATGGCGACGGCTACTGAGACTGAATCTTTCCGCGGGACGTCCAAGCGTGAGCGGATCCTGCGCGCGGCGGTCGATGTGTTCGCCGAGTTCGGTTACTTCAACGCCAAAGTCGCGCAGATTGCGAAATCGGCGGGTGTGGCCGATGGGACGATCTATCTGTATTTCGATGGCAAGGAAGATCTGCTCATCACGATCTTCCGCGAGCACACGAGGAACTATCTGCGCTCGCTGGAGCAGTCGCTGGCGAACGTCAATCATGCCGAGGAGCGGCTGCGCGTGGCGGTGCGGCATCACCTCGAAGCGCTGGGCCGCGATCGCGCGCTGGCCGTCGTCTCGCAGGTCGAGTTGCGCCACAGCCTCAAGTTCATGAGCCTCTTCTCGCAGGAGGAAGTGGCCGATTACCTCAACGTCATCCGCAAGATCGTCGAGCACGGGCAGCAGGAAGGGGCGTTCCGCCGCAACGTGCATCCGCAGCTCGTGGCCAAGTCCGTCTTCGGCGTTCTCGACGAGATGGTGACGTCGTGGATCCTCTCCGAAAAGGATTACGACCTTCCCGCGCAGGCGGAGCAGGTGGCAGACCTGATTCTGACCGGATTGTTGTGAGACCGGCGAACGACAACCGTCAGCGCCTTTCACAGGATGACTGGATCGCGATTGCGGTCTGCATCGCCGTCGTGCTGGCGTCCATCGCCATCATCGTTCGCTATTTCGAAGCCGCGTTTCCGCAGGCGGCCATCGAGTTCAAGGTCGATCGCAATTCGTCGCGGCCGATTGCCGAGCGGCTGCTGCGCGAGCGCGGCATCGACGTCCGCGAGATGAAGCACGCGGTCCGCTTCGATTCCGACAGCGAGGCGCGCATTTTCCTGGAGCGTTCCCTCGGCCTGGAAAACGCGAATCGCGTGATGGCGGAAGACGTCCACGTCTGGTCGTGGCACCAGCGCTGGTTCCGGCCGCTCGTGGAAGAGGAAGTGAGCGTCGACGTGGCGCCCACGGGGCAGATCGTCGGCTTCCGGCACACCATCCCCGAGGATCGCCCGGTTCCGTCATCGAGAATCCCGCCGCCGAGCACCACGCCGCCGATCGAGTTTCTGAAAAGCATCGGCGTCAATGCCGGCGATCTCAATCTCATCGATCAGAGCGAGCGCCGCCTGCCGAAACGCGTGCAGCGCATCTTCACGTGGGAGTCCTCGTCGATCCGTCCTGCCGGCGCGCAGTACCGGCACATCGTGACTGTCGACGGCGATCGCGTGACGTCGTATGCGCAGGACTTGAAAGTGCCGGATGCGTGGAATCGCGCATACGGCGAGATGCGCTCGAAGAATCGCGCCGCCGGTCAGGTCGATCTGCTCTTCAATGCCGTGCTGATGATCGCCGCTGTGGTGATTTTCATCGTTCGCTTGCGGCGCGGCGATCTGCCGCTGCGCTTCATCCTCGGCCTCGGGCTCGCCTGCGTGTTGCTCGTCGGCGGCTCGGCCATCAACGAGATGCCGGCGCAGCTCGCCTACTACGACACGACGACCTCCTATCCCGCCTTCATCGGCAACCTGGCCTTCGGCGCAATCGTGCAGAGCCTGGGCATGGCCATGATGCTGATCGTCATCTGCGGCGCGGGCGAAGTGCTCTACCGCGAGCGTCTGCCGAAACAGTTGGCGATGCCGCGACTCTGGACGCCGAAGGCGCTGACTTCGCGGCGCGTGTTCCTCTCGATGATCATCGGCTACGCGCTCGTGCCGTTGTTCATGGCCTATCAGGTGGTCTTCTATCTCACCGCGCATCGCTTCGGCGCGTGGGCGCCGGCGGAAGTGCCGTACGACAATCTGCTCAACAGCGCACTGCCATGGGTGGCCGTCGTCTTCGCCGGATTCTTCCCGGCGTTCTCGGAAGAGTTCCTCTCGCGCGCATTCGCCATTCCGTTTCTGCAGAAGCTGATGCGTTCGCGCTTCGCAGCGATCGTTCTGGCCGCGTTCATCTGGGGTTTCGGCCACGCCGCATATCCGAATCAGCCGTTCTGGATCCGCGGCGTCGAAGTCGGACTCGCCGGAATCGTGGCCGGGCTGCTGATGGACCGCTTCGGTCTGTTGCCGCTGCTGATCTGGCATTACACGATCGACGCGGTCTACACGGCCACGCTGCTCTTCGGCTCGGGCAACACGTACTACATCGTCTCGGCCGCCATCGCCAGCCTGCTATTCGCCATCCCGCTCGTCCTTTCGATCGCGTTCTATCTGCGCAATCGCGGCTTCGTACCGGATGACGATCTATCGAACGCCACGATCCCGATCTCGCCACCTCCGCCGCTACCCGTGGGGGTCGTTGCGACGGCGCAATTCCCGCCGCCGATGCCGCCGACACGGATGCGCATCGCCATCTGCATCGCGCTCGTGATTGCCGCGGCCATCGCCATTGCGCTGAAACCGTCGTCGCCAGGCGACGCCATCGACTACCGCATCACCGGCGACAAGGCCAAGGAGATCGCAGACTCGGCCATCCCGAAGGGCGAGCGATTCGCCTACGTCATCGCGGCACCGGTGGAAGGCTTTCGCTCGTGGAATCCAGGCTCCAGTCGCGAGGAAGGCGGCGCGCCGGGAAATTTCGACGAGATCGCGGCGACATGGCTGATGCGCGGCGGCATGAGCACCGAAGAGCTCCTCGACGTCTTCCGCAATCGCATCGAAGCCGGTACCTGGATCGTGCGCTTCTTCACGCCGATGAAGAAGGAAGAGGTCTTTGTGGAGGTCGATCCGCGCTCGTCGCAGATCGTCAGCTACCACCGCTATCAGGATGAGTCCAACCTCGGCAGGACGCTTCCGCAGGACGCCGCGCTGGCAATGGCGCGGCGCGCGTTCGCCACGTTCGCACTCGACGAGCGCCAGTTCGATCTCAAAGAAACGCTGAGCTTCCAACAGCCGCGGAGACGCGACTGGCTGTTTCATTTCGATGAGAAGACACCGATCACCCCGCGCGCGTTTCGGCGCGTGACCGTGCGCATCGGCGGCGGCGCGGTGACGCAGTTCAACAAGACCATCAAGATCCCGGACAGCGTCTATCGCGAAGCCACGACGCAGACGCTGCTCAACCTCGTTTTCTTCATCATGAAAATCGCCGGCGTCGTGGCGCTTCTGTCCATGGTCATCACCGGCCTGATTCTCGCCACGCGCGAGAACGGCCTGCCGTGGCGGCGCGCGCTGCGCTGGACGCTGATCCTCTCCGTGATCCCGATCGCCGCCTTCGCCGCGCGATCGGAAACGTTGCTGTTCGGCTACGGCACGAGCATCGCGTGGGAGACGTTCGCGGTCAGCGTCGTCACGAATTTCATTCGCGAAGTGGGCGTACAGGTCGGCGTGATGTTCCTCGCGCTGGCGGGACTCGAGGCGGCCGTACCGCACGCGCTGAGTCTGTTCACTCGCGAAGCCCGCGCGCGTTTCGGCCGCAGCGCCGCCGTGTCCGCACTGACGGCGCTGTCGATCGGCGCGATCGCACTGGTCGTTCAACAGTTCGTCGCGCACGCCTTTCCCTCCTCCGCTTCGGTGACGCTGCTCGCGCCATCCGAGGTGGCCACCCCGCTTCCCGCGGTGATCGAAACGCTGCAGGCGCTCTTCGGCGCAATCGTCTTCGCGGCAGCCGTGGCGCTCTACGCGACCGCCATCCGCAAACACGCCGCGATCGTGACCATCGTGGCCATCTTCTGCCTGTCGATCGATCCGTCCGCAACGGCGGCGCAGACTCCGCTGATGCTGCTCCGCGCGCTCATCGCCGCGCTGCTTGCGTGGGTCGTCGCGCGATACGTCCTCGGCGAAAACCCGCTGGCCTGGCCGCTGGCGGCGTTCCTCGTCTCCATCCTGCAGGTCGCCGGCGTCCTTCTGCAAAACCATCGCCCCGATCTCATCGGCAACGGCATCGCGCTCCTCGTGATTGGGGTCGCAGCGCTGGCGTGGGTTGCCGCACCGCGGTTGACGGAGGTTTCTCCATGAGCGTAAGAACCAGTCCCCTCTCCCCGCCGCAGCCTCATCGCGGTGGGGAGAGGGTTAGGGTGAGGGGCGACTCTCGCGATGAGTGGCGATCTGGCCGCTCGGCGACCTTCACCATTGTCGCGAGAGCGGCCCCTCACCCTAGCCCTCTCCCCGCTACTCGCGGGGAGAGGGGACTGGCTCTGTCGCGTTATGGGAGCTTCTGCACCCATGCCTGAATCGTTCACCTCGCGCCTCCTGCGCTGGAAGTTCAATCTCTTTCCCGCCTATCGCGGCAGCGGCGGTCGCGTCACTTACATCGCGGATGATTTTCGCGAGGTGCGCGTGAAGCTCCCGCTGTCGTTGCGCACGCGCAATGCGGTGGGGACGATCTACGGCGGCTCGATGTACGGCGCGGTCGATCCGATCTACATGATCATGCTGATGCGTCTCCTCGGGCGTGAATACGTGGTCTGGGACAAGTCCGCCTCGATCCGTTTCCGCAAACCGGGACGAAACACGCTCCACGCGACATTCCGCATCGACGACGCGGAGCTCGAGGCCGTCCGCGCGGCTACCGCCGAGGGACAGCCGGTCGATCGCACCTACAATGTCGATCTCATCGACACGGAAGGTATCGTGTACGCCTCCATCGAGAAGGTGATCTACGTGAGGCGCAAATAGACACTCTATGAACCTCGGCATCGACGACTTTACCTACAACGACCTCTACTCTCCCGCGCGCCTCGGCGACCTGGCACTCACGTTCGATCGTTTCGTCGAGCAGCATGACGCCGCGTTGTTCGCGCGCTTCGACGCGTACCGCCACGCCGTGCAGAGCCGCAGCGAACATGGGCTGTCCACTCCCGAGGAATCGGCGCTGCTGATCGCCGTTGGCCGCGAGCTGGCTCTCTTTCTGACGCAACTCTTCGGCATCGACGCGGAAGTGGCGGCGCTGCAGGCGCGTACGCAACGCGAATCCGAGGTAGCCAGATTCAAGAAAGAGTTCGTCACCAAACGCGTGGTGAAAGTGCAGAACCCCACTCCCGTCGATGACGTCGACCCGATCGCCAACGAGGCGGATCCCGAGATGGCGTTGGCGATTGCCGCGAATCGCCTGCTCGACCTAGAAAAACAATCGCCCTACGAAGCCCGGCCTGCGCTGGACGCGCTGGCGCATTGGACCGCGGCGCAATGGAAAGCAGGGCGCTTCGAGGGATGGACCTCGTTCCGATTGCCGCAACCGCTCGTCTTCGACCGCCTCGTGCCGACCGAGCCCGTCGATGAGAATCGATTCGGCGGAGACCATCACGAGTTCCGCCGCCGCGACGGATTTCATCTCACCGATGAGCGCATGTCTACGCGCGAGATCACCGACGAAGCGCACTACTGCATCTTCTGCCACGAGCGGAAGAAAGACTCCTGTTCGCGCGGCTTTGTTCAACCGAATGGTACGGGTGTTCCAACTTACAAGCCGAACCCGCTCGGCATGGCGCTGGAAGGCTGTCCGCTCGACGAGAAAATCGGCGAGATGAACTTTCTCCGCGCGGCCGGTGACTCGATCGGCGGCCTGGCGCTGGTGATGATCGACAACCCGATGTGCCCCGGCACCGGCCACCGCATCTGCAACGATTGCATGCGCGCCTGCATCTTCCAGAAGCAGGATCCCGTAAACATCCCGCAGATCGAGACCGGCGCGCTCACCGACGTCCTCTTCCTGCCCTGGGGCTTCGAGATCTACTCGCTGCTCACGCGCTGGAACCCACTCGACGTCCGGCGGCCAATGGCGCTCCCCTACAACGGCAAGAACGTCCTCGTCGTCGGCCTCGGCCCCGCGGGATACACCCTCGCGCACTACCTCGCCAACGAAGGGTTCGGTGTCGTGGCGATTGATGGATTGAAGATCGAGCCGCTGGAGGACAGTCGGCAGTCGGCAGTCGGCGGTCGGCAGGAGAAAAACCCCGAAACGCCTGACAG
>JALYJW010000072.1 GCA_030775085.1 Acidobacteriota bacterium | reverse complement strand
GTAGACGCGCTACCCCCGGAAAAGGTGCGCATCCTCGAGTCGCACCACGTCAGTGGTGCGGAGAGCTGTCTACGAAGCGTGCAGACGAGCGCTTCCTGCTCTGATCGTTGTTTCGTTTCTCCGCACCGCCTACGCGGTGCGAAATCAAATACGTTCTTGTCCGTGGGTAGCGCGTCTGCGCGCGCAACCCACGGCTACCCTCTCAGTACCGCTAACGCGGTACGAGGCCACAGGATGACGTAGGTGGCGCCCGTCCCTTCGCGCGAAGGATGCCCAACTCCAGAGCCGCTGTAGGCGGCCGGAGACAATAGCACCCGGCTTCAGCCGGGTGAAAACGTGACTATAGATTCAAGTCCGCGTAGCGGGCGACAGACTGTCGCTACTTCACCACAACGTTCTTGCTGTTATCGAACCGATTGCGGTCAATGCGGCAAATGTACGGATCGACTGCGGCGCTCCGCGGTTCCTGATCGACGATGATGGAGATGATTTGCACGCCGCCGTGCAACTCGTGCTTTGCGAAATGCAACGCCTTGTCATCCAATGAATACACGCCGATGTCGATCATTTCGCGCATTGGCATGACCCGATCACTGTCGTCCTGTTTCTGGGCACTCACGCGCAACTCCACTTTGTAGCGTCCGTCTGTCAGCTTCTGCGACTCGGCGGATTCCACTTTGAAATCGTAGAGCGTGACCTTCGTGATCCACTCGTTGATGAGCGCATGCTGTTCCTGTGGCGCGACGGCGCGCAGCTCCTCGAGCAAATGCGCGGTGGTGGGATTGCGATTGGGTCCGGCGTGTTTGCGCAGGAGATTGCGGAGCGCGGCGTTGACGGCCGGCTCGCCGAGGAGATCTTTGAGGGCGTGCATGACGATCACGCCCTTTCGATAGTAGAGATACGCCTGACCTCGCGCTTCGGCGAGCGGTGGCTCGGCGCCGGTCTGGCTGGTGCGGCCGGCCAGATAGAGGTCGAGCTCGTAGGTGAGCAACTGGCGCAACTGTTCGCGTCCGCGCGCTTTCTCCAGCGTGATCGCCTCGGAGTATTTCGTGAGCGATTCGGTCAGCATCGACGATCCCGCGACAGGGGCGGCGACCAGTTGATGGCCCCACCATTGATGGGCCACTTCGTGCGCGACGCGCCGGTAGAGGAGGTCCACGCGTTCCGGATTCCGGGAGCGCCTTGACGTCATCGATGCGTCGATGAGAAACCCGCGGATCTCACCGAGAAAGATCATTCCCGGCTGCGCGAAGCCGGAGAAGCTCCGATACTGCGCCGGTACTTCGATGAGGCGAAGGTGCGGATGAGGATAGGGGCCGAAGTTGTCGATGTAATAGCCCAACGAATCCGACGCCGCACGCATCATCGGGGCAATGCTCTGTGTGTGATCTGGGTGGTAATAGGTCTCGATCGTGACGCCGCGATGCGTTTCGCGGGCAATGGCATAGCGTCCCGAGGCGATGGCGAACTGGTTCGGAATCAAACCGTCGGAGCGATAGTGGAACGAGTTGCGACCGTCGTGCTTCCACGCGCGAACGAGACGCCCCGGCGCCAACGCGGTCTGGTCGCCGGCCGTGGAGACCGTGACGTCGAATTGCACCCACTCCGTGTTCTTGATCTCGTCGTGCGGAAGCATCTCGCGCGAGCTCTCCGTGCCCGTCGATTCCGGCAGTCCCTGGCGGCGGCGTTCGCGAGCACTTTGAATCTCATAGCTGGCGCGATAACCGATGGTCGGGAAAGCGCGCAGGCTCATGATGTAGGAGCCGTTCCCGACGATCATCGGATCGGGCGATTCGTCTCCTTCGAATCCCGGCCTGTCGTAGGTCACGTCGAACTGCACGGTGGTTCGCCCGCCCGGCGGCAGTGGCCGGTCGAGCTGGAAGATGTGCTGATTGAAGTGGATGTCGTGCCGCTTCCGCGTGCCGGGGATCGTGATGACCGCGTCAGTGCCATCGCGCCGCACGGCGATCAGAATCTCCGCGACCGGCCGCGACGTCTCGTTGATCAGTGTGTACGCGCCGCGCACGCGCAGTTTCAACTCCGCGGGATAGAGATCGACGTTTGCATGGATTGCGCTGATCCGCGGCTGTGGCCATGCCGCAAATGGTTTGTAGGTTCTCTCGTAAGCCGCTCGCCAAGCCATGACCTCGGCGTCCGTGGTGTAGGCATTGAGCACGTTCGTGTTGTAGAAAATGAACGCGCCGGTGGCGATGAATGTGGCCGAAAACGCAACCGTCATCAGACGCCCCGAACGCGGCGCAATTCGCAGGATTGCGCGCAGTCGCCGGAATCCCTCCGCGCCATGCCGCCATAATGTCGTGGCCAGAAGAAGAAACAATCCAGCGAGTGCCGCCCAATAGATGATGAACGCATGAAATTGCGCGGTCCGGCCGAAGCCGTTCATGTCCGAATGCATGACGCCCGGCACCCAGCCCAACCGCAGGAGCGGATGCGCCCAGTTCATGACCGGCCCGAGTTGGCCGATCACAGCCACGAGCAGCACGATCATCATGCCGAGATACTTATGCGGGCTGATTGTTTGAATGGCCACGGCAACGAATGCGAACAGCAGGAGCGGCGCGGCGAGGAAATAGGCGAATGCCAACATCAATGCCGGATCAATGATCCAGCCTCGCACGAGCTGGATGCCGGTGGCGGTCAGCAGGCCTGTCGCCGTAATGACCAAGACCAATACCGCGAGCGCGGTACATTTCGACGCCACGAAGACGACGTTCGAGACCGGCGTGGTATTCAGAATGCCGGACAAGCGCAATGTCCGTTCGCGCCACACGATCTCCGCGGAGGCGTAAATCAGCAGAATCGTCGTGAGCAGCGTCAAGGGCCGATAAAGCGTCCCGAACAGCATCCCGGAAGCGGGATAGGAAGCGGCGCCGTACTCGCCGCCGGTAATGTCGGCGTGGAGCTCGAATCCGGCCAGGCCCGCCCACAGCAGCACCATCGCCAGGAACGGGAGCGTCATGAGAAACGTGCGGATCTCGATTCCGACCGTGCTGAGATATGCCGCCCAATCGGATGGACGGATCTCCGCGCGAAGCGCTTTGGAGTGCGGTGGCTTGCCACCGCTTTCGGTAGCGTGCAACAGAGCGGCATTTGCCGCGTTACCCAAAGCGCTGCGGCGCGGAGAATCGATGACACGGAACGAGAACAGCCTGTAGACGACGGCCAGAATCGCCAGCGACACGCCGGTCCACAAGAGCCGGTTCATGAGAAAGTTGCCGGTCAGCGAGATCAGCTTCGTGTTGCGCAGTGCGGGCGTCCAGTTGCGCGTCTGTTCGAAGAACGCGGAGAGCGCGAATGGATCGAGCAGTGCCGCCAGCCACGCACTCTCATCCGCACCGGGGACCGATGAGGCCATGAGCGGCGAATTCGTGAGTGCCGAGCCGGCGAAATAGAGGATGTAGAGCAGCACCGAGCCGGCGTAACTGGCCAGCAGGCTTCGCGTCACGGTGGCGAGCGCGAAAAGCGTGGCCGCCGCGAAGAGCATGTTCGGCACGGCGATGACGAGCAGCGCCCAGAGATAGTGCATCGGCTGCACGGCGCCGAGGCGATCGGGGTCGTGCCAGGGCATGAAACGGGCGACCAGCATGCCGAGAGCAGTCGTGCTGAAAGCGGTGACCGCCGCCAGAAACGATCCGGCGAAGCGGCCCGCGAGAAAGGGCAGCTTGCCGACGGAGGTCGTGTAGACGATCTCTTCCATCCGCGTCTCGCGATCGCGTACGACGGCGTTGGCGCAGAAGTTCGCGAGGATGAAGACCGACAGCAACGACAGCATGCCGATCGACTGGGCGATGCTGTAGGGCGAGTCGATGTGGATGTTGTCCGGCCCGAAGCCGGTGGCCGTCACCATGAACCCGAACAGGAAGAACAGCGCCGCGGCGGCGATGAACGAGATTTGTCTCGTGTGATAGCGCCACTCGAAGCGAACAATGTCCATCAGCATGCGGCCCTTGGTACGCAGCGGCTCCGCGATGGGTTTCAGCGGGTTGGTGTGTAGACTTCCGCCATGCGACGCAAGAATCTCATCCTCTGCGCACTCGTTCTCTGTCTTGCCGCAGCTACGCCGTCACACGCATTCCTCGAGGACCTTTGTTTGCCGCGACCGCAAGGCGGGTCGCTGATGTGGTGCATCCGGCCATGCCCGCCGGGCAACGATGTGAACACGACCTGTCCCGCGCAGACGGCCGACTTCGTCACCATTCAGCAGGGGCGAAGCATGATCCACATGGATTCCACGTTCTTCATCGCCCAGTCCCTCGGGTTCCGCGCCGATGTGGCCTACTGGATTGCGGCGTACAACGAGGTCACCGACTACAGCCAGTACGTGCCGATCGATCAGTGCGGCACGCAGGCCGCGAATGCGGTGACGATCGCCAACGGCATGACGCAGCAGACTGCGGCCAACACGGGCCAGAACTACATCACGGCCTTCTTCAACGGATTCCAGCGCACGAACCCGAACACCGACGGACCGCTCGATCACTACGTCGTGTCCTTCTCGCCGAACGGGAAGGGGACGGATGTTCACGGCCCGCAGGGCGTTCTCGGACTCTACCCGCTCCACTATCCGAAGCCGGGCTATCCCCTGCACATTGACGATACGTACCAGAAGACGCTGGCCAACCTGCGGCAGTGGGCAATGATGAAGACCGCGGCGCCGGGACTGCTCTGCGCGGCCGGCCTCACGGACGGCGAGAAGTGCCTGACCGGACCGATGATCGTCGGCTCGGTTCCGCTTCTGCCGAACATCCCCGCCACTGCGTTCAACATCAACACTCCGGCAGGAAAGAAGATCCTCCAGTACACGAGCGCCACGGACATCGATTACTACGAAGACCTGCAGGCCTATCTCAGCGACAAGAGCAAGACCACCGGCACGCTGTGGAAGGATCCGGTTCCGGGTCCTGTGCCGCCGCAGATCGCGAAGATCGGACTCTTCCTGCATGTCCTGCAGGACACGGCGTCGCACTCGACTTACTGCATGGACGACGGTCCGTCGCCTCCGGGCGGCGGCGATCCGGGGACGTACATGTATCAGGCGGCCGACGGCACCATCCAGCTTTCGTTCGGAAACGGCTGCGCGAACAGCCCGCACCTCGCCGGGCATGCGCAGGAGACAGGCACCGGAGACAATCCGCTGCCTCTCCGCGATTACACAGCGCTCAACAGCACCGTCGACGAGTTGATCAACTTCGGCAACGACGTGGCGCGCCTGCATAAAGGTTGGATCATCAATCCCGAGCTGCTGCCGCCCAACGTCGTGGGCGGCAAGAACGCACAGGGCAAGAACGCAGCCGATCTCAAAGCCGAACTGGTGGGAACGATTCAGTCCGGCACCGCGTACAGCCAGGTCGAAGTCTACAAGTCAGGCGTCGTCACGCAGCCCTTGCAGCAACCGCAATCGCTCCAACGACTGCATGCAATGAACGCTGCGCTGGCAGCGCACTCGGCGAAGCTCCGTGGGCGGTCGGTGAATCCGACGGCATTCGTTCCGCTCGAGCACATGCCGGGCAACTCGGCCAATCCGAAGGACACGAGTGTCTGCTGGACGGCGGTTCCCTAGGCGCGCTCCAGCGCGGCGCGATCCCACTTACCGCTGACTGCTGCCGCTTCATACGTGGTGCGGCAGTAGTCGAGGAGCGTTTGTTCGGGATCGGACGATTGGCGCAGATCGTCGTAGTGCAGGTAGAACCCGCCCAGGGCCTCGTTGAAGTACGTCGATTGCGGAGCGACGGCGCTCTGGCGGAAGCCGGCCGGCTCGGGCGCGGCATAGCTGTAGAACGCCGGCAGCATCAGGCGTTCGTCGCCGGGCCAGAACCCGACGCTGCTCACTTCATGCGAATACGCCTCGCGTGTGATCTGGTCCGCGGCGGGATTTGGAGGAGCTTGCCGGCCGGAGAAGCGCGTGACGGCCAGATCGAAGCTCCCCCAGAAAAAATGCACGGGGCTGCACTTGCCGATGAACTCCGAGCGGAATCGCGTGAAGACGGCATCCGTGAGCGCCAGGATCTGCCAGAAGCGCTCCACGGACTCGCGGTCGTAGGAGCGATGGTGCTCGTCGCGGTCGAGAGGGAACGCGTTCGTCGGGATCTCCACCGGCACCGGCCAGATGCTGCACTCGATGCGCAGCGACTTGAGGACGGAGAAGATCTCAGCGTGCAGATCGGCGACGCTGCGCGGGCCGAGTGGAACTTCGTGCTCCCGGCCGTCGCTGGCGCGAACGCGCAGGACGTGGGCGATGAAATCGAACTCCATGTCGAACCATCGATCGCCATACGGGATGGTGGACGTCGTAAGGCCGCGCGCCGTGACGTAGAGCGGGACGTTCCACCAGTGATTCACAAGCGGCGTCAACGCCATTCGAATCTTCCCGACGATCTGCGTCCAGCGATGCAGCGTATTGCGGGTGTCCACCCAGCTTTCGTAAGGAAGCTCCGGCCAAGTCATGATCACAGTAGATCAGAAAAACTGAGGGTTGGTGGACTTGTGGACGGGTGGACTTTGTGGACTGGGTGGACGTGGTGGACGCAACCAGACTTCCGTAGACCGTGTCCACGACGTCCACCAAGTCCACAACGTCCACTGTCCACAAGTCCACAAAGTCCAACGCAGCCTCACGCGGTCTGCAACTCACCCCGCCGCCCGTACACAACGACCGCAGCCAGCAAACCAACCGCCCCCGGGATCGCCGCCATCGCTCCCAGGCCGTCCGCAATCGTGAGCACTGTCGCGCCGAACATGATGATCACCAGCCCGGCCGCCGCCATCGGCGTGAGCTGCTTCTTCACGCGCGTCAGTCCCGGCAGGATCAGCCCGAGTGCGCCCAGCACCTCCACAACGCCGATGAATCGCAGAAACCACCCCGGCATCGAGCTCTGCGCAACGAGTGCCTCCACCGGCGTGATCAACTTCATCGCCCCCGCGAAAAGAAACAGCGCCGCCAGCAGCCACTGTAGCGTCCAGAGCAGTCTGTTTTTGGTCTTGTCTTGCATGGTCATCCCCTTTCATACCTCGTCGAACGGGGATTGGCAAAATCGACACGCGCGGTGAGAGTTTTTCGCGCCTAATGCCAGCGAAGCTCGAACATGCAGTGATCGTCGCCGGCGCATTGACAGGCCGACTCGATCACGGTCGCTGCCGTTCCTCCGTGCGTGGCGATCACCTGTTCCAGGTAGCCAACCTCGCTGGTGCAGTAGACGGGGCTGTAGCAGATGGCGTTGCGCACGCTGATGCGGCCGTGAAGCTCGTCGATTGGCTCGTACGCGCAGGTGCCGAAGTCCTGAAACTGACGGTGCAGCGTGGCGCTGTGCCGGAAGAACTCGTGGATGTCGTCGCGATGAAAGGCGCGATAGACCGTCGACAGGTTGATCTGCGCGGAGTAACGGCCGAGCTCGCGCATCAGATCCCGCTCCTCGCGGCCCGATGCTTTCGCGATGGCGCGGTCGAGCAACACCAGACTCTCGAACGCACACCAACTCCCGGTCAGCACGCCTTGCACCTCGGCGGACACCGCCGCGGGCAGCGCGTCCAGCGTTCGCACCATGGCGGTCTCGCCGAGGCGATCGCGGACGAACTGCAGATGCGCGCGGACCATCGCGCCCTTGACTTTTCCTCCGACCAGCGACTCTCGGCGGACACTCGTGATCGTCGTCATGCTTCACCCTTCCAATGCAGTAATGGAAGATGAAGTTTACCTCCGGAAGTATTCTTTTCGGCGAACCTTTCAGAACTTTCCGGTGGCAGCCGCGATCCTGCCCGATTCCTCCCCGAGTCTGCGATAGCTCTCGAACTGCGCTTCGTCGTACCAGAGGTCGAACGTCTGCTGCTGCGGGAAGTCCGAGTGCTGATAGCCGTATTGCTTGACGTCGACCGGCTCGCCGCCCGACAGATTCGGCTTCACGACCACGAGCGTGCCATCGCGCTCGTCTTCCGGGAGACCGATGGCGGCGGCGTGGTCGGCGCCGTAACGAATCGTGCCGATGATCACATGCGCGTCCGGCAGTTTGTCGCGCAGCTTCTTGATGTCTTCATCCTTGAACGTGATCTCGGCGCCGAAGTCGATGCGCACTTTGCGGATCAGATTGCCGAGGTCATCGAGCGTTGTCTCGGGATCCGCGCCGCACTCGCCGGCCACGATCACGCTGCATCCGCGCTGGATGAGCGAGTAGACGCCGGTGTTCTCGTAGTGCCCGCCGTCGGTGAGATTGCAGTACGGCAGGAGGTCGGTGGTCTGCGAGGTCAGCTCCTGCAGCGTGTACACCGGCCAAAGTCGCGCCGAGCCGCTGCGCCAATAGCTGAGACTCGGTGTCGGTGCCCAGTATCCGAGACGGACGTTGAACAGCGTCATCAACGCCGACAGCGCCGCCGACGGCGTTTGCGCGCCCATCGTCGGACTGGCAGCGGCGCCCGAGACCGCGACGGCGGTGCCGAGCGAGATGGAGCCGCAGGCATATTCGTTGGTCCGCCGGTAGCCGGTTCGCGACGAGCCGCAGTAAAGCTTCGACATGAGGAACGAGTCGGAAGCGCGCGCCTGCGTGGAGAGATCGCTGCCGCCGACCAGATTCAGCATCGTGTTGATCAGGTGATAGGGCGCGCCGCGCTCTGTGTTCCGGAGCTTCGTGAGCAGCATGTCGTCGCCCGGGACCGCGTCGGTGATGTCCGATTCCTTCGCCCTGGCGCGCTGCGCGTTCGATGCGCCCATGTACGCGCGCACGAGACGAGCCTTGTAGAAGCCGTGCATCGTCAGCAAGTTCGGATCGGACAGCCAGCCCAGGGCAATGATCCAGCCGAGGATCGTGGAGATGAGGCCGACCAGCGCCAGCGCGGGATAGCCCTCGGCGCCTGCGCCCAGTGCCGCTCCGATGAGCACGAAGATCGTGCAGCCGATGACCGTCAGTGCGATGGAGCGGGTGTTGGCTCCACGCCCCAGCACGAGCTCGAAGAGGAGCAGCACGAGCGTGGCCACGATTCCGGCGAGCACGAACTGTGGGAGGTATTTGTCGCCGAGGGTGTAGCGGGCCGGGTCGACCTTGGCATAGATCCAGATCGCCATTCCTGCCAGGAGGAACGCATACCAGAGGATCCACATCCGGCGTCTCAGGATCGCTCGAATGACCAGCGCCGCGGCCAGCAGCCCCAGCGTGATTGCGCTCCACGGGACGTAATTGAGCTCGCCGGGCGTGATGCTCCACGCAGCCCACGCCGCTGCGAGCCACACCACGATCACCACGAGGCTCTTCCACCATTTCTGCGGCGGCCGCAGCTCATACAGCGCAAAGATGAGGAAGAGGAATCCCGCCACGAGCGCGCCGCGCGTCACGAACTCGAGGAGAGACGAGTTCCCCCACAGCATCGCCGGCGCGTTGGGGCTTGGCAGGACCAGCAGATAGAGCTGGCGGCCGATCCACGACAGGACGATGCCGAGCACGAGGAGCAGCAGGAATGGCGCGACCGCGAATGCAAGCCTCTGCAGGAGCGGCGGCTTCTTCGTGGCCGTCTTGCTGTCGCCGCCGCCGGTCGGCGACGCTTTCATCGCCGTGTAGATCGCGCTGAGGATGGACAGCCCGAACGCGCTCCAGCCGCCAGCCTGCGCCGCTGCGTTCTCGCCCTTGCGCAGCAGGAAGTCGAAGATCGGATAGCCGAACCCGGCGAAGAGAAAGATCACCAGAGAGAAGACGGAATACGACAACGTCTTCGTCTGAATGGCGGTGATGCGGTTGCGCCAGAAATCGCCATCGCGCCACCTCACGTGATGGACGACGTTCCACCAGAGCAGCCGTGCGGACACGTAAACGAACCAGAAGATGAGTGCGACATAGGCCGGCGTCGGGATGTCGCTGAAGCCACGGACACCGAGGATGATCAGCAGAAAGACCGTCAACGCCAGAAACGCAAAGGTGCTCATGGTGGCCACCCACTTCTCGCCGATGGTCTGCCACTTCCTGGAGAACAGCATCCAGAAGAAGATGCACACCAGACTGCCGATGAAGAGCAGGCCGGGAACCGCGAGCGCCCTGACGAGGCGTTCCATGAGGTTGGCCGGCTCACGCCCCAGCGTGAACCACGCCTGCCCGATCATGATCGCGGCGAGCAGGATCGGCAAAAGGATCAGCCACGTCAGCAGGATGTTCCGGCCGATCATCGCGACGGCGCGCCAGCTGTCCGCGCTGAGGATTCCTTTGCGCGGCGTCATGACGTTCGAGAAGAGCCGCAGGTGATGCACCGGATCCTCGGCGGCGTTGATGGCGCTGTCCTTGATCTGCGGCCGATCGGCGTCCGCGTGGCTCCCTTCCTTCTCCATCTCCGCGCGGCGATCGTCACGCTCGCTTTCGATGTCCTCGACCGGGGGGAAGACTTTTCCGGGATCCTGATCGCGTTCCGGACGCGAGAGCCAGGCGCTCCACCAGCCGCCCGTGTAACCTCCGCCCGAAACGGTGGACAGATAGTCGAACGCCTTCAGCTTGCCGGCCGCGGCCAGCGCCTGCAGCATCCCGAGGTTGAACGTCGCGCTGCGCACACCGCCGCCGGATAGCGACAGACCGATCATTCGACGCGGTCGCTTCTCGTCCTTTTCGGGAGCGGCTCCACCGGCAGCTCTCCTGCGCGTGCGCACCTCGTCGTACTCCCTGGCGATGACCTCAGGGAATCGAATGCGCGCAGTGAAATCGAGCTCGTTGCAGCGGTCTTCGGGCTTGCGATCACTTTCAGGCATGGATGACCTCACATCATAGGAGAGGCTGGCAAGGACGGTTTCCCTACCTCCGGATGTCGGTCCATTCGGGCGCAAGGAAGTTCAGCGCCCGCTCACTACATCGTATTGACAAGTAGCTGGCTAAGCGCTATATCGTATGGCAGATGAGCGACGCTTTCTACGAAAACTGGACGACGCAGCTCCGCAAGGGGCTCCTCGAGCTGGCCATCCTCAACGTCCTCGCCGACGGTCCGCTGTACGGTTACGAGATCGTCCGCCGCCTCGGCGACGTGGAATCGCTGGTCATCACCGAGGGGACGGTCTATCCGATCCTGAGCAGACTCAGAACTGAAGAGCACGTCGATAGCTACATCGAAGAATCCTCTTCCGGCCCGCCACGTAAGTACTACCGGCTCACCACGCGTGGCCGGAGTCAGCTTCGCCGCATGAACGAACACTGGCAGCGCCTCCACGATGGGATCGGCCGGCTGCGAAAGGAACAGGGACGATGATCGAATTGACGTCTGATGCAAGAGTGAGATTCGAGCAATACCTGCAGCGCATGCGCGAGTCGATGCGCGGCAGGCGTGCTGTCGAAACCGCGGAAGTGGAGCAGAACGTCCTCGAGCATGTCGAAGTGGCGCTGGCCTCGGCGCCGATGCCCGTCGGGACAGCCAGCCTGGCCGCCGTGCTCGAACAACTCGGACCGCCCGAACAGTGGCTTCCCGACGAAGAGCGCCCAGCCTGGAGGCGAACGATGGATCGACTGATTTCCGGACCCGAAGACTGGCGCCTTGCGTATCTCTCCATCGCACTGACCACGCTGATGATCGTGACGCTGCCGATCGGCGGGATTCTCCTCCTGCTGCCGGCGTTTCTGTTGAGCCGCGCCTGGGTCGCGCTCATCGAGGAGCGCGGTGAGACACTCGATGCGCGGCGCTGGCTGGTGTTGCCGCCGATCGTCATCACCTTCGTTTCGCTCCTCCTCCTCGCCGTCGTGGGCGGTGTGGTCCTGGCTGCAGCGGCTGCCGCCGAGCTCGACCTGCGGTCCATCGGAATCCCCGAGCCGGGAACGAGCACCGAATCGATCGTCGGCTTTGGCGGCTACGTCATGAGCGCCGCCGGTGCCTGGTGGCTCCTGCTGTCCCTGATCTTCTTCTGGCTGCTCGAACCGATGCGCACCCTCTTCGCACCGATCCTCGCGAAAGCCCGCCGCCGTCATCTAGTGATCTTCGCCGGAGTCGGCACACTCCTCCTGATCCTCGGCCTCGGGTTGATGCAGTTGTCGCACAGCCCCGCACTGCGAACGCTTGGAAACTGAGATTCATCGAGGATCGGGTCGAGAGTGTCACGCTCGGCATCTTGAGAAACAGCGTGACGACTTCCTGCACCTGCGCCGGCGTGTACACCTGCGCTGCGTCCAACGCCGCCTTCAGGTCGTGCAGCTTGTTGGGGTCCGTCTCCTCGGCCAGCAACGTGGTGCGGTAGTAGTCCTAGAAGGCGAAGGCGATCGCTTCGCTGTTGTTCTGAAAATCGAGCACAAAGCAGTCGTCTTCTGCGGGCGCGCGCGGTTGAGACGTGACAGGGTCTGCAACGCCTTGATACCCGCGAGCGGCTTGTCCACGTACATCGTGTGCAGCAGCGGCTCGTCGTAGCCGGTCTGAAACTTGTCGGCGCAAATCAGAAAGCGGTACGCTGACCTTCCTGCGCATCGCTATCCCAGGATTCGCGGTAGGCGTTGATGTAGCCGGCGGTGGCGGCCGGATCGATGTCCCATAGTAGCGACAGAGATCCTTGTACATCCGCAGCACGGGTTCGTGGCCGCAGAAGTCGAGCAGGCCATCCAGCGTGTGCTCGATGTGCCGGATATCGTGGCTGCGGGTGCGCAGGATGCCATCGACCACCGGCTTGTATTGCTGCGCAGCCTGCTCCTGAAGATCACGCAGGCCGCGAGCGAGGCTGATGATCTCCTCGGGCATGGCGTCGGAGGGATTCATCGCCGGCCTTCCGGGTTGGGGAGTCGCCTGACCGCCTGTTCCCTGGCGTGTTCAATGGCCTGGTGCAGGCGAGCGCGCAGCAGCGGCAGCGGCGGCAGCTCGGTGAGGTACTCGCTGACGCGGATGGATCTGGCATTGAGCTGAAGCAGTTCCACCTGCTCGGCATCGGCGGAGGCGCAGAGAATCAGTCCGATGGGGGCTTCCTCGCCGAAAGCGCGTTCGTGTTTGTCCAGCCAGCGCAGATACAGCTCCATCTGGCCAACATGCGCAGGCTGGAAAGCCTCCATCTTCAACTCGACGGCGATCAACCGGCGCAGGTGGCGATGGAAGAACAGCAGGTCGAGATGAAAGTCGTCCTTGCCGACGCTCATGCGCTTCTGCCGTGCGACGAAGGCGAAGCCAGTGCCCAGCTCCAAGAGAACACCCTCGATCTCGCGCAGAATGGCGCTCTCGAAGTCGCGCTCGCTGTAGGCCCCCGTGAGTCCCAGCAGATCGAGAAGGTACGGATCGCGAAAGACGAGGTCGGGGGTCATCTTTCCATCGCGCAGTTGCGCGAGCTCCAGGGCGATGACGGACTTCGGCTTTCTGGAAAGCGCGGTGCGCTGGAACAACATGCCGCCGATCTTCCGTCGCAGCGTGCGCACATCCCAACGCTCGATGCGGCACATCTCCGCGTAAAAATCGCGCGCGAGCGGGTCCTTGATCGGGAGCAGTTCGATGAAGTGACTCCAGCTCAATTCTTGCGACAGTGACGCAAGAATGTGGTCATCCGTCACCCATTCGGCGAACCGGGCCATCCGGGTGAGGGCGGTATAACTGAACCCAGCGCCGAACTCCGCCGTCAATTCTTGCGACGCTGTCGCGAGAATCTGCTTTCCGTAAGCTGCGCGGCCCGCCTGAAGATTCTCCCTGAGCAGCCGGCGTCCAACCTGCCAGCAAAGCTGCGTATAGGCAGTGTTGGCGACTGTCGCAATCCGTTGACGGGCGGACTGGATGAGAGTCCGTAGATCGGCCAGCAGGGCCGCGTGAGTGGCGGCCGCGGGCGCGAGCTTGCGCGACTTGGTGGAGGCTGCGCCAGACCGTTTGGGGACGTTCTTCTTCATCGCTGACCTCCCTTCAGCAAGCCATCCAGCAACCCCTCGGCCTCTTCCTCGATAGCGAGGATCTCGGAGCTGATCTCCTCGAGCGTACGCAGCGGCTGGGGTTTATAGAAGTGCCGCGTAGCAGGTGGGAGCCTGGTTGTGGGGAGAGAATGAAAATTGGTGGAGGCGGCGGGAGTTGAACCCGCGTCCGAAAAACGTGGTAGTCCGGCTCTACATGCTTGTCTCTCCGATTGATCTCACTGAAGGATTGTCCGGAGAGCGGGAACCATCCAACAGCCAGCCTCTTGATTTCGCGAGCCGTACGTAGGCGTTGCGCGGATCGCTAGCTCACATCATGACGCTCGATTCCGCCGCAGTGAGCGTGCAGCGGAGGAGCGCTCACAGGTTTTTAGGCTGCGAGAGCGAAATCGTTATTCGCGTTTGTTTTTTTCGATCGGTTTTACGAGCGCATCGAGCTCGGCATGCAACCATGACCCCGACGTGTTCCCGTCGAAGCCGGTGCGCCCCCAAATTTTCAACGAACCGCACCGGAGAACGATCTCTCCGGTGGGAGAATTTCGGGAGAGTCGCAGAGTCTCAAAGTCGCAAAGTCTCAAAGAGCGTGACGGGCCCCTTCTCTGAGACTTTGCGACTTTGAGACTTTGCGACTACTTTCGGCGCGATGAACCAAACCGACCTGACCGACATCATCCGCCGCGCTTTCGCCGAGGATCTTCCGGATATCACATCCGAGGCGATCTTTGCTCCATCCGATCGGGGCTCGGCTCGCTTTCTCGTGAAGGCGGACGGCATCATCGCCGGGCTGGCTGCGATCGAGGCGGTGTTCCGCACGCTCGATCCGTCCGCGGAAGTGGTGATGAAGGCGAGCGACGGTGATGCGGTGGTCCCGGGCGACGTCGTGGCGGAGGTTTCGGCGTCGGTGATCGCTCTCTTGTCGGGCGAGCGGACGGCGTTGAATCTGATGCAGCGTGCCTCGGGGATCGCGACCATCACGCGACGCTACGTCGATGCGGTGGCGGGGACAGGTGCGAAGATTTACGACACGCGCAAGACGGCGCCGGGGCTGCGCGCGCTCGACAAGTACGCGGTCCAGGCTGGTGGCGGGGAGAATCATCGCATCGGTCTCCACGACATGTTCCTGGTGAAGAATAATCACATCGACCGCGCCGGCTCGATCGCCGCGGCGGTGCAGCGCATCCGCGCGCGGCAGATGCCGCAGAAGATCATGGTGGAGGTGCGCGACATGCGCGAGCTCGATCAGGCGCTTGCCCAGGCTCCCGATTTCATCCTCCTCGACAACATGAATCCCGATCAGTTGCGCGAGGCCGTGGCCTACACCCGCGGCCGCGTTCCGCTCGAAGCGAGCGGCGGCATCACGCTGGAGACGGTCCGCGCCGTCGCGGAGACCGGCGTCGATCGCATCTCGGTCGGCGCGCTCACGCACTCGGTGACGGCGCTGGATATTTCGATGCGGATCGGAATTTAGCCTTGATGCGCTATCATTCTGATTGCAAAATGATAGCGTCATAAGGAGGCGCACCCGTGGCAGAAGTTTTGATCAGGAATCTCGATGAACGAACCGTGGCCAAGCTGAAGGAACGTGCGGCCAGAAATGACCGTTCCCTTCAGGCTGAGCTCCAGACGATCGTCGAGCGGGCGGCGGCGATGGATGTGATCGAAAGCCGCGCGCTTGCCGAGAGAATCCGTCGAAAACTCGGCAATCGCACACATACCGACTCCGCTGCGCTCCTCGCTGACGACCGGCGGCGATGAAGAAGCTGGTGGTCGATGCCAGCGTCGCCATCAAATGGTTCGTCCCCGAGGTCCATTCCGCGGCAGCGGCACGGCTGCTGGACCCCGAGCTCGTCCTCTCCGCTCCCGATCTGATCGGGCCGGAGCTCGGAAACACGATCTGGAAGAAGGTCCGGCGTCAGGAAATCACTCCTGCGGAGGCGGCAGAAATCCTCATCGCCTTCGCGGGCGCCGATGTCGACACGTACCCGTCAGACATCCTTCTCCCTTCCGCTTTCAGGCTGGCTCTTGCTCTCGATCGGACCGTCTACGACAGCCTCTATCTCGCGCTCGCCGTCGCGCAAGATTGTGCTCTGATCACCGCCGATCAGCGGTTTCATGTTTCCGTCCGCGACAGTCCGTTGGCGAAACACATCCGATGGATTGAGGATGAATGGTGAGAGCGGAGCCCTCTGCCCTCTGCGCCCTGCCCTCCACTCAGTGGCACGCCCATTGCCCCCGAGTCCTCCTTCATGTCGGCCTTCATCATTGCCATCGTCGATGACGATGCGGCCATTCGGCGGCTGGTCCGGCTGTTTCTGAAACGGGCCGGGTACGAGACGCTGGAGTGCACGACTGGAGAGGAGGCTCGCGCGGCGCTGTTGTCGGAGCCGTGGGATCTGGCCATTCTCGATCGGAGGCTGCCGGACATGGATGGCGTCGTGCTGGCGCAGGAGCTGAAGGCGAAGCATGACCTCCGCTCGCGCTACATCATCATGCTGACGGGCGAGGATGAGCAGGCGGACAAGATCGAAGGGTTGGAGCTGGGCGCGGACGATTACATCACCAAGCCGTTCCAGTATCCGGAGCTTCTGGCGCGCATCCGGGCCGGCAAGCGGATCGTCGATCTGCAGAAGGAGCTGCTGGAGACGAACAAGCGTCTCGAGCTGCTCTCGATCACGGACGGCCTGACCAAGCTCCACAACCATCGCCATTTTCAGGACGAGTTGGCGCGCGCGTTCGAAGAATCGCAGCGCTATCAGCGGCCGCTGTCGCTGGCCATGATCGACATCGATTTCTTCAAAAAGTTCAACGACACGCACGGCCACGCCGTGGGTGATGACGTTCTGAAATGCGCCGCGGAGCTGTACCGGTCGTCGGTGCGGAGCACGGACCTCGTGGCGCGCTACGGTGGCGAGGAGTTCGCCGTGATGATGCCGGAGACGGTGCTCGACGATGCCTGCGTTTTCGCGGAGAAGATTCGTCATCTCATCGAGAGCACGCCGCTCATGACGCAGGCCGGTCCGCTCAATGTCACGATCAGCGTCGGCGTGGCCAGCGTCCCGCATTCGCGGCTTGGTTCGGCCAAGGAATTGATCGTCGCCGCGGACCGCGCGCTCTATCGCGCCAAGAGGAACGGACGTAATCAGGTGCAGGCGGAGCGGCGCAAGGAAGGGATCACCCGTGCTGGGCGCGCGGCGAAATAAGGCGGGCACCGGCGAGAGCTTGCCTCAGCGCGACCGTACGTGCCCGAGGCTAGGCCAACCAGCGCCGCCGGCCGTGCCGGCTATTCGTCTTTTTTGATCTGTTGGGCGAGGTAGTTCTGGATGCCTACCTGTTCGATGAGCGACATCTGCGCTTCGAGCCAGTCCACGTGCTCTTCCTCTTCGTGGAGGATCTCTTCGAGCAGATGGCGGCTGTTGTTGTCGCCCTTTTCGCGGCACAGCTCGATGCCTTCGTTGAGGCGCGGCAGGGCGTCGAGCTCGAGTGCGTAGTCGGACTTGAAAATCTCTTCGACGCTTTCGCCGATCGTGATCTTGCCGAGGCGCTGGACGTTGGGAATTCCTTCGAGGAAGAGCACGCGCTCGATCACTTCCTCGGCATGTTTCATCTCGCCGATGGAGTGCTTGCGAATGATCTTGTGGAGACGGTCGTAGCCCCAGTTCTCGCACATCTCGCCGTGAACGAAATACTGGTTGATGGCCGTGAGCTCCGCCGTCAGCACTTCGTTGAGGATCTCGATGATTTTTGCGTCGCCCTTCATGGGCGAAAGATTATCACGCGTGCGCGGAGGCGGTCGCGGCAGGGATGCAGGCCGGGCAAGGGACCGGAGCCGAGTTGGCTGACGCTGCGACCGCCGCGGAGGCGAGCATGGAGCGAAGAGAGTTGTGGCAGGAGCCGCACTGATCGCCGATGCCGCAGCGCTGGAGCTCGCGGAGTGAGGATGCGCCATTGTCGATGGCCCGGGAGATGTCCCGGTCGGATTTGCCGCGGCAGATGCAGATGATCACGTGAGGTCCGTTCCTTTGCGTTTGAGACTCAGTCTCAGGCGGCATGATGCCGGGGCAACGCCGTTTCGTCAAGTGCCCTTCATCACAGCAGCGTGTGATATGGAACTTCGATTGCACTAGTGACAGGCCGTGAAACGACTTCTTTTTCTTACACTTACCGGTCTGTTCTGGTGTTCGAGCGCAACTGCCGAGCTTCGTCTGGAGATCGATCTTTCGAACCGCGAGCTGCAGGTTCTCGAAGACGGCAACGTCATCGAGAGCTACTCCGTCTCGGTCGGCGAAGATGAATATCCGACGCCGGAAGGGAACTTCACGATCCGCAAGGTGATCTGGAATCCGGGCTGGGTTCCGCCCGACTCGAAGTGGGCTCGCAACAAGACCGCGAAACCTCCCGGCCATCCCGACAATCCGATGAAGCGCGTGAAGATGTTCTTCAAAGAGCCGGACTATTACATTCACGGCAGCGCCGATGTGGATTCGCTCGGCAGCGCCGAATCCCACGGCTGCATCCGCATGAGCCCGGACGACGTCACGCGCCTCGCGCAACTGGTAATGGCGCACGGCGGCAAGCCGATGCCCGAGCCGTGGTATCGCCGCATCTTCCGGCGCAAGGTCACGAAGGTGGTGTATCTCGCGAAGCCGGTGGCGGTGGAGATCGTGGGGTAGGTTTTTCGCGAGAGCCGCTGCTTCAGGCTTCCACGCGGCGCCAACGCCGCAATGGCGTTGACTTGAGGTTTCAGCGCCACGTTACCCCCGTCATCCTGAGTGAGGCGGTTGGGTGGGTGTGAGCGAAGGATCTCAAACTACGAAAATCTGGCCTGTGGCGCCGTTCTCCTATTTTGAGATCCTTCGCTGTCTACGCGGCTCAGGATGACGGGGTGGCGCGACGCCTTAGGGTGTCTTCAGCGTGCTATGCACGCATGATTCGCGCTCAACTGAAGACCGCGCGAAGCTAACGCGATACCCGCCGCTCCAGATCAAAAATCGCCACGTAGCGAAGGATGTTCGGATAAGGCGGATCGGCCGGCAGGACTTGCGCGGGCATTCCGAGCTCTGATGCGAGGAGCTCGGCTTCTTCGCGCAGGCCGGTTCCGTCGATGCTTTCGGCGCGGGCGCGCCGGAGCTCGCGTTTGGCGGCTTCCGCGTCGCCGGATTCCCATGCTTCGCGCGCGCGGATGAGCGACATCGCGGAGGCGAGCTCCGGATCGCGCGCGATCGTTTCCGTGCTCCACGAGCGCCAGACCGGCGATTTCATGCGCATGGCCAGCAGGCGCAGCGAGACTTGCGGCGCGCCTGGCGGGACGAACGCGGCGGCGTCGGTGAGCTTGCGGTCGCGCTCTTCGGGATCGCCGTTGTGATGCGCGGCGTATGCGCCGAGGGCTGCGGATGTGTAGGTGCGAAACGCGAGACCGAGCTGGCGCGCGCGTGCGCCGCTCGCGGCGAAGCGGCGTTGCGCATCGTTCCATTCGCCGCGGCGCAGTAACGCCAATCCGGCCAGTTCGCGCGCCTCGGATTCGTTGCTGCTGAGTCCTTCATTGGCCGCATCTTCGGCGGCGCGCTCGTAGAGCACCGCGGCGCGTTGCGCATTGCCGCGGCTCCAGGCGATGCGCGCTTCCGTGTAGTGCAGCATCGAGGGCCGGTTGACGAGGCGGCTCTTGCGCAGGTCACGCTCCGCACCATCGGCGTCGCCGAGCGATGCGCGATCCGCGAGCACGAGCATCAGGCGCCGATCGTCCGGCTTCTTCACGTCGATCTGCATCAGCGCGCGGCGTGCAGCCTCGCGGTCGCGATGCCCGAGGTAAATGTGCGCGGCGGCGAGACGCAGACGCCAGGCGTCGGGACGGATGTCGAGCGCGGATTTCGCAAGAGCCAGCTCCTGCTGACTGTTCGCGCTCGGCACGACCAGATAGCGCACCAGCATCGATTCATACGTCGACGCGCCGGCAAGCCGCTTCATCGCTTCCTTCGACCAGTAGTCCGCGCGCTCCCGGTTGCCTGCGGCGTCGTTGAAGCTCGAAAGGAACGCAGGCGGAAATGCAGTGGCCGACTGGCGGCGCCATGCCTCTTCGAGAAGCTCGACCGCCTTCGGACGGTTGCCCTCGGCGTCAGCGCGTAGCGCGAGACGGATCAATCGCTTCGTCTCGGTTTCGCCGCGGATGTCGGCGGCCCGTATGTCGTAACCATGGTCGAGCTGCGGATTGCGGAGCGTGACGAACGCGCCCACAAACGCAAGAACGGTGATCAACGCCACGGCGGCGATAGCGATCCGTCGTGCGCGTGTCATGCGGAGCGGCGCGCGCATGGCTCGCGAGAGCCTGTCGCCCGCGAGCAGAGCGCGCAATTCGTTGGCGAGCTCGCCCGCTTCACGCGGCCGGTCGTGCGGTTCTTTCTGCAGGCAGCGTTGCACGAGCGAATCGAGATCGCGCAGGAGCGGCTCGCCGGTCATCTGCAAATGCGGCGCGTCATCGTGGAGCAGCGCCACCATCACGTGTGCCGATGACGCGCGCTCGAACGGCAGATGTCCGGCCAGCATCTCGAAGAGGATGCAACCGAGCGCGAACACGTCCGTCGCCGGCGTGGGAGAACGAGCCTCGACCTGCTCCGGCGCGAGATAGCCGATGGTGCCGATGACGACACCGGGCTCGGTGGGAAGCATCTCCGTCACCAGGACCTCGCCTCGCGGAGCGAACAATCCGCTGGCGCTGCGTGCCAGACCGAAGTCGAGCACTTTCACACGACCATCGCGCGTGATGAAGATGTTCTCCGGTTTGAGATCGCGATGCACGATGCCGCGTGCGTGCGCGGCGGCCACGCCGTCGCACACCGCCAACAGCATCTCCATCGCCTCGGGCGTGGTGAGGCGTGCGCGGTTCAGGCGCGTGCGGAGCGTCTCGCCTTCGAGCAGCTCGGTCACCGCGTAGTGAACGCCGTTCTCCGAACCGAAATCGAAGATGGCCAGGATGTTCGGATGCGACAGCGCAGCCACCGCGCGCGCTTCGCGATAGAAACGATCGAGTGAGGCGCGGTCGCGCTCGAGATGCGCCGGCAGGACTTTGATCGCAACATCGCGATGCAGCCGCGCATCCTCCGCGCGGTAAACCTCACCCATGCCGCCGACGGCGACGAGATCGAGAATCGTGTAGCGGCCTAAGTTGGTTCCGGGTTGGAGCAAGCGGAGAGGACTCCGCGGCGATTATCCGCCAACCTCGCGGCGAGAGCCGCCCTCACCCTAACCCTCTCCCCTCGGCGATGAAGCCGCCGTGGGGAGAGGGGACTGGGCGGAGCTGAGCCGCGGCGGCAGGCGCGCCAGAAGGTTTTCGATGTCGTGGACGTCGGCGGGCTTGGTGATGTGCTCGTCGAAACCGGCTTCGAGCGCTTTGCGTTTGTCTTCCGGCTGTCCGAAGCCGCTCACCGCCACGAGCACGACGTCGGGGCCGAGGGACCGGCGCACCTGCGTCGCGACTTCGTAGCCATCGAGACCGGGCAGACCGATGTCGACGAGCGCGAGGTCCGGCCTTCCGTCGACGATCGCCGCCACTCCGGAAGGTCCGTCGTCGACGGCATCGACCGCATGGCCGAGGCGGCTCAGCTTCAGTTTGAGCAGCTCGCGCACGTCGGCGTTGTCTTCGACGATCACGATGCGGCGCGAATGACCGTCGCCTGCGACCCGTGCGACGACGCGACGCTCCTGCGCGCCGGCATCCGCGCGAGTCGCGATCGGAAACTGCACGGCGAACTCGCTTCCCTTGCCGATTCCGTCGCTCGTCGCCGTGATCGAGCCGCCGTGCAGGTGGAGCAGATTGCGCACGAGCGCCAGACCGATGCCCATGCCGCCCTGTGCGCGGCCGATGGCGTTTTCGGCTTGCGCGAAGAGCTCGAAGATCGTGCCGATGCGGTCGGGCGCGATGCCCACTCCGTCGTCCTTCACGCGCACGACGGCCTGATCGTCCTCGCGCTCGAGCGTCACCTCGATCTGACCGCCCGCGGGCGTGTACTTGATCGCGTTCGTCAGGACGTTCGTGATGATCTGGTCCATCCGCACCGGATCGACGTCGACAGGGAGCGGCGTCGTTGCAGGCCTGACGTCAATGGAAACTTTGTGCCGTGCCGCTGCCGCGCCGACGGTCTCCATCGACTGGCGCACGGCATCAGCGAGATCGATGATCTGGCGCTTGAGCACGATCTTGCCGGACACCAGCCGCGAGAGATCGAGGAGATCATTGACGATGCGCGTGAGATTCCGCGACTGGCGCTCGATGAGCTCCGCATGATCCTCGCCGAGCTTTCCATCATCGTCCTTCATCTGCGCGGCCAGCAGAATCGCGCCGAGAGGATTGCGAAGCTCGTGACCGAGGATGGCCAGAAAGCGATCGCGCTCGTGAACGCGATCTTCGAGTGTCTCCATCAGGTCGCGAATCTGATACTGCCGTTCGCGCGCACGCAGAGCCGACTGCGTCGCGCTGACGAGGCTTTTGATGCGCACAGGGCGGTCGATGAGAGTGACGTTCGTCCTGCGGCCGAGGTCACCGAACGTGCGGCTGGGCCGGTCGAGCGGCTCCCCGGCCAGAATGATGATCGGGACGTCGGACCAGGGCGGCTGGCTGTCGAGCTCCTTCGCCAAACGCGGCGTGATGTTCGGAAGGAGCGCTTCTTCCGTCAGCAACAGTGCGCCGGCGCCGTCTGGGAGCATGGTGCAAACCTCATCGACGGAAGTGAATGGCTCACACGCGAGGCCCGCCGCTTCGAGATGCGTACACATGAGCTCCGCGTCCCGCCCGATCGGGGCCACGATCAGCACTCGATGACTGCGATCTACACCGCTCACGCCTGACGGATCTCCTGCACGATGTTGTCGAAGGTAGGCGTTCCGGTAAGCACGCCGCGGTAGTCTTCCAGCGCCGGGCCGATCGCCAGGCCCTTGCTGGACATCGAGAAGTCACGGATGGCGGTGTCGTGAACGCCGCCGCGTTTCTTCATGATCGAGATCGCCTTGCGAACCCTTCCCCGCGCTTCGAAGTAGCGCATGAGGATGACGGAGTCGGCGAGGTAGCTCACGTCGACGGTCGAGTGCATCGAGCCGACCAGCCCATGCTGTGCGAATACCAGCACCGTGGCCACGCCGGCTTGTCCGAGGTAGCTGAGAAGCTCGTGCAGATGCAGCAGCAGGAAGCGTTCTTCCGGAACCGCGTTGAGATAGCCGTTGAGACTGTCGATGATCAGGACGCGCACTCCATCCGTCTCGACGGAATCGCGCACGAGCGATGCGAACTCGCCGGGCTGCAGTTGCGCCGGGTCGACTTGCCGGACCAGGATCTTCCCCTCCTCGGCGAGCTCGCGCAATGGCATGCCGAGTGACGCGGAGCGATTGAAGAGACTGGACAGGCTCTCCTCGAAGATGAACATGGCCGCCTTCTCGCCACGCATTGCCGCGCCCACCGCGTACTGCGTCGAGAGCGCGGACTTGCCGGAGCCGGCCGGTCCCATGATCAGCGTGCTCGTGCCGCGGTCGATGCCGCCGCCGAGCATTTCGTCGAGTGCCTTCACGCCGCTCGGCACCGGGTCCTGATCGACATAGCGCCGATGCTCGGCGGCGATGAGACGCGGATAGACCACGATGCCGCCGGTCTTGATGCTGAAGTCGTGATAGCCGTCGCGAAAGTTGAGGCCGCGGATCTTCACCAGTTGCAAACGGCGTCGCGCGGCGCCATAGAGCGGCGTGTAACGCTCCAGCTCCACGACGCCATGCGGCACGCTTTGCAACTGCAGGTCGTTGACCTCGGCGGTTCGATCGTCGAGGAACAACACCGTGATGTTGCGGTTTCCGAAAAATTGTTTCAGCGCCAGGATCTGTTTGCGATAACGGAGTGTGCTTTGGGCCAGCAGGCGGATCTCGGAGAGTGAGTCGAGTACGACGCGCTTGGGTTTGATCCGATCGACCTCCGCCAGCATGGCCCTGATCGTTTGTCCGAGCTCGATTTCCGAGGGATAGAAAACGGTGGAGTCTTCCTCCTCCAGCGATTGCTCGCCGATGAGCTGCTCGAACACATGGACATCAGTCATGTCCCAGTGATGGGACTTCGCGACGGCGTGCAGCTCGTCGCGTGTTTCGGACAGCGTCAGGTAAAGCGCGCCTTCGCCGTTGCGCACACCTTCGAGCAGAAACTGAAGTCCGAGCGTGGTCTTGCCGACGCCGGGATCGCCCTGCAGCAGGTAGACGTGATTGCGCGGAAAGCCGCCCAGGAGAATGTGATCCAGACCCTCGATGCCGGTCGATGCAATGTCGCGATCAGCCATTGGCCTCACCCTTTCGCCGGGCCTCTATTGCGGAAACGAGGCCAGCTGTGGGGAGGTCGTTTTGGCGCGTTTCAGCGAAAGTTGTAACAGGGAGACAGGCGCTCGCGGAGGGCAGCAGTCAAGGTTTTTCTAGGAATCCTCCGTCGTCTCCTGAGAAGAAGCCGGCAAGGCGTGAGCCGAATGCGTCGCGCGTTCTCTGTCTTTCCGCGCGAGGCGCGCCCGAAGCTTCTTAAACGAGTCGGCGCTCGTGAGGTTGATATCCGCGATGCGGGAAGCTGGCACGAACAATTGACCTTCGAACGGATCGATTTCCGGTACTGGAGCGTCGTGCTTGTATCTGTGGACGTTGGTCAACACAATTCCGGCCACCTCTCCCATGTTCGTCTTCTCGTACCGGAAGAAAGAACCAAAGAACAGCCGATCATCCGCCGTGCGCACCCACATGTAATCACTGCGCGCCATCCACGTGAACATCGACACGTGAAACTCGTGGTAGAACGGGTCCCACAACTTGAAGAAGAACCCTCCGACAAGCCAACGAAACTGTTCTCGGGGTGTCAACTTTGACCAGATCTCTTTTGCAAGGTGGGCTTTTGTGGCTCCGCGGCGCGCCCTCGCGTTAACGATTCGCCCATACGATCTACCGTTAAAAACGGCGATGGCATAAAGCCACACCAGGTACGCCATCTCGCCCCACCAGTTGCCGCGCCCCACATAAGCAGCCAACCCTGTGTTTTGGCCAGCCTCACCTAAGAGACGGGACAGCGTCGGCCAATCGACCGAGCCAGGTGTCCATGACGAGTATGCGGCGTAACCTTGCCAGAAGTCCGCAGACAACATGCCAGCAATCCACTGGATAATCAGAGTGACGACCCGAAGGACGGCCCGCGGGAAGAAGATGAGCGAGCACGCCACAAGGTTGAGTCCGGCACTTGGCAAGGCTGCCGAAAGGAACTCTTCTAGCTGCGATGAGTCCTTTTTTCGGCCCAGATCAAGCCAACCCTCGGCGCCGAGTTTGAAGAAGATGTGAGGAAGGTAGAGGTAGACGAGGAAACCGAGAAGAAGATAAGGCAGAACTGCCGCTCCGGAACTGCTCAAGCGCAGCCCCGGAGCAATTGAAAGCTACGAAAGACGGAACGAAACCGGCGCCGCTCCTGATTCAGCAGCGGCGCGCTCCTCTTCTGAGAGCTCGTCGAGGGAAAGGTTTCGCGCTTGATCAGCCGGATCGGCGTACTCGCGGTCGATCTCTGGATTCGGTGAGTCGAGCAGCCATTCGATAAGTCGCTGTACCATGGTTTAGTTCCTCCACGCTGGGGCGCGGTGTGTGTTGTTACGGGGTTCTTCGGTACAAGTTGCGCGCCATTTAAGTCGTTCGTAGATAAACCGGTAGCGACTGCAAACCACCAATAACGGTCAGATGTTCCGGTTGACAGCTCGAATTCTCTCATGTCTCAGGCAACGCCTCAACCGTAGGAGTGACTGAGTTCGCCGCTTCCCTACCTCCATTCGCACCAATTAGACGGAATTCTCGGCCGAAAGACACCAGATTCGCGTGACTCTCCTCACTCTTGTCTGTGAACGGATGTCCAGAAATGGAACACCATCGGTTCGCAGCGGCTTCTTTCGCGGGACGTATCGGGACGTGGACCTGTCTCGACGCCGACGCTGATAATCGTGGATCGTGAGTGACCGCAGTCAGGCATCATCGGCGATCTGAAGGGACGGATCTTGCAGCCGCATCCACTCTCGTCGGACGTCTGCCGATTCAGTACTTTAGCCGTGTTACAACTTCGGCTGAAACGCTAGTACAACCGTGTCGCTCAATTCAGTCGATTGCCCGAAGCAGGCTCAACCACCGCGTCCATGCTTCATCGTGCGCTTTTTTGTTAGCCGGAGAGGCATCGGGAAGCTCGCCGAGACGCATGAAGGCGTGTCCCGCCCCTTCATAGATCACCGGCTCGAAACGCTTGCCGTGCTTTTCGGTGAGAGCGCGGCTCGTGTCGATCGTCGCGTTCACGCGCGCGTCATCGCCGCCGTAGAAACCGTAGACCGGAGCGTCGATCCCGGTCACGCCTTCGTCGGTGGAAGGTCCCGTGCCGTAGAACACGAACGCCGCCGTCAGCCCGTCGACCGTGTTGGCCGCCTCCCACGTGCGCGCGCCGCCCCAGCAGAAGCCGCCCACGGCGAGCTTGCCATTCGCCGACGGAAGCGAGCGAACATAGTTCGCACTGGCCGCGAGATCTGAAAGCACCTGCTCGCGCGGCAGTTTCGAGATGGCCTCACGCGCCGCATCGTCGGACGGAAAATCCTTCGTGCGACCGCGGCCCGGCGCGGAGCCAGATAGCATGTCCGGAGCGATGGCGATGTACCCCTTCTCCGCCAGCTTGTCGGCCACCGTGCGCGCCCAGTCATTGAGCCCGCGGTTCTCATGAATCACCACCACCGAGCCCGACTTCCTGCTCGACTGCGGATAGACCACATACGCATGCAGCGGCCGCCCCGCACTCTCGATCGTCACCCACTCATGATGGCGCGGCGTCGTCTCGAGACGCGAGCTTTCAGCGGCAGGAACATGATTGCAGGCAGCGGCGAAGAGGAGCGAAACGAGCAAGGCGAGTTTGCGCATGCATATGAGTTTATCCCGAGCGGAGCGAGGGATCTTCCCGTGCACCGGCAGGACCGCAGCGAAAGGCGCGCCAAACTCAGGCGCGGTCCGTATGACAGACCACGAGTAGATTACCTCCCAACCTGCCATTCACGCTTCTAATGCCCTGCATCCCGAGAGCGCTCCCCTCATCCGCCTTCGGCACCTTCTCCCCTCATAGAGGGGAGAAGGCTACTTGAATCTCACGCGGCGTTAAATTGGGTAGCCTTCTCCCCTCCGCAGAGGGGAGAAGGTGCCGAAGGCGGATGAGGGGTAGCCCTCGCGGCAGAACGCAAGGGCTAAAGATTACTCGTACCGCAACGCCTCGATCGGATGCAGCGCCGCCGCCTTCCTTGCCGGGTAGTAGCCGAAGAACACGCCCACTGCGCCGGAGAAGATCACGGACACCATCATCAGCAGAGGTGAGATCACGGTTTCCCAGCCGGTGAAGTGGCCGAGGAGCTTGGAGCCGATGATGCCGAGGGCCAGGCCGATCAGGCCGCCGAGGACGCCCATGACGATGCTCTCCACGAGGAACTGCGTGAGCACGTCGGAGCCTCTTGCGCCGATCGCCAGGCGGATGCCGATCTCGCGGGTGCGCTCGGTGACCGAGACCAGCATGATGTTCATGATGCCGATGCCGCCGACGAGCAGCGAGATCGATGCAATCGCGGCCAGCAGCAGCGTCATGACTTTCGTGCTTCCTTCCGCGGCTTCGGCGAGGTCGTTCTGGTTGCGCACCGTGAAGTCGTCGGGATCGCCTTCGCCGAGGCGTCGCGATTCGCGGAGCAGCACGCGGATCTCGTCCTGCGCGCCCACAATGTCTCCCTCGGACGCGGTACTGGCCAGGATCTGCGGGAGGAACGAGCGTCCGGAAAGTGCTGCCTTCGCGGTCGTGTGCGGGATCAGCACGACGTCATCCGAGTCGCTGCCGCTGGCGGTCTGTCCTTTCGGCGCGAGCACGCCGACGACGTCGAACGGCACGTTGCGGATCTGCACTTCCTGACCGACCGGATCGGTGCCGGGGAACAGTTGATCGGCGACGGTCTTGCCGAGCACCGCCACCTTGCGCATCGACGACACGTCTTCGGGCGCGAAGAACTCTCCGGACACGGTCTGCCAGTCGCGGATGATCTGATAGTCGGTGTCGACGCCGTTGATCATCGTGCGCCAGTTGCCGGCGTCGCCGATGACCTGCGAGCGGCTGACGATCACAGGCGAGACAGCGGTCACGACCTGCGCTTCGTCGCGGATTTTTTCCACGTCGTCGAGCGAGAGATTCGGGAACGCCTGCGCGCCCTGGCTCACGCCTGCTGCCTGCGCGGCGCCGGGCGTGATGACGATCATGTTCGTGCCGAGGTTGTTGATCTGGGCGCGGATGCGCGAGCGCGCGCCGAAGCCGACCGCCACCATGACGATGACCGCGGCCACGCCGATGATGATGCCGAGCATCGTCAGCGCCGCGCGCATTTTGTTCTTGCGGATGGACTGCGTGGCCAGGCGCACGAGAATGGTCGTCTTCATGCGGCGCTCCGTTCGTCATCCTTCTCGAGATCGCGCGCGGCATTGCGACGGTTCTTCACCGGCTCGTCGCGCACGATGCGGCCGTCGCGCATTTCGACGATGCGCTTCGTGTAGACAGCCACCTCCGGCTCGTGCGTGACGATGACGATGGTGACGCCTTCTTCGTTCAACTCCTGGAACAGCGCCATGACCTCGGTGGTCGTGCGCGTGTCGAGATTGCCGGTCGGCTCATCGGCCAGCACGAGTGCTGGTGACGTGACGAGCGCGCGTGCGATGGCGACGCGTTGTTGTTGTCCGCCCGATAGCTCGCTCGGTTGATGGTCGAGGCGCTCGGCGAGGCCGACGCGCTCGAGCGCGGCGATGGCCAGCGCACGCGGATCGAGTTTTCTTCCGCTTCGGTCATACAGCAACGGCAGCTCGACATTCTCGAGCGCGGTCGTGCGCGGCAATAGATTGAAGCCCTGAAACACGAAGCCGAGTTTCTGATTGCGGATCGCCGCCAGCTCGTTTCTGCCCAGGCCATCGACGCGCACGCCGTCGAGCTCATACGAGCCCGTGGTGGGCGAGTCGAGACAGCCGAGGAGATTCATGAGCGTCGACTTGCCGGAGCCCGAAGTGCCCATGATCGCCACCAGCTCGCCGCGTCCGATCGTGAGATCGATTCCGCGCAGCGCGTGGACTTCGTTCGTGCCGCTGACGTAGGTTTTGACGAGTGCGTCCGTGCGAATGACCGTGGTCATCAGAACCCTCCCGGCCGCCGGCCACCCTGCTGCTGATTGTTGTTCTGGAACGGCGAGGCGTTCGACGTGGTCTCGGCCGATTGCGGTTGCGCCGTACCGGCGATGACCTGCATCCCTTCCTTCAGATTGCCGCCGCGGATCTCCGTGACGGAGCCGTCGGTGAGGCCTGTGCGGACGCGGATCGGCGTTAGTGTGCCGTTCTCTCCGACCGTGTAGATCGTGCCGCCGCCGGTGCCAGCGCCACCGGAGCGCCGGCGTCCCGCCGGCTGGCC
>JALYJW010000071.1 GCA_030775085.1 Acidobacteriota bacterium | reverse complement strand
GCATTCTCCGTGCTGCTCTTGCTACTGCCGACCGCCGACTGCCGACTGCCGACTTGCCGCTGCCCTCTGTCTTCATCCCCGCATGGTAGCCGAAACGTCATGGCGGCCGAGGCCGCTCGCGGTTAGGATCGTGCGCCATGAATCGTGCGACTCGCCTTCTCGCCGCCGCTCTGACGTTTGTTCTCGCGATTTCGGCCGCCTACGCCGCCGATCCGAAGCCGAAATACGACGACTCGCTCTTCTCCGGTCTCGAGCTGCGCGGCATCGGTCCGGCGCTGACCTCGGGACGCATCGGCGACATTGCCGTCGATCCGCGCGATCCGCGCACGTGGTACATCGCCGTCGCTTCCGGCAATCTCTGGAAAACGACGAACGCGGGCACCACGTTCACGCCGATCTTCGACGACCAGCCCTCGTATTCGATCGGCTGCGTCACCATCGATCCGCGCGAATCGCTGACCATCTGGGTCGGCACGGGCGAGAACAACAGCCAGCGATCGGTGGCGTGGGGCGACGGCGTTTACAAGTCGACGGACGGCGGCAAGTCATGGAAGAACGTTGGCCTCGGGAAGTCGGAGCACATCGCCAGGATCGTCGTCGATCCGCGCGACTCCAACGTCGTCTACGTCGCCGCGCAGGGACCGCTCTGGAAAAGCGGCGGCGATCGCGGTCTGTACAAGACCACCGACGGCGGAAAAACGTGGAAAGCGATCCTGACGATCAGCGAAAACACCGGCGTCACGGATGTCCTCCTCGATCCCTCCAATCCCGACACGCTCTACGCCGCGGCCTACCAACGCCGGCGCCATGTCTTCACGCTCATCAACGGCGGACCGGAATCGGCCATCCACAAATCGACCGACGGCGGCGCGACCTGGACGAAACTCAGCAACGGCCTGCCGAAGGAACAGATGGGACGCATCGGACTGGCCATCCCGCCGAAAGAGCCGAAGACCGTCTACGCCATCATCGAAGCCTCGCGGAAAACCGGCGGCTTCTACCGCTCCAAAGACGGCGGCGCGAACTGGGAGAAGATGAACTCCTACGTTCCGTCGAGCCCGCAGTACTACACGGAGCTCTTCGTCGATCCCAATCATCCCGGCCGCGTCTACTCCGCCGACACTTACCTGCGCGTCACCGATGACGGCGGTAAGACCATCCGCCGCGTCGATCAGGAGAACATTCACGTCGACTATCACGCCATCTGGGTCGATCCCGAAGACAGCGATCATTTGTTGGCGGGCAATGACGGCGGGCTGTACGAGACGTGGGACCGCGGCGCGAACTGGCAGTTTAAACCGAACCTGCCCATCACGCAGTTCTATCGCATCAGCGCCGACGACGCGCTGCCGTTCTACCACGTGTATGGCGGCACGCAGGACAACTTCAGTCTCGGAGCGCCGTCACGCACGGCCACCGCGCACGGCATCACCAACAGCGACTGGTACATCACGCTCGGCGGCGACGGCTTCCGTACGATCGTCGATCCGAGCGATCCGAATATCCTCTACGCCGAATCGCAGAACGGCGGACTCAATCGCTTCGACAAACGGACCGGCGAAGCGCTCGACATTCAGCCGCAGCCCACCGGAAACATGGACCCGCTGCGGATGAACTGGGATTCCGCGCTGATCATCAGTCCGCACGCCAGCAGCCGCGTCTACTTCGGCGCGCAATATCTCTTCCGCAGCGACGATCGCGGCGATACGTGGAAAGCAGTGAGCGGCGATCTCACGCGGCATCTCGACCGCAACAAGATCCCGGTCATGGGCCGCGTGTGGGGCATCGACGCGGTGGCCAAGAACAACTCGACGTCGTACTACGGCAACATCGTCTCGCTTTCCGAATCGCCGCTGAAGGAAGGGCTGATCTACGCCGGCACCGACGACGGCCTCGTGCAGGTCACCGAAGACGGCGGACAGAACTGGCGGAAGATCGAGAAGTTCCCGGGCGTGCCGGAGATGTCGTACGTCTCCTGTCTCACCGCGTCGGCGCACGATGCCAACACCGTCTACGCGGCGTTCGACAATCACAAGACCGGCGATTTCAAACCGTACCTGCTCGTGAGCAACGACCGCGGTGCGACGTGGAAGCCGATCGCCGCGAACATCCCCGCCACGCACACTGCGTATTCGATCGTCGAAGATCACGTCGATCCGAAACTCCTCTTCGCCGGAACGGAGTTCGGCCTCTTCTTCACGCAGAACGGCGGCACGAGCTGGATTCAACTCAAAGGCGGACTGCCGACAATTTCCGTGCGCGATCTCTGGATCCAGAAACGGCGCAACGATCTCGTCGTCGGTACCTTCGGCCGCGGAATCTACATTCTGGATGACTACCGCGCGCTGAGGACCATGACCCCCGCGGTGGCCGCGGCGGAAGGGACGCTCTTCCCGCCGCGCGACGCCGAGCTTTACGTCCAGCGCACACCGCTCGGACTTCCCGGTCCCGCGTTCCAGGGCGCGTCGTTCTTCATTGCGCCGAACCCGCCGTTCGGCGCCGTCTTCACCTATCACCTCCAGAAAGAGCTCGAGAACCTTCGCAAACAGCGCTGGGCCCAAGAAGCGAAGCTCGAGAAAGACGGCGGCAACGAGCCCGGCAAGATCGAGCGTCAGATCGCCATTCCCTATCCGACGTGGGATCAGCTCCGCGCCGAACAACGCGAGCTCGATCCCGCCATCGTGCTCACCGTTTCCGACGACGACGGCAACGTCATCCGCCGCGTCACCGGCCCGGTCACCTCGGGATTCCATCGCGTGGCCTGGGACCTGCGCTACCCGCCGCCGTCGCCGATCGAGCTGAACCCGGAAGCGCCCGACCAGTTCGCGACGCCGATCCAGGGACCGCTCGTGGCGCCCGGAACCTACACCGCGCGGCTGACGAAACGGATCGACGGCATCGAGACCGCGCTCGGCGCGCCGCAGACGTTCAACGTCGTACCGTTGCATCTGTCGTCGATGAATGAAAGCGATCGCGCCAAAATGCTGGAGTTCCAGAAGCGCGCCTCGCGTCTGCAGAAAGCGATCATGGGAGCCGCGCGCGCGAATGAAGAAGCGCTGTTGCGCGTGAAACTGATCCGCGGCGCACTCGATCAGATCGACGGACCCGACCCGAAACTCGTCACACGCGTGAATGACGTCGACAAGACTCTCCGCGACATCGACGAAAGCATCAACGGCGATCCCACGCTCCGCGCCGCGAACGAGCCGGCGCCACCCGCGCTCGTCGATCGCATCACCACGGCCGTCAACGGCTTCGTCACGACCGTACCGCCCACGAACACACATCGCGAAGCACTGGCCATCGCCGAGCAACAATTCGTCCCGCTGCTCGCACGTCTGAAGACCGCAATCGAAACGGATCTTGCCGCCATCGAAAAGGAGCTCAACACCGCCGGCGCACCCTGGACGCCAGGCAGAATTCCGGAGTGGCGTTAGGCAGATGGCGATGAGGGGCAGAGTCTCAAAGTCGCAAAGTCTCAAAGTCGCAAAGGGCACGATCGGAGCCCTCTTTGAGACTTTGAGACTTTGAGACTTTGAGACTCCCATCGTCGGCCACTTGCCAAAAAGCATCGCTCCTTGTTAGAAGACCGCTGAGAGAGTAGCGATCGCTGGCGGTCGCTCGGGGTCCCACGTTGCGCACATTGAGTCTCTTCATTTTTCTCGCTATTGCTGTGTCGATCGCACCGCTCGCTCGAGCGCAGGAAGCGGACATCCTCATCACCAAATCGGGCCCGTCCGAATCAGCGGCCGATACTGACGTTTCGTACAGCGTCAGCGTCACGAACCTCGGGCCTGACGATTCCGCGACGGTCACGCTGACCGACTCCATCCCCGCGGGAATGACGTTCGTCTCAGCCGTTCAGGACGACGGTCCGGCGTTCATTTGTGCGTTCCCAAACCCGGGCGACACCGTCGGCACCATCAACTGCTCGATCGCTTCGCTGACCTTCGGGAGCACCGCGAACTTCACGTTCGTCTTTCACATCCCGCCGGCCACGCCGCCGGGCACTTCGTTCACCAACATCGCCAACGTATCTTCGACGACCGATCCGAACTCCGAGAACGACTCCGCGACGACGGGCACCACCACTCCTTTCCCGCCGCAGGGCGACATGTTCATCTCCAAGAGCGGCCCGTCCGGAGCCGGTCCCGACACCGACGTGGTCTACACGATCTCGCTCGGAAACGCCGGTCCCGACGATGCAACCGGCGTGACCATGAACGACACGCTCACCGGCGTGACGTTCGTCTCCATCGTGCAGAACAACGGGCCGGGGATGACCTGCTCCGATCCCGGCGCCGGCAACTTGGGACTCGTGTCATGCAGCATCGCCACGTTCCCCGCCAGCGCGTCAGCAACGTTCACCCTCACCGTGCATGTCCCGCCGGGCGCCAGTCCCGGATCGACGATCTCCAACACCGCCACCGTGACTGCGGACAACGACCCGGCCGCGGAGAACAACGCCTCCTTCACGCTGCTCACCGTATCGAGCTCCGATGTGAGCGTGGTCAAGACCGGCGCCGCGATCGCCACCGCGGGGACGGAGCTCGACTACACCATCACCGTGACGAACAACGGTCCCGACACCGCCTTCGACGTCACGCTCAACGACTCGCTGCCACCCGACACCACGTTCGTCTCGCTCATACAGGACTCGGGTCCGGCCGCGATCTGCGCCGCGCCCGCCATCGGCACGAATGGTCCCTTCGCCTGCACGTTCGCCGCGCTCGGGAACACCGTCTCCGCGCAATTCACGCTCGTCGTCGAGATCGGCAACACGCTCTCAGTGACGAATACCGCGACCGTCAGCGCCACGGGTGCCGACAGTAATCTCGCCAACAACTCATCCACTCAGGTCACCGCCGTCACGCCGAGCGCCGACGTCGCGGTCACCAAGAACGGACCAGCCACCGTCGACGCAGGAACGAACGTCGTCTACACCATCACCGTCGCGAACGAAGGCGCCTCGGACGCCGCAGACGTCTCACTCACCGATACGGTGCCTGCGGGTACGACATTCGTTTCCGCGACTCAGACCACCGGTCCGTTTTTCAACTGCGTCACTCCCGCCGTCGGCGGCACAGGCACGATCACCTGCACGATCGCCTCGTTCGCGCCAAACGCGCTGGCCACATTCACGTTCACGATGCATGTGCCTGCATCGACAACTGACGGCTTCGTCATCGCCAACACTGCCGATGTCGCGACGACGACCGCCGACGCGAACAGCGGCAATGACACGTCCACCGCGAATACGACCGTCGAAGCATCCGCCGACCTCTCCGTCGTCAAGACCGGCCCGGCCACTGCCGATCCGGACGCCGATGTGACTTACACCGTCACGGTCGCGAACAACGGACCGTCCGATGCCGCCAGCGTCTCACTCACCGACACGTTGCCGGCCAATACGACCTTCGTCTCGGCGAATCAGACCAGCGGTCCGCTCTTCAACTGCGTCACGCCGGCCGTCGGCGGCACCGGCACCATCACCTGCACGATCGCCACGCTCCTGCCTGGCGCGTCCGCCGTCTTCTCGATCGTGCTGCACGTCTCACCGTCGACACCGGACGCCAGCGCCATCGCCATCGCCAATACTGCCGACATCGCAAGCAACACTACGGATCCCAACCCAGCCAACAACACCTCCACCACAACTGCCTTCGTCGGGGCCATCGCCGATCTCAGTGTCACCAAGACCGGCCCGCCTACCGCCGCTCCGGACAGCGATGTGACCTACGTCGTCACCGTCACGAACAACGGGCCGTCGGATGCGGCCAGCGTCATGCTCACCGATGAGTTGCCCGCCGGCACGACGTTCGTCTCCGCGACGCAAACCAGCGGTCCGCTCTTCAACTGCGTCACGCCCGCGGTAGGCACGAACGGCACGATCACCTGCACGATCGCCACACTCGCCGCCAGTGCTTCAGCAACGTTCGACATCGTTTTGCACGCCGGCGCGGCCGGCCTGGTCGTCAACACAGCCACCGTCACCTCGCCCACCGATCCGGCCGGCGGGAACAACGCCGGAAGCGCGGCCACGACGGTCGTCGCCCCCGCACTCACCCCCATTCCGACTCTCTCCCCGCTCGCCTTGATGCTGATGGCACTCTCACTCGCGGGGATCGTGCTCTTCGTGCAACGCCATTGACGCCCAGGTAGCCTCCCCATCGCGGCTACATCGCGGTGGGGAGATCACCAGAGTGAGACGCGCTGAGGTCATTTTTGGTGTAGAGTCCCCGTCATTCCGGTAGTACGCATTTCACATGGGGCGCCTGCGTCCCGACACAATACCAATTGGGGTGGATTCCATGAACGCTTCGCGGCGCGTTTACCTGTTGCTCGTTTCAATCATCGTAGTGCTTCTCGGCGCGCAGCGCGCCACGGCGCAGTGCGTGAGTCTGACCACAATCGGATCAGCCAGTACCCAGAATTTCGACACGCTTTCCAACACGGCCGGTTCGACCACGAACAACCTGACCATCACCGGCTGGTTCATGACCGAAACCGGCGGTGGCGCGCGCGACAACGAGCAATACGCCGTCGACACCGGTGGCAGCAACACCGGTGACACGTACAGCTACGGTTCAACCGCAGCAACTGATCGTGCTCTTGGTGGCCTCCAAAGCGGCACGCTCATTCCGGTGTTCGGCGCCTGCTTCACGAACAACACAGGCGCCACCGTCACCAGCCTGGACGTCGGATACACGGGTGAAGAGTGGCGGCTCGGCACGGCTGCCCGCACGGACCAGATCAACTTCGATTTCAGCACGGACGCGACGAGCCTCACGACCGGTGCATGGACCGGAGTAGCCGCGCTGAATTTCGTTACGCCGGTCACCGCGACGACCGGTGCGAAAGACGGCAACGCCGCCGCGAACCGCACCGTCATCGCACCGGTCGGCATCCCGGCGCTGAGCATCGCCAACGGTGCCACGTTCTGGATCCGCTGGACGGATACCAATGCCAGCGGCGCCGACGACGGTCTCGCCGTCGACGACTTCTCGCTGACGCCCCAAGGAGGCGGCAACGCTCCCGTCGTTCCAACCTGTGCCTCTCCCCTAACCACCACCGCCGGCACTGCCACGTCCGGCGGCGTCAGCGCCACCGACACCGACGGCACGGTCACCAGCGCAACGATCACCAGCATCACGCCCGTCGACCCAGGCACGATCACGCTGACCGGTTTCACACCGGCCGGCGGCGTGGGCGGCACGGCGAACGCGACGCTCAGCGTCTCCGCGGCCACTCCTGCGAATACCTACAGCGTCACCATCCAGTGGGCGAACAACGATGGCGTCCCGCAGACCGCGAACTGCGTCGTCAGCGTGGTCGTCAACCCACCGCCGGTCATCGTCTTCATCCATGACGTGCAGGGCAACGGCGCCACCACGCCGATCCCCGGTGCCAGCGTCACCATCGAAGGCGTCGTCATCGGGGACTTCCAGCCCATCCCGAACGACAGCCGTCTGTCGGGCTTCTTCGTACAGGAAGAGACCACCGACATGGACGCTCCCGCTGCCGGAACCTCCGATGGCATCTTCATCTTCTGCGGTGGATGTCCGACCAATGTCGCCGAGGGACAGCGGGTTCAGGTTACCGGCACCGTGTCCGAGTTCTTCGGCAGCACGCAGATCACGGCCACCACCGCCGGATCGGTCGTCATCACGAACGCCGGCAATAACCTCGCGCAGGTGACCGCTTCGACGATCGATCTTCCCGTCGTCGCTCCCGTCATCGACGACTTTTACGAGCCGATGGAGAGCATGCTCGTCACGTACGTCGACACCCTCACGGTCTCGGAGTACTTCGAGCAGGCGCGTTACGGACGCATCGAGCTGTTCGAGGGCGGACGCTCGCGCCAATACACCGAGGTCAATCCGCCGAACGTTGCCGGATACGCTGCGCAGCTCGACAATCTGAACCGCCGCCGCGTCTACCTCGACGACGACGACAACGTCGAGAACTCGGTCCTGAACCTGCCGAACGGCCAACAGTTTGTCTTCCACCCGCAAGCCAACGGCGGCCTCTCCATCGGCACACAAGGCACCGACTTTTTCCGCGGCGGTGACACGATCAGCAGCCTGACGGGCATCCTGCACTACTCGTTCTCCGGCGGATCGAGCCCGGACGAATGGCGCGTCCGCCCCGTGGCCGCCTCGCCCGCGGCATTCACCGCCGTCAACACGCGCCCCGCAACACCGCCCGCCGTCGGCGGCGCCATCCGGGTGGCCGCAGCGAACGTGTTGAATTACTTCACGACGATCAACTCCCGTGGCGCCGACAGCGCGGCGGAGCTCGACCGCCAGCGCGACCGAACTGCGATCGTTATCTGTACGCTCGACGCCGACGTCGTCGCCCTCATGGAGATCGAGAACGGCAACGCCGCGATCGCCGACCTCCTCGATCACCCAATAACGGGTGTGAACACGCGTTGCGGCGGCGCCAACCCTTACGCCTTCATCAACACCGGCGGCTCCCTTGGCACCGATCAGATCCGCGTCATTCTGATCTACCGCACCAACATCGTGTCCCCGGTCGGATCACCGATCTCCGACATGGACGCGGTCCACAACCGCCCGCCCACCGCGCAGACGTTCGACGTCGTCGATGCCACGAACCCTGCGTTCGGCGAGCGCTTCACCGCGGTCGCCAATCATTCGAAGTCGAAGAGCTGCAGCGGCGCCAGCGGCGCCGATCTCGATCAGAATGACGGTCAGGCCTGCTTCGCCCCAACCCGCGTCGCGCAGCACAACCGCATCCTCACCTGGGTCAACGGCACCGTGATCCCCGCCGCGGGCGATCCGGACGTCCTGCTCCTCGGCGACTTCAACTCATACGCCCAGGAGACTGCCACGACGACTCTCACCGGCGGTGGCTACACGGATCTCGAGACCGCCTTCCTCGGCGCTAACGCCTACTCGTACCTCTTCGACGGCCAGCTCGGTCACCTCGACTATGCGTTCTCGAGTGCCAGCCTCACGCCGCAGGTCACGGGCGTGAACGTGTGGCACATCAACGCCGACGAGAATCCTCTCTTCGACTACAACGACGAGATCGACGACGGAGCCTTCGAGCAGCCCTTCGAAGAGAAGCCGGACGGCTCCGCGCTCGTTCCGCCGCGTGTGCTCTTTCAGCCTGCTTCGCCCTACCGCGCCTCCGATCATGACCCGGTCCTCCTCGGTATCTTCCAGATCGCGGACCTCGTGGTCACGAAGACCGACTCGCCCGATCCGGTGAACGCGGGCGCGAACCTGACGTACACCATCACGGTCACCAATAACGGACCCGATGCAGCACCCACGTCATCGTGGAGCGACACGCTTCCGGCGGGAACGACGTTCGTCTCCCTGCCCGCAGTTGCCGGCTGGTCCTGCACCACTCCGGCCGTCGGCGCCACGGGCACCGTCACCTGCAACAATCCGAGCTTCGGCGTCGGCAGCGCCATCTTCACGCTGACCGTTGCGGTCGATCCGTCCGTCGCGGCGGGAACAGTCCTCTCAAACACCGCCACCGCGACGTCAGCGGCCGCGGAAGGCAACCCCGGCGACGAGAGCGACACCGAGACCACGACCGTGGCCACGTCGGCGGATCTCCAGATCTCCAAGACCGACACGCCGGATCCTGTCAATGCCGGCAGCAACATCACCTACCAGATCACCATCACGAACAACGGCCCGAGTAACGCGGCGACCACGAGCTTCTCCGACACGCTGCCCGCCGGTACCACGTTTGTGTCGCTGTCCACGACCGGCAGTTGGTCGTGTACGACTCCAGCGGTCGGCGCGAACGGAACGGTTTCCTGCACAAACCCGAGCTTCCTCACTACCGTCGACTTCTTTACGATCGTCGTCAACGTCGATCCGTCGGTCGCGGCAGGCACGGTGCTCTCGAATACCGCGACGTTATCGTCCGCCACGTCCGATCCAAACACGGGCAACGAGAGCGACACGGCCACGACAACCGTCGCGGCCTCCGCCGATCTCTCCGTGACCAAGAGCGACACACCGGATCCGGTCAATGCCGGCGCGAACCTCACCTACACCATCACGGTGAACAATGCCGGTCCGAGCAACGCCACGACCGTCAGTCTGTCCGACATCCTGCCTGCCGAAACGTTGTTCGTGTCGCTGGCGTCGCCCGGCGGCTGGTCCTGCACCACGCCAGGCGCCTTCACGAACGGGACGGTCTCCTGCACAAACCCGTCGATCGGCCTCGGCAATCAGGTCTTCACGCTCGTCGTGAATGTCCTTGCCGCGACTTCGAGCGGCACTGTGATCAACAACTCCGCCACGGTTTCGGCCGCCACCACCGATCCGAACACCGGCAACGAGACCGGCAGCGCAGCCACCACAGTGGCCACTTCCGCGAACCTCTCGGTGACGAAGACCGATTCGCCCGATCCGGTCATCGCCGGCAACAACATCACTTACAGCATCACCATCACCAACGCCGGTCCGAGCAATGCCGACGCTGTGAGTCTCAGCGACACGCTGCCTGCCGGGACGACGTTCGTCTCGTTCACGAGCCCCCTCGGCTGGACGTGCAGCACTCCCGCAGTCGGCGCAACCGGCACGGTCTCCTGCACGAAAGACTCTTCCCAGGTCGCCGGCACTGCGACCCCCTTCACGCTGGTGGTCAACGTCGATCCCTCGACAGCCGCTGGCACGGTGATCTCCAACACCATCACGGTCGCTTCGACGACGCCCGATCCGACCACCGGCAACGAGAGCGCCACCGCGACGACCACCGTCGCCGCGTCAGCCGATCTCTCCGTGAGCAAGGTCGATACGCCCGATCCGGTCACCGCCGGCAACAACCTCACCTACACCATCACGCTGAACAACGCCGGCCCGAGCGTAGCCACCAACGTCGACCTCGACGACACGCTGCCCGCCGGTACGACGTTCGTTTCGCTCAGCAGCCCCGGCGGATGGTCTTGCACGACCCCCGCGGTCGGCGCAACCGGCACGGTTTCCTGTTCGAACGCGAGCGTCGCCATCGGCAACGCCGTCTTCACGCTGATCGTCAACGTAGACGCCGGCCTCGCAAACGGAACGGTGATCACCAATACCGCCACCGCATCGTCCACCACGACCGATCCGAATACGGGCAATGAAAGCGGTGTCGCCACAACCACCGTCGGTTCCGGCTCCGCTGACATTTCGGTAACGAAGACCGACACGCCGGATCCGGTCACAGCCGGGAACAACATCACTTACACGATCACGGTCAACAACGCCGGTCCGAGCAACGCCACCACCGCCGCGCTCTCCGACACGTTGCCTGCCGGTACGACCTTCGTCTCGCTCTCCGCGCCTGCCGGCTGGTCCTGCGCCACTCCCGCCGTCGGCGCCACCGGCAACGTCTCCTGCTCGATCGCCAGTCTGGACGTCGGCAGCGATGTCTTCACTCTGACAGTCGCCGTCAACGCAACCGTCGCAGGCGGTTCCGTGATCACGAATACCGCCACGGCTTCTTCGGCAACCACGGATCCCAACACGGGGAACGAGAGCGACACCGAGACCACCGCGGTGCTCTCGCCCGCTACGGTCACCGCTACCAAGACCGCCTCCGGTTCGTTCGAGCCAGGATCGACCGTGACGTACACGATCGTGCTCTCCAACTCGGGACCTGCCGGTCAGTCCGACAACCCGGGCGACGAGTTCATCGACGTGTTGCCGTCGGAGCTGACTCTCATCTCGGCCAACGCCACGTCGGGCACACCCGTGGCCAACGTCGGCACCAACACCGTCACGTGGAACGGCGTCATTCCCGCCGGCGGCTCGGTGACCATCACCATCGATGCACTCGTCGAAGGTGACGTGCCCGTCGGTACCACCATCACGAACCAGGGCACGGTCAACTCCGACGCCGACGGTAACGGCATCAACGAAACCTCCGGTGTCACCGACGATCCGGCACAGGCAGGCTCGGGCAACGCCACCGGATTCAATGTCCTGCCGCCGGCCGGCGCCGCCGTCACCGGCACCAAGACCGTTTCCGGCACGTTCCAGCCGGGAACGAACGTGACCTACACCATCGTGCTCTCCAACTCCGGTCCCGCCAATCAGGCGGACAACCCCGGCAACGAGTTCATCGACGTGTTGCCCGCGGAGCTGACGCTCATCTCGGCCAACGCCACGTCGGGAACGGCCGTGGCCACCATCGGCACCAACACCGTCACCTGGAACGGCGCGATCGCGAACGGAGGCTCCGTCACCATCACCATTCAAGCGCTGCTGGAGGCTGACGCACCGATCGGCAGCACCGTCACGAACCAGGGAACGATCAACTCCGACGGCGACGGTAACGGCACGAACGAAACCACGGGCGGCACCGATGATCCGGGCCAGGGCGGCGCAAATGACGGCACCACGTTCGTCGTCGGCGCGGCATCGCTGGCCGCCATCCCTGTACTCGATCCGCTCGGCCTGCTCGCCCTGGCCGCACTCCTCGGCGCCATCGGTCTCCTCGTCATGCGCCGCCTCTGATTTCGACCTTCTCCCGCGAGTAGCCTTCTCCCCTCACCCGAGGGGAGAAGGCTCCGCAGGCGGCCTCTGCCCGCATACAATCGCGCGCGATGCCGCTGTCGAAAGTCATCCTGCTGTCGTTCATCACGCTGATCACGATGGTGAATCCGCTGGCCGTGATTCCGTCGTTCGTAGCATTGACGGATCGCCTCTCGGGCCGCGGACGCGCGCGCGTCGCGCTCATCGCATCGGGGGCGGTCATCGTCGTGCTGACCGTGTTCCTCATCGCCGGCAACTGGGTGTTTCAGTTCTTCGGCATCACCGTGCCGGCATTCCAGATCATGGGCGGCATCGTCTTCTTCACCAATGCGCTGAACACGCTCATGCATTCGGACGAGCGCAGCAATCTTAGCGGCGAGAAGCGGATGGAAAATCAGGATGTCGAAAAGGCCGAGATCGATCCGTCCTCGATCGCCGTCGTGCCGCTGGCCATCCCCATGCTCGCCGGCCCGGGCGCGATCACATCGACGATGCTGCTGGTCAACTCCTATCCGCGCTTTGACCAGAAAGCAGCTGTGGCCCTGGCCATCTGCGGAGTCGGCATCGTCTCCTACGTCTTCCTTCTCGCCGCCGTCCCGCTCTCCCGCCTCATCGGCGACCGCGGCCGCGCCGTGTTCACCAAAGTCATGTCCCTCCTCCTCGGCGCCATCGGCATTCAGTTCATCATCAACGGACTGAAGCCGGTGCTGATGGAGATCATTCGCAGCTCCTGAGTGGTCCCGCACGTGAAGGCTCTCTTCATCATCAACGAGCGCTCCGGAACGAAGCGCAGCTACGACGTGGCGGATCTGATCCGCCGCGAGAGTCCGTTCAAACACGAGATCGCCGCCTGCGCGCTCAAGGAAGATCTCGACGCGATCATCGATCGCGCCGAGCGCGAATCGATCGACGTCGTATTCGCAGTGGGCGGCGACGGCACGGTTCACGAGACCGCGAAACGCCTGATCGGAACGCCGCTCGCGCTGGGAGTTCTGCCGATCGGTTCCGGCAACGGTTTCGCGCGGCACATCGGTCTCGGCGCCGACCCCGCTGCCGCGCTTCGCTCGTGTCGCGGCGGCCGCATCGTCACGATCGACACGGCCTCAGTCAACGGTCACCCTTTCCTCGGCGTGATGGGCATCGGTTTCGACGCCGTCATCGCGAACCGCTTCGCCGCCAGCAGCGTGCGCGGGTTGCAGACATACGTGCGCGAAGGCCTGCACGCATTCATGGAATTCAAAGCCGAGGAGTATCAGGTGACGGCGAACGGCACGACCACTCGGAAGTGCGCGTTTGTGATCGCGGTCGCGAACTCGGGACAGTACGGCAACAACGCACGCATCGCACCGCTGGCATCGCTGCAGGATGGACTGCTCGACCTCGTCATCGTCGACGACACTCACTTCATCGACGCCGCGTTCCTCATCACCCGCCTCTTCACCGGATCATTCCATCGCGCCGCCGGCGTCACGTCCGTCCAGACCACCGAGGTCACCATCCGCCGCACGAACGCCGGCCCCGCCCACCTCGACGGCGAACCGATCACGCTCGGCGAAGATCTGCACGTACGCGTCGTGCCGCAATCCCTGCGACTGCTCGTGCCCGATTCCGCGACCGCGTTCTAGCTGGTCCCACTCCGCGCCGCAGCGCTTTGGAGTGCGGCCGGCTTGCCGCCGCTTTAGGTAGCGCGCCACAAGCGGGCCGAAGCATGTCTCGGGAAACGCGGCTGGAACCTCTTACCAAGTCCGCGAGCAACTTCGCACGTTCTGCGTTCCAGCCACGCTACCGAAAGCGGCAGCAAGCTGCCGCACTCCAAAGCGCTACGGCACGGAGAGGAAAGCAACCGTGATTTATCCCACCGCGCCGAGTTGCTGCATCAGCGTGAGCAGATCCGCCACCACGCGATGCTCGCGGATCTTTCCGCCGCGCACCATCAGGATGTCGATCACCTCGAACCGGATCGGATTGCCCGTGGCCTCGATGCCGAGGAACGGCGCGCGGTGTGTTCCCTCGAACGTCTTGCGCGTAGCCACCTTCTCCTCGTCCGCGATCTGCTCCTCGATCGTCACGCGCAGATCCGGAAACGCCTGCCGCATTCCTGCGAAGAGCATCGACACGCCCTCGCGCGTCGGCGGCAATCCCGGCAACGGCGAGTGATCGACGAAATCCTCGGCCAGAAGCTCATCGACCACCGCGAGATTGCCGCCCTCCTGCGCCTCTCGGATCAGCCTCTGCACGATCTGCTTATTCACATCCGACATGTCGAAACCCTCCGTTCAGGAGAGCTACGGCCGTGTCTGCGAAGCGGATTGCAGGCGGATCACAACGTCGTGACGAGATCGTCGATCCGTCGCTCGAGATCGTCGCGAGTCTGGATGAATCGAGCCAGTCTCGTAGAGGGATCGTCGGGACCGTAAGAGGGATCGACGATCGGCCAGCGCTCGATCCGTTTCGCGCCCGGCCAGTCCGGACAATCCTCTGCCGCCGAGTCGCAGACCGTGACCACGATGTCGAACTGCTGCTCGAGGAAAGGCTGCGCAGGTTTCGATGTGTGATCGCCGGCATCGATGCCGATCGCCTCCAGCGCCTGAATCGCGAGTGGATGCACCCAACCCGCGTGCCGCGAGCCTGCCGACACGACATCGAGACGATCGCCGTAATACGCACGCGCCAGACCTTCGGCCATTTGCGAGCGTGCCGCGTTTCCGGTGCAGAGAAAGAGGATGCGCTTTTTCATCCTGCCAGTTTAACGGTTGCACCTCGGCAGTCCTGGCCTTGTGAAGCGACCGCACGTGCCCAAGGCTATGCCAACAAACGCTGCCGGCCGTGCCGGCTACGGGCTCAGACGCTCGATCACCCAATCCTTCGGCTCGCGCAACCGGTAGACGAACCGGTCATGCAGGCGATCGGGTCTCCCCTGCCAGAACTCGATCTCGACGGGGATGATGCGATAGCCGCCCCAGTGCGGCGGGCGCGGAATGGGACGATCAGCGTAGTTCGCCTCCAGCTCATGAAAGCGCCGATCGAGATCGCCGCGGCCGGGGATCACCGCGCTCTGGCACGAAGCCCACGCTCCGATCTGACTGCCGCGCGGTCGTGTCGCGAAGTAGGCGTCGGATTCTTCCGCCGTCGTCTTCACGGCCACTCCTTCCGCCCGCACCTGCCGCTCCAGCCATGGCCAGTAGAAGCACAATGACACGCGCGGGTTCTCGCTGATCTGCACGCCCTTGCGGCTGTTGTAGTTCGTGTAGAAAACGAAGCCGTGCTCGTCGAAGTCCTTGAGGAGACAAGTACGCGAGGAGACGATGCCGTCGGTGCCGCACGTCGACACTGTCATGGCCTCGACTGGTTGCGATGTGGCCTGCTGGCGCGCATCGTCGTACCAGCGGCCGAACTGCCGAAACGGACTCTTCTCGAGATCGCTCTCGGGCAACGCCACTGTCGTCAAATCAGACTCCTCTCGCGCCAAAGACGCTCGATCTTCCGAAGCACCCGGGCGGACTCCGGACCGGGCATCAGCTCCGCCGCGCGATCCAGCGTCACCCAGGCCAGTCCGTTCGATTCGGCGTCATCCGCAACCGCGGTTTCGGGCGACTCCGTGAATGCAAGATAGCGAATGTCGAAGTGGGCGTGATCCGGCTCGCCCTTCGCGGCGGGGATCGCGTGAATGTCGAGATCGAAAATGCCGTCCGATGCATGCCGGAGATCGAGCAGTCCCGATTCCTCACGCCCTTCCCGCAACGCAGCCAGTTCCGGATGCTCTTCCATTTCGACGTGACCACCCAGTTGCAGCCACCGGTCGAGCCGTTTGTGATGGTGCAGCAACAACCGTCCCTCGGCATCAACAACGTAGCAACTGGCGGTGAAGTGTCCCGGTACGAAATGATCGCGCGAAAACGCATCGCCGGCCGACTCCAGCAGCGCCAACATCTCGCGGCGATGCTCCTCCTCCGCCGCATCCGCCGCGGCGAATCCGCGAAGCTGGTCGAGCAATCGTTCCTTGCGTTGCATGCGGCCGTTCTGTCAGTGCGACGGGAACCAATGATAGAGGAAGAAGTACACCAGCACCCCCGTCACCGACACATACATCCAGAGCGGAAACGTCCACCGCGCAACACGCCGATGCTGCGGCACGCGCATCTTCAGTCCGTTGTACACACTCATGATCGCCAGCGGCAGAATGATCACCGCCAGAATCGTGTGCGACGTGAGAATGGCCAGATAAACCGTACGCCAGAGACCCGTCCCCGCGAACTTCGTCACCACCCCGCCGCGGATCGTGTGATACGTCACGTAACAGATCAGGAAAAGCACCGAGCTCGTACACGCCGCGAGCATGAAACGCTTGTGCAACTGGATCCGCTTCTGCCGGATGAGGAAGTACCCGATCAGCAGCAAGATCCCGCTGAGAGCGTTCAGAGAAGCGTTGAGCGGAGGAAAGAATTCGACGGCGGTCATTCGCAGCGGAGAGTATCAGAGCCTGCTCGCCGCTATGCTAACGTGCGGCAGATTCGTCAGTTGCCATGCACGAACTTCGTGAAGCGGTCATCGATCCCGCGCAGCCGTTCCCGCTCAAAGCCGGGTTGCGCTACGACCTTTCGGCATACACCGTCGCCAAGCTCGAGAAGCTGGCCCGTGCAAAGTTCGAGATCGGCCGCTTCACCAACGACGACTTCATCAGTCCGGACAACATCGACGAAGCAGCGCTCCGCAACATTGCACAGAGCGTGAACGCCAGCAGCGAGATCGAGGGCGAGGAGATTCCTGCCAGCAAGCTCGACCTCGCACTCGCGGCGGCCACCAAACCGTCGGAACGGCGGATTGACGAAGATCTCGAGCGCCGAATGCTGGCGGTTTCTTCGATCATCCGGACGCTGCTCTGGACTCTGGTCGAGCCTCCGCGCGAGATCATCAGCTTTGAGCTCGTTCTCGAGGTCCATCGCCGCATGTTCGAGTCCACCAATCCGGATGGGTCCGGACGCATCAAAGCAAAACGCGTTGCCATCGAAGGCGGCTCGTACTCCGTCAAAACACTACCTCCAGAAAAATCAGAACTGTTCCTGCGCGAGCTCTGCGACCGCACGAACCGAAGCCTCATCGCCGCCGACACCTCACGTTTCCTGACCACCGCTGAATTCGTGCTCGACTTCCTCGCCATCCACCCCTTCCACGACGGCAACGGCAGGACGGCACGCCTGCTATCGACGTACCTCCTGGAACGCAGCGGCTACCACTTCGCCCGCTTCTACCCCCTGGATCACGTCATCCTCGAAAACCGCGACGCCTACTACGAAGCGCTTTTTCGCTCGCAGCAGCGCTGGTATCAACACGACGAAGACATCACACCGTGGATCGAGTTCTACACGGACATGGTGTTCCAGCAGTATCTTCGGGCCTTCCAGCGCGTAAAAGACGCGCACGTTAGGCAGCGGTAGCTGCTTTACTCGCTCATTCGTCGAGCAACGTACCAATCGCACTTACCACTTCGTCCGCCACCCCGGCATCAGAGCCTTCGTAATATCCGCGAATCACGCCTTCTTTGTCGGCCACCGCGAACTTGCCGCTGTGTAGGAGGGCTTCGCCTCCTGGCATTGGGTCGCCGGCGGCGAGTTTGAAGCCTTTGATGCTGAGGTCGACGATGGTGTTGCGGTCGCCGGTGAGGAATGTCCAGCGGGGGTCGTTGCGGTTGCGTTTGGCGTAGGCGGCCAGGACGGGCGGTGTGTCGCGGGCGGGATCGACGCTGATGGAGACGAAACGTACCGGCGCGCGCTTGTCGACCTTCGGCGTCACGGCGCGCATGTTGTTGGTCATGATCGGGCAGATGCCGGTGCAACTGGTGAAGATGAAGTTGTAGACGGTGACGTTGCCTTTCATCGTGTCGAGCGGCACCGCTCGGCCGGTCTCGTCGATGAGCTGCGCGTTCGGCACAGGGAAGAGTTTCGGGAGATCGGGTTTCGGCTGGCAGGCCGAGAGGAGGGAGAGAATGCCTGCGAGCAGGATGGCGTGACGATTAAGTCGCATTGACGACGAGGAGCAACATCACGGTGATGAGGTAGAGGTTGGAGATCATGAAGAGGCTGCGCGCGCTGCGCTGGCCGCGGTCGAAGAAGAAGCGGATCGTTGCGGCGAGAAGCGCGGTTCCGGCGGCGGCGGCGCCGATGAAGTAGATCGTTCCGGTCAATCCGAGGAGCGATGGGGCGACGCTCACGGGGATGAGGGCGAGCGTGTAGAAAATGGCCTGGCGCGCAACGGCGGCGCCATCGGTGTCGCGCACGGCCAGCATGGCGAAGCCGCCGCGCGCGTAGTCTTCGCGGTGCAGCCAGCTGATGGCCATGAAATGCGGGAGTTGCCAGAGGAAGAGAATGCCGAAGACAATCCAGCCACCGACGGCTAACTCGTTTGTGGCCGCGGTCCAGCCCATGAGAGGCGGGATCGCGCCGGGAATCGCACCGATCACTGTGTTCAGCGTGGAGATGCGCTTCAGCGGCGTGTAGATGAAGATGTACGTGGCCAGCGTGAAGGCACCCAGCGCGGCGGTGAGCCAGTTCACGGCCAGCGCGAGATAGATCGTGCCGATGACGGCGATGGCGGACGAGAAGATCAACGCGGCGCGCGGCGTGATGCGGCCCGCTGGAAGTGGACGCGTACGCGTGCGATGCATGCGCGCGTCATGCTCGCGCTCGACGTATTGATTGAGCGCGTTCGTACCGGCGGCGACGAGGGCCGTTCCGAGCAGCGCGTGCAGCATCAGCAGACCATCGACCGACTGCGCTCCGAACAGAAACCCGGCCGCGGTGGTGATGAGCACCATCAGCACGATGCGAGATTTGGAGAGCTGCAGGTAGTCGCGCGCGACCGAGCCGAGCGAAACTTTCTGAGGTGCCTCGAGAACGGCGCTGGTCATGCCGCCACCTCGATCAACGTCGCATGCGCCGAGGTCTTGCGCCATGACAGCGTGCGTGCGGAGAGCGTCAGAACGACGGAAAGCGCCAGCGTGGACGCGCCGAGCATGACGTGCAGACTGGTGATGTGCGGCTGCTTGCCGCTCCAGATCACATACCCGCCGAGGAGCACCTGCGCGGCCACGACGGCCACGAGCAAATGCGCGACGGCGCGCAGCGGATGATTGCGGTCATACCGCACCAGGCGGATGGCCATGGCGATCACTGCCGCCGCGACGAGGAATCCACCGGCGCGGTGGATGAATGCGGCGATGATCTCGTTCGACGTGAACATTGGAACGATACGCCCGAACGACAAGGGAAAATCGGGGATGGCCAGACCGGCACCGAAGTGCCGCAACACGGCCCCGGCCAGGATCTGCAGATAGATCAGCGCAGTCAGGCCCCACGCCATGCTCACCGGCGCATCGCCTTTCTCCATCGTGCGCAGCTCGTGATACCAGCGCGAGGTGAAGAAGGCGATGGAGACGTTGAGGCAAAAGAAGATCTCGGCCAGCGCGGCGTGAGAGATCGAAACGGCTTTCGGCAGCAGGAGGAGCACCGTCATGCCGCCGAGGAGACCCTGCACGATGACGGCGACCAGGGCAAGCCAGCCCATCGTGCGCACGAACTTTTTCGGCTCGCGGCGCTGCAGCCAGATCGCCTGAATGATGGTGAGGAATCCGACCGCGGAAGCGATCAGGCGATGGCCATGCTCATAGAAGATGTTTCCGACCCACTTGCTCATCGGGAACGTGAACATGTTCTCGCCGTAGGTGGTCGGCCAGTCGGGAACGGCCAGGCCGGAGCCGGTGGACGTGACCATGGCGCCGGCGAAGATGAGGAACAGTGTGGAGACGGCCACGACCTTGGTGAAGCGCCGCAGGCCCGCGGGCGACTGGCTCGCGTATTTGTTCGTGATGGGTTCGAGGGCTTTCATTCGTTGTGATCTGAAAAGTTTTTGCTGCGCGAGCGCCGCCCCTCACCCTAGCCCTCTCCCCGGCGGGGAGAGGGGACTGAGACGTGGCGGGGATGTCATCCGGAAATGCTGGTGGCTACCGGTATCTGCGAGGCAAGCCACTTGTCGAAGTCTTCCTTCGTCTGCACGTGGTACTGACCTCTCATCCGATAGTGGCCGAGACCGCAGAGCTGGGCGCAGGCGATTTCCCACGTTTCAGCCCCGCTGGTCTTGACCGGTGTGAAGTGTACAGGAACCACCATCCCGGGGATGGCGTCCTGTTTCACACGCATGTACGGCAGGGCGAAGCTGTGGATGACGTCTTTCGAGCTGATTCGCACGATGACGGGGCGGTTGACCTGCATGTGGAGCTGGTTCAGCGTGGCGATGTCGTCTTTGGCGTGCGGATCGGTCACGTCCAGGCCGAGCGGATTCGCGGAGCTGACCAGGCCGACGTCGGTCTTGCCGAAGATATTGTCCGGGCCGGGATAGTGGAAGTTCCACGCGAACTGTTCGCTCACGAGCCTCACTTCCAGCGGGTTCTGGTCGGGACCGGGAGGTTTGGTCCAGCGCGCCCAGAGCGGAATGGAGAAGACGACCAGGAGCACGATCTCGACGACCAACACGCCGAACTCGGCATAGGTCGAGAGATGCGACTTGGTGCCGTGGTAGATGGCCTTCGGATGCTTCGACGCGCGGAAGCGCATGACCATGAAGAAAAAGACCAGGCCCCAGCCGACGAAGAGGATCAGCATGAGCCAATGCACGTTGGCGTTCAGGCGATCGAGCTCCGCGCCGTGTGCGGAGTAGTCCGGCGGCATGTAGTACGCGAGCCAGTCCTTCATGAAAACGGTCCCTCCCTGTCGAAACTATGAATCACGCGAAGTGAATCGCGGAAGCGCTTCTGCTCGCGGGCACGCCGCCAGAAGCTCCAGAACATGGCCACGAACCCGATCTGCACCAGGCCCACCAGCGAGAGCAACACCCAGATGCCGTTGTTCACGCCCTTCACCATCGGATCGTCCGGCGAGCCGAAACAGACCGGGCAGGCCAATGCTGCGGGCGCAATGAGAATGAGCGCGACCAGCACAAAATGCCTGGAACGCAGAGCTCCCACGCTCTTCTGCGCTCTGCCCTCTGCGCTCTGCCCTCTGAAAATCACGGCAGCTCCTTCAACTTCGTGAACGCCTTTTTCCCGTAGATCATCCCGCCGATGGCGGTGATGAAGAACAGGATGGCCAGCACGAGGCCGGTGCTGCTGCGCTCCTGCGCAAACTCACGGATTCCCCACAGCGCCACGTACAGCGACAGTACGACGGTCGCGATGATGAAGATGATGTGAAAGGCGCGCAGGGACATGGGATCGATTCCTAATGTGAGGAGCCGTGCGCATCGGCGGGTGCCGCGGCGGCCGGCTTGTTGGTGGCGTCGTGTCCGGGCCATTCGCGCTCGGCGTCGTAGTGGTGATGCCAGGGGCCCCACAGCAGCATGCCGAAGAAGAAGACCGTGAACAGGAGCACTGCAAAGATCAACTTCCGCTCCGAAATGAGATGCATGAAAAACGCCGCGACGAGCGACCCTTTGATCGTGGCCACCACCAGACCGAGCGCGATGGCCTGGCCCGTCGGTATCGTCAGACTGGAGATGCCAACCGTGATCAGGGTCAGGATTCCCAGTGCCCCAAGAACCAGGAGGTATCTCCGGATCTCTTTCCTGATCGCCTCGGGGCTGTTGTCATGGCCGTCATGGACGTCGCCATGGCCATGGCCATGCTCGGTGGAGTGTTCGTGAGAAACGTGCTCGGATGCGTGTTCCGTCATAGCGCTCGCCCCTACAGGAGATACAGGATCGGGAAGAGGAAGATCCAGACGAGATCGACGAAGTGCCAGTACAGCCCCGTCACCTCGACGCGGTTCGTGAACTGGTCCCGTTTCGCCGCGTACCACTTGTCTGCCGTCAGCAGCAGATAGGCGAACACGATCATGCCGCCGATGACGTGCAGCCCGTGCAGTCCGGTCATCACGTAGTACGTGGCGAAGAAGTTGTTCGTGCTGGGGAACTGGTTGTGCGAGAACTTCGTCCCGTATTCGACGGCCTTGATCCCGAGGAAGCCGAAACCGCAGAGCAGCGTCATGAGAAGGAAGAGCTTCGCCTTCTTCAACTCGCCGAGCCGCAGATAAGCCCACGCCAGGATGACCGTCACCGAAGATCCGATAAGCACGAACGTGTTCACCGTCGCCAGCGGGACGTTGAGGATGTCCTTGCCGTGCGGCCATGACGGCGCGCTCGTGCGCAGCAGCACGAGCGTGGAGAAGAGCGCGCCGAAGAGCATGACCTCGGACGCGAGAAAGAGCCAGATCCCGAGCTTGCCGTTGTAGACGCCCGTATCCGGCCGAGGGTGTACGGTGTAAGGAATCTCGATCTCGTGCGAGTGTGCAGCGTGGGCGTCACCGTGAGGAGCGAGTGCGTGTCCGTCCATGTGTCCGTCCATTGAGCTCAGCTCTCCTTCTGTGCGACGGCCGCTGCCGCGAGCATTCCGCCGCCGGTAGCCGGAGCGGGCGCATCATCGGGCAGATGCTGCGGGAAGAAGTCTTCCTTGTCGTGCCCGGGAACGCTGTATTCGTACGGCCCGCGGTAGACCTCAGGGAGCACGGCGAAGTTGCCGTGCGCGAGCGGCGGTGAGGTCGTGGCCGCCCAGTCGATGGTCGTGGCGTCCCAGTGATTCGCGCCGACGCGTTTGCCTTTGCGGATGCTGTAGAAGAAGTTGATGATGAACGGTATCTGCGACGCCAGAAGCAGGAACGCCGAGACGGACATGAACACGTTCAGGTGCAGCACTGGCTTCGCGTGCGCGTACTGCGCGCCGCCGTCATAGAGACGACGTGAAACGCCGGCCAGCCCCTGGATGAACATCGGGAAGAAGACACCGTTGATGGCGATCAGCGACCCCCAGAAGTGAACCTTGCCCCAGAACTCGTTCATGTTCCGGCCGGTCGCTTTCGGGAACCAGTAGTAGATGCCGGCGAACATGGCGAAGATCGTTCCCGGCGCGACGACGTAGTGGAAGTGGCCGATGACGTAGTAGGTGTCGTGCAGATGAATGTCGGCGGCGGCCAGTCCGAGCGGCAGTCCCGTCAGTCCGCCGATGCCGAACATCGGAAGGAAGGCCAGCGCGAACAGCATCGGAACCGTGAACCTGATCGCTCCGCCCCACAGAGAGATCAGCAAGGCCGTCAGGATGACCACCGACGGGATGGAGATGATCATCGTGGTGGTCTGGAAGAAGGCGCTGATGACCGTGCCCATGCCGGTCAGGAACATGTGATGCGCCCACACCACGAAGGACATGAAGCCGAGGAAGATGCCGGCGCCGACGAGCGAGCGATAGCCCCACAGCGGCTTGCGGGTGTTGTTGGCGATGACCTCGGCGATGATGCCCATCCCAGGCAGAATCAGAACGTAGACCTCGGGATGCGCGAGGAACCAGAACAGGTGCTGCCAAAGCAGCGGATTGCCGCCGCCTGCGTTGGCGAGAGGCGTGCCGCTGATGACGAGACCGCTGGGCATGAAGAAGCTCGTGCCGGCCACGCGATCCATCAACTGCAGGACGGCCGCGGCCTCGAGCGGCGGGAAGGCCAGCAGGAGGAGGAACGATGTGACGAGCTGCGCCCATACGAAGAACGGCAAGCGCATGAACGACAGCCCCTTGGCGCGGAGCTGGAAGATGGTGACGATGAAGTTGATCGACCCGAGGAGCGACGACGTGATCAGGAAGATCATGCCGAGGATCCAGATCGTTTGTCCTTGTCCCGCGATCACGGATAACGGCGGATACGATGTCCATCCGGAGTTCGGCGCGCCGCCTGGGACGAGGAAGCTCAACATCATGAGCAGGCCGCCCGGCAGGTAAAGCCAGTAGCTCATCATGTTGAGCTTGGGGAAGGCCATGTCGGGTGCGCCGATCTGCAGCGGCACGACGTAATTTCCGAACGCGCCGACGGCCAGCGGCACGATGGCCAGGAAGACCATGACCGTGCCGTGCATCGCGCCGAGCTGGTTGTAGAACTCGGGAAGCATGATGCCGCCCGGCGCGTTCGTCGCGCCGAGGAACTTGGCGATCCACATCGGGAACGGCCTGCCGGGCCATGCAAGCTGATAGCGCATCAGCAGCATCATCGAGAAGCCAATGAGAAGGAACGTCAGCGAGGTGACGGCGTACTGAATGCCGATCCACTTGTGATCGGTCGAGAACACATACTTGCTCAGGAAGGATGGCTGGTGCTCATCGTGCGCCCTCCCCTCTTCCTCTGAGACACGAATGGCCTCTTCGAGCGCTCGTTGTGCATCGCGAGCGCGCATCCATTGTGTTCCTACTCGGACTTGCCGTTTTGGTGGCATCGTCGCTCCCTCTCGCGGGAGTCGCAAAGTCTCAGAGTCTCAAAGTCTCAAAGGAGGAGCGAACTTCGGGTTTCCCCTTTGAGACTTTGCGACTTTGAGACTCTGCGACTCTCCTCAAACTAGCCTTTAAACGTGAACGCGACCTGCTTCTGCTCTTTCGCTGCGACCGTGACCTGCTGCTCCTGCTGTCCGAACTTCTCGTGCCACGCCACGAGCGTGTAGCTGCCCGGGGGAAGGTTGGCGATGGAGAAGGTTCCGTTCATCTGCGAGACGGAGTGATACGGATGCGGCAGCACGGCCATGTACGACTTCATCCAGCCGTGTACGTCGCACTTGATGCGGAATGGCTTCAGCTCGGCCTTGTCGAACTTTTTGGTGGAGACCATCCCCTGCACCGGCTGGCCTTCGTTGAACTGACGATTGATCTCCGGCATCGCATGCACGTTGTGCAGCGTGGCGTCGCTGTTCTTGATCTCGATCGACTGGCCGACCTGCACGGCAGTGACGTGCGGAATGTACTTGCAGCCTTTCTGATCCAGCAGCGCGGCCTGCTGCGGCGGCGGGAAGTTGCCCTGCACTTCCTTGACGAAAACGATGACGTTGGCGAGCTCGCCGCCGGGGCCGATGACCACTTCTTCGTCCGGCGCGGGAGTCGGATGCTGGGAAGCGCAGAACGGATCGGCGCCCATCTGCATCGGGGCCATCTTCGGGCCGGTGCCTTCGAACTTCACGGTGCCGCCGAGGGTGGCCGCGTCGGCAACGACGGCGGCGGTGGCGGCAGGTGCGGCGCTGCCTGTATCGCCTGCGGCTGCAGCCGGAGCGGCGTGATCGTCTTCGCCGAGCTCTGCTTCATCGACGACTTCTTTCCCGCCGCCGCATGCGACCGCGAGAACGAGAGTGAATGCGAACAAAAGGTTGAGGTGCTTCCTGAGCGACATCGGTCTATCTCCTTGATGTGTTCGGCGCGACGGGCTTCGCAGCAGTCGGCGGTCGGCGGTCGGCGGTCGGCAGTGGAACCGGGCTACGGCCGACGGCCGACTGCCGACGGCCCACTCTTGTCTGCCCTTCTCCCACCTGCGTGGCAGGCGGAGTCACGGGTGCTGGTTGAATGGGAATGAGGGGCACAGTCTCGACGCCGGCCGGACGCATGCGGTCGCGATCGAGGCCGATGCTCCAGATGTAGTCGCGCATGTAGTTGGTGAGCGCCACAGCATCGGCCATGGTCTTGCGCAGCGCGGCCTCGTCCTCGAAGTGCGGCAAGAGCGCAGCCTTGCTGGCGGCGAACTGCGGCGAGTCGAGCGCCAATGCCAGCGGCGAGGTGAAGCCGCCCGTCTCTGCATTGCGTGGGAAGTTCGTCGGCATGCGCGTGCCGGGGATCATCTCATCCGGACGACGAATCCAGTCGGCGATCCAGTCGTGGCGCAGACGCAGTTTCGAGAGCGTGAGGTTCGGCGCCAGCGACTGGGTGTCTGCGATGTCCGGGATCGGCGGATTGGCCGGATCGACAGGCGTCACGGAATGGCACTGCTGGCAGCGCAGCATGTTGAACACTTCGCGGCCGATGGCCACGTTCTGCGCGGACGGAGTCGCGTACTGATGCGTGTCGAACTGCGGCTCGTCCCCTTCCGCCGCGAAGCCGGCTACGAGCGCGGCGGCGGTCGGATCGGTGAAGTGGAACGTCGGCATCCGCACCTGCATCCAGGGGCGGATCTTCATGACCGTCGGGTCTTTGAGGAACTGGAAGAGCCACGGCGACTGCGCGCGATCACCTTGCGGCGTGAGGTTCGGCGGCAAGAAGTTGGGATCGCTGATCAGTGCCCCGATGGCGCCTCCGCGGCGATTGACGATGTGGCATCCGCGGCAGTTGCTCTGCGAGATGATCTTCCGCTCCTGCTCCACCTGACGGAGTCGCGGATGATTCGCAGCCATCTTGTTCGCCGCCACGCGTTCTTTCGTCAAGCCGAGGACGACGCTTGTGACGAGCCGCGCCTCTTCCTGCGACAGATGGAAGTTCGGCATCTTCAGCTTGTCGTTGTACGGCTTCGTGCGACGGTCGTCGTACACGCGCGGGCTGCGGACTTTGTTGTAGATCCACGACGGTACGGTGTGCGCGACTTCTTCCTTGTGGTTGTCCCAGTTGATGTAGTCGTGCGTGTGCGTGGATTTGCCGAAGAAGCCGAAGTCGAAGAGGTGCAGGTTCTTCGATCCCTCGATGGTCAGGTCCGTGCCGATCGGTTTGAGACCGTCGAAGCCCTGGATGTCGTGGCAGGAGTAACAGCCGTATTTCTCGATGCTGCGCTGCCCAAGGTAAATGAGCTGTTCCTGCAATGGCATCGCCGCCAACCGGGCGTCGGCGTCGTTGAGCGTGAGCGAGTTGACGAGATAGCCCTTGGCCAGATCGCGAACGGCCTTCGGATCCGGCGGACGGATCTGCTGATTCATGAAGGCAGGCTTCTGCAATGTGACGAGATGTGCGGTGATGTCTGCTGCTTCCTGATCCGAGAGCCGCAGGCTCGGCATCGGCGCGAGGGGATCGTACGCCTTGGGATTCTTGACCCAGTTGTAGATCCAGCTCGCGTTCGACTTCGAGCCGATTCCGGTGAGGTTGAAGCCGAAGTGACGCTCGAGCGGGAAGTCGTCGCGATGCGCGACCCGAACCACGCCCTTGTCGTCCTTGACCGTGTCCTGGGCGATGTGGCAGCCCATGCAACCGATCGAGTCGACGAGCTGCTTGCCGCGTCCCGCATCGCCGGCAGGCCCCTCGGGCCACGCACGCTGTGTCGATTTGCTGAAGAGGTACGCGACGATCGAGTGGATCTCGGCGTCCTGATACTTGACGTTCTGCGCGCGCTCTTCCGGCGGCACGGCGGGTCCGACCATGTTGCGCTGATAGAAGAACGACGGCATGCGCGTGGTGGAGCGGAACCGGGCCGGATTGGCGATCCAGCGGAACGTCCAATCGGGCGTGGTCTTCTCGGCAATGCCTTCCAGCGACGGCCCGGGTTTCTGCAGCTCGGCGAAGCGCCAGTTGTCGATCTTGTGGCAGGCATGGCAGCCGTAGAGCTCGACCATGTGCATAGCCTTGTTGATCTCTTCGCCTTCACTCACTTCCATCTGGCCGGCGTGGCATTTCACGCAGCCGGCCTGGTAGTACTGGCGCGGATACATCGGCGTGTCGAGGAACGGATTGACCTCGCGAGCCCAGTTGCGTTTCTCGTAATCCCAGGGGCCGGGCAACAGCGAGACCGTGGCCGATTCCCAGCGCTTTTCCATGCGGCGGCTCATCGGTGTGTGGCCGGCGCGGCCGAATTCAGTGGCGCGATCCTGGCCGCGATGGCAGACCGTGCAACCAAAGTCGAGGATGGGATGCGGCGACGCGGAGCCGACGAATGTTTCGAGCTTCGGATGGGTACGGAACGGATTGAGGATGTCGGTCTTGCCGTTTGCGATTCGCTCCAACTGCGCGACGCGCTCCTCGGTTTCTTTGCGCCGTGACGGCTGGACCAGGTTCTTGTCGAGCTTCGTCCGGAGATCGGCGATCAGGCGCTCGGCCTCTTTTTTCGATTCGAATCCCGGGCGGTCGATGGCGCGGTGGCAGGTCTGGCAACGGTCGACGCGAGGCACCGACATGTAGTTCATGTCGATGAAGAGATCGTTGAGCACCACCTGATCGATCTTCAGCGTCGGATTGACGAAGTCGAGCATCGGCGCGTTGAGGATCAGGTTGTTGGAGCCCATGGCCACCATCGCGCGCTGCTTCTTCAGCAGCTCGATGCCGGCGGTCAGCTCCTTGCGGCGGTCCTCGATCGCATCCATGCGCGCCAGGAACTTCCCGACCCGCGCGCGTGCGGCATCGCGGTCGCGCGTGACCTGCTGCAGCTCATGGTTGAGGCGATCGACCCGCGCGGTGAGCTCGTCGAACTCGCGCTGCTTCACCGGCTGGTCTTTGCGGTGCTGAACGATGGACGCCTCGAGCTCATAGCGCTTGGCATCGAGCAGCGCCCTGGCGAACCGGTAATCCTGGTCCGCGGCGTAATGCTTTCCTTCCCACTCCTCGATCGACTTCTGCGCCGCGACGTACTCTTCGCGGTTGCGGGCGATCTCGACCTGCCCTTCCTTCAGCTCCCTGTCGAAAGCGGCCAACTGCTTCTTCATCTCCGCGTCGTTGCGCGCGCTCAGCTCAGTGTCGATGCGCTCCTGCTGCAGACGATTGAACTCGAGCTGGAACCACTTCCAGCCGCGCACATAGTCGTAGAACACCATTGCGCCCGTGGCCAGCAACAAACCAAGGCTGGTCAGCGCGAAGATGAGGTTGAGCTTCCCCATCGAGTAGTTGTGCGGAATGGGCTCTTGCGGCTTCATTGGTTGTCGGCTCTTAGGGGTTAGGTCTTAGGTCTTAGGAGATCGAACTGCGCTGGATTTGCGCCGTCTCTCCCTAAGAGCTAACACCTAAGACCTCAAATCATATGTTGAGGAAAATCTCCTGAATATGAACCAGATACTTGAGATTGAACAGCCAGCGCAAGACCATCTTGATCGGCAGCGACATCATGGTCAGAAAGAGGTAGGCGCCGACGTAGTAACGAGCCGCGCCCATCTTCAGGTAGAAACGGCGGAACGGACCGACGGCCAGCACCATCGGCAATCCGAGGTAGGCCAGCACGACGAGCAGGCCAGGGGCTTCCCGGATGAGCCAGAGCTTCGGCAGCGGCATGGACAGCATCTTCACCCAGAAGAGCTCCGAGAGATCGATGTTGACCAGCGGCTCGAGTTTGTTCGGATCCCAGAATTCGTACGGTCCGTAGAAGCTCCAGTTCGGGCCGCGCAGGAACGTGCCGGTGATGATGAGGAATGACCAGAGCACCAGGAAGCCGTAGAGGAAAACGCCGATTTCCCACTTGCGCTCGCGGAATGAGTAGTAGCCGTTCCCTTTCGGGTTCGTATCGATGTACGGGATGGCCATCAGGCCGACGATGATCAGCGTCGGCAGGACCACGCCGGCCAGCCATGGATCGAAGTAGACCAGCATTTCCTGCAGGCCGAGGAAGTACCACGGCGCCTTGGCAGGATTCGGCGAAGTGGTCGGATTGGCCGCTTCTTCGAGCGGCGCGCGCAGGCCGATCGACCAGACGATCATCACGATCGTCAGCGCGATCATGCACAGCATCTCGGTGTAGACGAGATCGGGCCAGGTGAAGAGTTTCTCGTCCGATTCCGTCTTCTCGTACGGGATGCCGCCGGCCTGGATGGCCCGGTCGTTGTGATAGGCCTTCTTGAGCGCGATCCAGGTGAAGATCCCGAGGAGGAAGATCATCGCGCCGATCGGGACGTTGTCCGGCTTGGCGGCGATGGACTTGAAGTTCGGGTCGAGGAACGAGAGCGCAAATCCGCCCAGACCGAGGATCAGCATCCACATGCCGACCTTGGCGTCCCAGAGACGCGGTCCGAGTTTGGCCAGCGCCCACAGGATGAGGAAGTAGGCCACCGCCAGGTACATCAGCGGCGAGACGAACAGCCCAGCCACGGCCAGGATCGCACCAAAGACGACGAAGGCAATACCACCTTTCGACTTGATGCGGCCATCGAGGAGGTTGAAGTAGACGATGAACGCAAAAACAGCGGAAAGGAGGATGAACGAGATGGAAGCGACCGACAGTACGTTGATGAAATTCTTGAGGAATGTCATCTCGCTCGCTCCATTCTCGGTCCACACGCGGGAGCGACGAGGGGCCTCCGGCGGGCCGGCACGGCCCGCGGCGCTTGTT
>JALYJW010000070.1 GCA_030775085.1 Acidobacteriota bacterium | reverse complement strand
CGCGTTCCGGTCGGTCGGGGCTGATTGCAAGGGAGAAGACCGAAAAGCAATCAGCAAAGAGGAAAACTGCCCTTGACAATCGCTTTCATAGAACGCGGTACAAGGCACCGCGGATCGTTGCGGTGTCCGCCTGCGGCGGCCGAATGTCCAAACTCAAGTCCCCTCTCCCCGCAACGGCGGGGAGAGGGTCAGGGTGAGGGGCGGCTCTCGCGCTGAACTCAGGTTAGTCTGTCGCGCACATGAAGGACGGAGCCACCGAGCTGTTGCAGCAAACGATCGACGCGCAGGCGGAGCGAATCATCCGTCTGGAGCGCCAGCTCCAGGCGCGTACGGCGGCGCTGGACGCCGTGACGCGCGACTATTCGCAACTGCAGGCCAGCCTTCGCGCTCCTGCGGCGCAGGGAACCATTCCATCGCCCGTGTACCCGTCAGCGCCTGTCCTTTCCGTTCCCCAGCGCATTCGCAAAGGCGTCGTGCTGATCGGCGGACGGCTGCTCCCCTCGCCTGCCAAGCGCTTGATCAAGAAATTCTGGGATCCGTGGAAGGTGCCGCATCGCGTCGGCGCGAAACGGCGCCCGTCTCATCCCAAACCGCACTTCGTCACGACCACGACCTTCGACATCATCTGCTTCTCGATCATCGACTGGAGCTTTCGCTGGCAGCGCCCGCAACAGCTTCTATCGCAATTCGCGAATGCGGGGCATCGCGTGTTCGTCTTCAAGACCACCGCGTTTCTCTCGCCGGGAGGGACACCATTCCAGATCGAACAGGTGCGCGAGAACGTCTGGGAAGTCACGATCGGACCACCGGTGATGATCGACGTCTATGCCGGCGCGATCGATCCGGCCACCATTGCGTGGTTCCCGACGCTGTTCGAAGCCATGCGGAAGGAACTGAACATCGTCAGCGCCGTGTCGATCGTGCAGGTGGCCACGTGGCGCGATGTAGCCGAAGAGGCCCGGCAGCGTTTCGGATGGAAGCTCGTTTACGACTGCATGGATGAGTGGGACTCGTTCCCCGGTATGAAGCCGCAACTGCTCGTGGCCGAGGAACGGCTCGTCGCGGAAGCGGATCTCGTGACCGTCTCCGCGCAACGGCTCCTCGAGAAGTGGCACGGGCACAACAAGCGTGTCGAGCTCGTTCGCAACGCCACGGACTTCGATCACTTCGCGGCAGCGTCATCGGAGCGTTTTCTCGACGATGTGAAACGTCCGATCGTCGGATACTTCGGCGCCATCGCACCATGGTTCGACGTCGATCTCCTGGCGCGCGTGGCGTCGCGGCGTCCGGATTGTTCGTTCGTGGTCATCGGCGGCGTGTTCGACGTCGATGTCGCTTCACTGAAGCGGCTCCCGAACGTTCATCTCCTCGGGCAGCAGCCGTATGCGCGCATGCCGGCGTATCTCCGCGACTTCGATGTTTGCACCATTCCGTTCGTCGTCAACGAAATCACCGCGGCCACCGATCCGGTGAAGTTCTACGAGTACATTTCCCTCGGCAAGCCGGTGGTCTCGACGCACATGCCGGAGCTCGAGCCCTTCGCTGATCTGCTCTACCTCGCCGGCGACGAGGAAGACTTTCTCCGCAAGCTCGATCTCGCGCTGGCCGAGGACGACGACGCGCTCCGCACGCGGCGAATCGACGTCGCGCGCGCCAATACATGGCCCGCACGAGCGGCCATGACGCTGAACGCGATCCGCGACACGCATCCGAAAGTCAGCATCATCATCGTCTCGTACAACAACCAGGAGCTGACGCGGAACTGCCTCGAGAGCGCGCTGCGCAACTCGATGCACCCAAACCTCGAAGTCATCGTCGTCGACAACGCCTCGAAGGACGGCTCCGCGAAAATGCTGGAGGCGCTCCGCGACGATCGCGTGCGCGTAGTGCTCAACGACGAGAACCTCGGCTTCGCGACGGCCAACAACCAAGCCCTGCGCATGGCCACCGGCGCGTATCTCGTCCTGCTGAACAACGACACCGTCGTCCCGCGCGGCTGGGTTCCGCGACTTCTAAGGCAGCTCGACGATCCGCAGATCGGACTGGCTGTGACCGTGACCAACTTCTCCGGCAACGAATCGCGCATCGACGTGCCCTACGAAACGATCGACGAGATGCTCCCGTTCGCCGACGACTACATGCGTGAGCACGAGGGCCAGCGCTTCGACATCCGCGTGGCCGCCATGTACTGCGTCGGCATGCGCCGCGACGTCTACGAAAGCGTTGGCCTCCTCGACGAAAACTTCGCCATCGGCATGTTCGAAGACGACGACTACTCCCACCGCGTCCGCCTGGCCGGCTACCGCGTCATCTGCGCCGAAGACGTCTTCGTCCACCACATCGGCCAGGCGTCATTCTCGAAACTCAGCCGCGAAGCCTACGACGCCCTCTGGAAGAGGAATCAGGCGTACTTCGAAGAGAAATGGGGCGCACCGTGGGAACCACACCAGGCGCGGTAGGGCGTTGTGCGTCAATCAGGCGCGATCTGCTGCCGCCGGAATGGTCACGATGAATGTCGCCCCTCGGCCTGCATGATTTGAAGCGGTGATCGTTCCGCCGTGAGCTTCGACGATGCGCTTGCAGATGCTGAGGCCCAGTCCGTAGCCGGCGGGAGCTTTCGTGCGGGAGCGGCTCACGCGGAAGAAGGGCTCGAAGAGGTTGGCGAGATCCGCGGCCGGAATGCCGGTGCCGTCATCGCTGACGCGGACCACGATTGAGCCTGACGTTGCGGTGATCGATATCTCGGCCGGACGGCTGTCCGGGCTCGCGTATTTGACGGCGTTCTCGAGGAGGTTGCGAAAGACGGTGCGCACCTTTTCACCGTCGACGTCTGCGATCGCTTCGGCGGGTGCGGAGACGAGCCGGACGCCGGGGAATGCGGCCATTACATCGCGGACGATGACCACGACATCCTGCGGCGATGTCTCGATGCCGCGGCCGTCGCGCAGACGCTCCAGCTCGAGCAGTTCGGCGATCATGAGCTCCATCTCCGCGAGGTCAGCCTTCATGTGTCGCGTGTCGTCGCGATCGGGCAGAAGCTCGAGCGCGACGCGAAGACGCGTCAGCGGAGAGCGCAGCTCGTGACTGACGTCGAGCAGCAGTTGGTCGCGCGCACGGATCATGTCGCGCACTCGGCCGACCATCTGATTGAACGCATCGGTGAGCGCGCCGAACTCGTCGCGCGTGGTGTTCGGCAGAACCACGTCGAGCTGTCCTTCGCTCAGCTGCGATACGCCGTCGCCAAGCGTGCGCAGCGGACGAAGAAGGCGCTTCAGAACGAAATGCGCCGTCACGACGACTGCGATCATCAGCACGAGCAGCAGAACGAGCATGGCGTCGTGCGCGGCGACGACCTTTCTGTGGAAGGTCCATTGGAAGAGGTACGTCCCACCGTTCGGGGCCGGGACGAGATAGAAGCCACGCCCGCCAAAGAGCGCATCCCGCTTCGTGTGGATGTCGTGAATGGCTGGCAGCTCGGCCGTGGCCCACGTGCCGTCCGGTCCTTCGTAGCGGATGGCGATGTCGAAGCGATCGGTGATGCCTTGCGCTGTCGCCCGATCGGGCTGCGTGGCGGCGAGCAGACTCACGTAGTGCCGGAACACTCCGCCGCTCGGCCTGTTGAGCGCCGGCAGGAGGATGCCCGCGAAGAAGCTGGTGACGAGCAGCAGCAGGCTCGTGGCCATCACCAGCATGATCGTCAGCAACTTCGCGAAGACGGACGTTCTAGCCCGCACCGCCGCCTCCGATGAAGATGTAGCCGGTACCTCGTACGGTGCGGATAAAGGATGGCTTCCTGGGATCGTCTCCGAGCTTCTGGCGAAGGCGGCTCACCAGGACATCGACGGAGCGATCGTACGATTCCCAATCGAGACCGCGCGTGTCGTCCAGAATGCGCTCGCGCGTGAGGACACGGCCGCGGTTGCGCACCAGCAGCGCGAGGAGCGCAAACTCCGCTGTCGTCAAAGTGAGGTCGGCTCCGTCGATGCGTGCGGCGCGCGCAGTCCAATCCACTTCCAGCGTTCCGATGCGCGTCACTTCCTCGGCTTCGATCGATTTCCCGCGACGGAGCACAGCCTGGATGCGGGCCACGAGCTCGCGCGGCTCGAATGGTTTCGGCAGGTAGTCGTCCGCGCCGAGCTCGAGACCGACGATGCGATCCATGACATCGCCGCGCGCGGTGAGCATGATGATCGGGATACGGCTCGTCTCGCGCACTTTTCGGCAGACCGCGAATCCGTCCATGTCCGGCAGCATCACGTCAAGGATGAGAATCTCCGGCTGCGCGTTCTTCAACACGCGCAACCCATCCTCGGGATGCGTGGCCGTGGCGACCGCGAAACCGAAGCGGCCGAGGTATTCGGTCAGGAGCGAACAGAGCCGCTCGTCGTCGTCGATGATGAGAACGCGTGTCGTCATTTTCTTAGCGCGTCAGCAACGCTTCGATCGGAGGAAGCATCGAAGCCCTGCGCGCGGGCACGGCACCGAACCCGAGGCCGCAGATCAACACCATGGCCATCGATGCCAGCAGGGCGTTGGTGGGCAGCGCCAGCGTCCATGCTGTCCCGAGCGCGATCCCCGCGGCTCCGATTGCACCGAGTGTCAGGCCGATCATCCAACCGCCGATGGCCAGCAGTGTAGCTTCGAACAGAAACTGCACGAGGATGTCGCGCGGCGTCGCACCCACGGCCAGACGCAGGCCGATCTCGGACGTCCGCTCGCGCACGGACATCATCATCAGCGCAAGGATGCCCGTTCCGCCGACCACCAGCGCCACTCCCGCCAATGCCGTACCGAGCATCGTCAGAAAGTCGGCGGTCTGTTTCTGCATCGACAGAAACTTCGTCGTGTTCTGCACGCCGAAATCCTCGCGGCCGTGACGGTGACGCAGAAGCGCAGCGATCTCGCCCTGGGCCGCGCCGATATCCTCGCCGGAACGGACGAAAACGGTCGTGAGCCAAGTCGTGTTGAACACGCGGCGCATGGCTGTGCGGATGGGAATCAGGACCTGGTTGTCTTCGTCCGAGCCGTCAGCACTCACGCCCTTCTCTTCCAGAATTCCGATGACTTCGAACGGCACGCCGCGAATACGCAACTCGCTGCCGACCGGCACGCTCTCACCGATGCGCGAGCCGAGCACTACGACGCGACGTGCCGCGCGAACGTCGTCCGCGTCGAAGAAGCGGCCCGCGCGGATGCGGAACCCGCGGATGGTGAGAAATGCCGGCGTGGTCCCGAGGATCTTGGTGACCGTGAGGAAGGTTCCCGATTTCACGCGCGCATTGCGCTCCGCGCCGGGCGCCGCGAGCGCAACGGCCGGCAATGCCGCGATGGCCTCGGCATCGTCGAGGGTCAGCGTCGATACGAAACCGCGGATCGTCTGTCGCGAGGCGAGCCTCTCCACTTGTGCCGGCCGCACGATGAGAAGATTCGTTCCCGCGGTCTCGATCTTTCGCGCAACCTCTTGCTGAGCGCCGGTACCGATTGCGCTGGTGAGCACGACCGCGGCGACGCCGACGGCGACGCTCGAGAGCGCGAGCGCAGCCCTCACGCGATGCGCGAAGAGCGCACGCAGCGACAATCGAAAACTGCGACCGGCACGAGCATTCATCGCAAAGCAGTTGCGGGATCGAGTTGCGCGGCCCGGCGCGCCGGGAAGACGCCGGCCAGGAATCCGACGATTGCTGAGACGAGAATGCCGGCCAGCGCGGCGCGCCAGGACACGATCCCGCCGAGGTGCAGCTTGCTCGCAACGAACTGCGCCAGAACGATGCCGAGCGCAATCCCGGCCAGGCCTCCGGCCAGCATCGTGGCGATGGTCTCCACCACAAACTGCAGTTGCACATCCGCGACGCGTGCGCCCACCGCGCGGCGCAGTCCGATCTCACCGATGCGCGCATTGACCGAAGCGAGCATGAGACTGGCGGCCACGATCGCTGCGACGAGCAACGCAATGCCCGCCGCCAGTGGCAGGTAGATGGCCAGAACGCGCTGCGTGCGCGCAACCATCTTCTTCACTGCCACGGCACTGATGATCGTGAAGTCTTCGGGGCGGCCGGCCGGGATGGCGTGCCGCTCGCGCAGCACCCGCGTGAGATCCTTAACACTCCGCTCGACGTGATCCGGATCGTCGACGAGCAACTTCGCCGCGGCGATCGTGTCGACGTTCATGACCCTGCGCATGAGCGTGGAGATGGGAACGACGATCTCGTCGTCGCGATCCATGCCGTGAAGATCGGTGCCGAACGGCTCGAGCACTCCGATGATCTCGAACGGGACATTTCCGATGAGGACTTCACCCCCCAGCGGATCCACGGAACCGAAAAGCTCTCGGGCCGCAGTCTCCCCGATCAGCGCGACGCGGGCGGAGCTTTTCACCGCTGCGGCATCGAATGCCTCACCGCGCGTGACGCTCCGTTGCCAGACCCGCCCGAAACGCTCGGACTGGCCAAGCACGCGCGCGGTCGCGGTGACGCCCGCGTGTCGGACCGAGGCGCTCGAAATGGCCTGCTGCGGATCCCAGACCACCACGTCAGGGATCTCTTCGGCGACGGCATCGAGGTCGTCGATCGTAAGTCGTGCCGCGTCGCCGCGCGCCCCGCTCATGAACTGCGAGCCGCCAGTCAGCACCATGATCGACGACGCACCGAAAAGCTGGCGCACGGTAGAAAGGACCTTGCGCTCGGCTGCCTCTCCAACGGCGATGACCAGCGTCAGCGCCGCGGTGCCAATCAGGCTGCCGAGCATGATGAAGCCGCTCCGCAATTTGTAGCGCCCGATGGCGCGAATGCTGTGGCGGATGAGTCGCGGCGTGTTCATGACACCTCCTGCAGAACATCGGCGACGATGCGGCCGTCTTCGATGCGGGCCACACGCCGCGCATGCGCGGCCATGGCCGGGTCGTGCGTGACGAGGACGATCGTCCGTCCGCTGCGGTTCAGTTCCTCGAGAATGGTCATCACTTCCTGCGCCGATCTCGAATCGAGATTCCCCGTCGGCTCATCCGCGAGCAGGAGATCGGGCTCGTTCACGAGCGCACGCGCGATGGCCACGCGTTGCTGCTGTCCGCCCGATAGCTCGGACGGCGTGTGTTGCACGCGATCGGCGAGGCCTACCGCTTCGAGCGCACGTGTCCCGAGACCTTCGATGGACGCTCGATCGGAGTAGAGCAGCGGCAACTCGACATTCTCCAGCGCGCTGGTTCGAGGCAGGAGATGAAAGGACTGGAACACGAAGCCGACCCGCGCGTTGCGAAAACGGGCCTGCTCATCGACGCTCAATCCGGCCACGTCCTCGCCATCAAAGAAGTAGCTCCCCTCGCTCGGCCGATCGAGAAGTCCGAGAATGTTCATGAGCGTCGACTTACCGGAACCGGACGTGCCGACGATGGCCAGAAAGTCGCCGCGCTCGATGCGCAATGAGACATCATTCACGGCCTCGACGCTTTCGCCTGTTGGCCGCGTGTAATGTCTCTTGATGTTTAGAAGCTCGATCATAGTTAGGACCTCTTCACTGTTCGCTGAAATCTGAATCGCGCCGTGGGTGGTCAGGTGTGGCTCTTGCCAACCGTGTATTCACCACAGAGTGCACAGAGAGCACAGAGGGGATGCAGAGGAAGCAATCTTTCAGAGCTGCAAACTTGGCTTCCGGCGAGATTGTTTTTGTCTTTCTGCAAAATTGCTTTTCTCCGCATCCCCTCTGTGTCCTCTGTGCCCTCTGTGGTGAATACACGGGTGGCAATTACGCTGCATGAGGTTTCTCGCGATGCCCGTCGAAATCAGCGGCATCACGGTTCCTCTTCAATGATGCGCACAGTTGTAGTCATGTCCGGGCGAAGGAAGCGGTCAGCCGGCGGATCGAATCGGACTACGGCCACGTAGTTGACGACGTTGTCGCGGATCTCCGCTTTCGGATAGATGGCCGTGACGCGACCTTCGAACTCGGTACTTCCGTAGGTGTCGACGGTGAAGCGCGCCGGTTGTCCGGTGCGGATGCGGCCGATATCGGTCTCGTCGACGTAGGCCCACACCTCGAGGCGGGTCAGGTCGAGCAGCGTGAGGAACGTCGGAGCGGCGAAGCTGGCCGCCACGGTCTCCCCTTCCTGCGTCGTCACCGAAGCCACCACGCCGGTGATCGGAGCGACGATGCGGCTGTAGCCGAGTTGCGTCGTGGCGAATTGCAAACTCGCTCGCGCGCCGGCCACCTGTTGCTCGGCTACTGCGAAGGCACGTTGCGCGACATCGAGCTCGCTGGGCGCAAGCAGCGCGGATGCGTGCAGCTCCTGCTTCCGTCGCAGATCGGCGCGTGCGTAGTCGAGGTTCGCCCGCGCCAGCTCCACCGCCGCCGCTGCTTCACCGCGCCGCGCCACGAGATCGCGATCGTCGAGCTCGGCCAGGAGCTGTCCCTTTTCGACGCGGTCTCCGATGCGGACGAAGAGCCGGCTCACGACACCAGAAACGCGCGAGCCGACCCGCACCTCCGCGCCGATCATCGGCTTGATCACTCCCGTGGCCTTGACCCCGCGATCCGCCGCGCGCCGGGGCGCCCGCACTGCCGCGCTCTCAGCCTGGTCACTCTCTGCCGGCTTACGCGTACCCGCCAGCACGACCACCGCAACGACGATCCCCGCAGCGAGGATCCACCAGAACTTCTTCATGCCGGGAGTGTGGCCAGCGAAGGTATCCCGAGGATTTCGCGAATGTAACGAAACGAAACGCCGAGGCCGAATCGAGGTGCTCGTTTTCTGATTTTCTTGGAGTGCGGTGGCCGCAGCCACCGCTTTTTTATGTTCATGCGCACCGCAGTGGGTTACAAGAGCGGCAACTGCGGTTGCCGCACTCCAAACAGGAGGCAGATCGATTGTCGAGCCCATATGCAGCGAGGCCTTGGGAAGCGCATCTGGATTACTGGGTGCGGCCGCACCTCAACTATCCGCGAAGGCCGCTCACCGACATTCTGCGCATCGCGGCGTCTGATGTTCCGGACGCGCCGGCCACGTCGTTTCTCGGCGCGAGGATGACGTATGCGGAGATCAAGGATCGCGCGGATCGTTTCGCGACGGCGCTGGCGCGGTTCGGGATCGAGAAGGGCGATCGCGTCGGGGTCATGCTGCCGAACTGTCCGCAGTACCTGATCGCGGTGTTCGGCATTCTGCGCGTGGGCGGGATCGTCGTGAATGTGAATCCGCTCTACACGCCGCGCGAGATTGCGGTCGTGGCGCACGACTCGGCGATGCGAATGCTGGTCGTGCTCGATCTGCTCGCTCCCGCAGCGTTGGCGGTGCGCGATCAGACGGCCATCGAGAAGATCATCGTCACGTCGGCAGGCGAATACAGCATCGCCGCGGCGGCATGTCCATCGATCGACGGAACGGAGCGTCTCTGCGATGTGCTGGCCGGCGTCGATCAGCCTGACCTGCCGCACGTGAGCATCGATCCGGAGAACGACATCGCCGTGTTGCAGTACACGGGCGGCACGACCGGCACGCCGAAAGGGGCGATGCTCACGCACTACAACATCTTCGCGAATGTCGTGCAGAGCACCACGCTGCACATTCCGGCGTTGCGGCGCGGCGACGAGCGTTACCTGCTGGTCATCCCGTTCTTTCACATCTACGGATTCACGGTCGGGATGATGGCCGGTGCGTGGGTGGGCGCGATGCAGATCCTCATCCCGAAATACGACGTCGACGCGCTGCTCAACGCGGTGCGCGATCAGCGGCCCACCTACTTCCCTGCCGTTCCGACGATCTACATCTCGCTGCTCAATCACCCGAACGCGCGGCAGTACGGTCTCGACCGGATCCGCTCCTTCAACAGCGGCTCCGCGCCGTTGCCGCTGGAAGTGCTCGCGCAATTCGAGAATCTCACCGGCGGCATGCTTTCCGAGGGCTATGGCCTCTCCGAAGCGTCACCCGTGACTCACACCAGCCCGACGCTGTCGATCCGCAAGCCGGGAAGCATCGGCATCCCACTGCCCGACACCGACATGAAGATCGTCGATCTCGAGACCGGTCTCGACGAGATGCCCCTCGACCGCGCGGGCGAGTTGTGCATCGCCGGACCGCAGGTGATGAAGGGCTATTGGAATCGTCCGGAAGAAACCGCGGAAGCGCTGCGCAAAGACGCGGACGGCCGTGTGTGGCTCTACACCGGCGACGTAGCCACGATGGACGCAGACGGCTACACGACCATCGTGCAGCGCAAGAAGGACATGATCATCGTCTCCGGCTTCAACGTCTATCCGACCGAGGTCGAGCAGGTGTTGTTCGCGCACCCGGCGGTGATGGAAGCGGCGGTGATCGGCGTGCCGGATGCGTATCGCGGCGAAGCGGTGAAGGCGTTCGTGGTCCTCAAGGCAGACGCCAACGTCTCGATTGAAGATCTCCAACAACACTGCACCGCCAACCTCGCCGCGTTCAAACGACCGTCCACGATCGACATCCGCGAGACCTTGCCGAAAAGTGCAGTCGGGAAGGTTTTGCGCAGAGTGCTGCGGGAGGAGGGCGCGTGAGAGTCTCAAAGTCGCAAAGTCTCAAAGTCGCAAGGGACTGTGCTGCCATACTCCTTTGAGACTTTGCGACTTTGAGACTTTGCGACTCCCGGAGGTAGAAGCCGATGAGCGAGCGAAAGACCACTGCCTATGCCCTCGGCGTGTTGTTCGTCATCAACACGCTGAATTTTTTCGATCGCGTGATCGGCGGCGCGCTGGCCGAGCCCATCCGCCGCGAGTGGAATCTCAGCGATAGCGCCCTCGGCGCGCTCGGCACGGCGTTCACGCTGCTCTACGCCTTCGTCGGCATCCCGCTCGGCCGCCTCAGCGACCGCGGATCGCGTAAGAAAATCCTGGCCGCGGCGGTGTTCGTCTGGAGCGCGCTCACCGCGGTCTCCGGCATCACGCGCACGTACTGGCAGCTCTTCGTAACGCGCCTCGGCGTCGGCGTCGGCGAGGCCGCATGCGCGCCCGCGGCCACGTCGCTGATCGGCGATCTCGTGCCCCCGCAACGACGCGCGCGGGCCATGTCGATCTTCATGATGGGTCTGCCGATCGGCATCGCTCTTTCGTATTTGGTGGGCAGCTTCGTCGCGCACGCATACGGTTGGCGCGCGGCATTCTTCGTGGCTGGCCTGCCGGGATTGCTCGTGGCCGTCGCTGCGCTATTCATCGCCGAGCCCGCGCGTGGGATGAAGGAGACGGTCGCCGTCGGAACACGCACTCGCGCTGGCTCGCCCTGGCGCATCCTGCTCTCGATCCCGACGCTGTGGTGGCTGATCCTTTCGGGCGCGCTGCACAACTTCAACATGTACGCGCTCGGCTCGTTCCTCTCTCCGCTGCTGATGCGCTACCACGGCGCGGGACTGCGCGAAGCGGGATTGATCACGATGGTCGTCTACGGGCTCTCCGGCATTCCGGGCCTGCTCGTTGGCGGTATGCTGGCCGATCGCTGGGCAGCCAAACGCCGCGACGGACGCCTCCTCATCGCCGCGATCTGCACCGCACTCGCCGCGCCGCTGATGCTGCTCGCACTGATGCGGCCCGCCAACGACGTCGTGCTCTTCGCCGTGCTCGGCGGCCTGGCCTGCATGGTCATGTACGTCTACTACGCAAGCGTCTACGCGACGCTGCAGGACGTCGTCGAGCCGTCGCTGCGCGGAACGGCGATGTCGATCTACTTCTTCGCCATGTACGTCCTCGGCGCCTCATTCGGACCGCTCGCCACCGGCATGGCCAGCGACTTCTTCACCCGCAAAGCAGCCATCGCGGCGGGCGCAGCGGATGCGGTCGGAAAAGCGTTGGAGCCATTCCGCGGAGCGGGACTGCACTCGGCGATGTTCCTCATCCCGCTGCTCTGCCTCATCCTGGCGCTGGTCCTCTTTGCTGCAACACGGACGCTGGGAAGAGACATGGATCGGTTGCGCAAGGGAATTGAGGGATGACTTTGGCGAGAACAGATCCTTGTGCCGGTCTCGCCGGTCGGCGACGGCATCGGCGAGATGTTGCGCTCCATCCAGCTCGACGAAGACACGCGTTGGCAGACAGCAGATCGACTTTCATCTGGCCGCAGCGGATCGACGCCAACAGAGCGGAGGGGACTCAGCGCCGCGGCAATGGCGCTTCGACGATCTTGGTGATCGTCCCGACGAGAAACCACTCGCTGCGATGGCCGAGCCGGACGGGCGCGTAGTCGGCGTTGTGTTTTTCGAGCACGACGCGTCCTTTGTCCTCCTCGTGCCAGTAGCCGAGCATGCCGCCTTCGGCGCGGATGTAGACGGCGACGACGTCACGCTCCCTCGGTGTCTGCAGTCGTGTGTCGACGAGAACTTTGTAACCGTCGAGGAGTAGATCGGACATCGAATCCCCAATCACGCGAATCACCTGGAGCGCGCCGTTGCGGATGTCGCGGATGGAGTGCAGAACTTCCGTCGTCAGCAGCGGCCGGTCTTCTTCGACGCCCGCCTTTCCCGCCGCGGCAGGCATGTCCGGCACAACCCACGCGTGCAGCGCCTGCGGATAGTCATATTCGCGCTCGATGAAGCGCTCCGGCCGGATCGGGAAACGATACTCCGTCCCCTGCGGAACGGTTTCCTCGAGCGAATCGAGCAGGAGTCGCTTGCGCAGGAACTCGATCCAGTCGCGAATCCGCCGTCGATCGCTGACCGTGATGTCGAGCGTCGTCTCTCCGAGGAGATCGCTCACGGTCGTGTCGAGGCGCTCTGCGATGCGTTTGACCGTGAAGACGCTCGGGTCGACCGCCGGCCCGCGCTGCTTCTGCGTGGCCCGCGGACGGTAGGGCTCGTAGTCCGGATCGTTCTCGAGGATCCTCGACATGGCGTTGTCGATCTTGAACGTGGCCGCGTTGACGGCCTCCCATTCGCGCATGCGCCGATGGATCGCGCGCGCGAGCGCAAGCATCTCTTCGCGAGGCTTGATCGCCATAGACACGCATAGGTTACTGATCGAATGCGATGATGCCACGTATTCTTCAGATCGATACTCGGATCGCGGTTCCAATTTTCATCGCATGCGCTACGAAAAGGCTGCTTGGAACCTATGCGTTTCTTGAATCACCCGCAACGCGACGCGACGATACGGCAACGATCCTCCTCCGAATTTCAGAGGCAGCGGGTTGAGCATCTGGCTGACAAAAACACCGGCGGAGGGCGGCGACTGAGTCACTGGCGCGGTGCTATAGTCGATTCATGTCCACCGCGCCCATTCTTGCGCCTCAGGATCGGTTGCATGACCCCGATCAGCGGGTGATTCTCGGCGGCATCGACTGGTGGCAGTACGAAACCTTCCTGGCGATTCGCGGCGACAGCGCCGGAGTGCGCGTGACCTACCTGGAGGGGCAGCTCGAGATCATGAGTCCATCACAGAGCCATGAAATGCTGTCCAAACGAATTGCTCGTCTGCTCGAGGCCTACGCCGACGAGAAGGGATTCGTTTTCGAGGGCTACAAGTCAATGACCATGCGCAACGCTCCAAAACTGCGCGGGATCGAGCCGGACGAGTGCTATGCGATCGGCGCACCGAAAGACTCTCCTGATCTTGCCGTGGAAGTGATGTGGACTCACGGCGGGATCGACAAGTTGGATGTCTATCGCGGTCTCGGCGTGAAAGAGGTCTGGATCTGGAAAAAGGGCGAGCTCAAAGCGTACGAGCTGCGCGGCGGCAACTATGTCGCGATCCTGCAAAGCGTGGTGATTCCCGGCCTCTCCCCGTCGTTCATCGCGGGATTTCTCGATTGCGAGACACAGACTGAGGCGGTCCGGAAGCTGCGGGCTGCGCTGAGGCAGTAAATCATCCGGAGATGAAACGAACGGCAACCTCCCGCAATCGTCGTAGACAGGAGGACGCGGAGCCCCGCGTTTCGCGGCTTCACCGGCCGGATGAGATGTCGCTCGAGGAGTGGCAGCGGCGGCTGCGAAAACAGTTCGCCAGCGAGCAGCCGTTTCGCATCGAGAACATCGGCGAGCATCCGATCTTCTCCGACTATCGCGTGACGAACCCGGCGCGCGGCAGCGTGCATCGCGTGGCCATCCGCAGCGCCGAGCCGGGACGGAACTACTGTTCCTGCCCCGATTTCCGGACCAACCACCTCGGCACGTGCAAGCACATCGAGTTCACGCTGGCCACGCTCCTGGCGCGGCGCGGAGCGAAGCGCGCGTTTCTCGCGGGCTATGAGCCGCCATACAGCAGCATCAGCGTCGAGTACGGCCCGCAGCGCCACGTATTGTTTCGCGCCAGCGGCGACTGTCCGAAGGCATTGCGGCGCCTGGTGACGCGCCACTTCGACAAGGCCGGCCGGCTGACGGCGGACGGATTCGCGCGGTTCGATCGCTTCGTCACCGCTGCGAAAGAAATCGATCCCGAACTGCGCATCTACGACGACGTGCTTCCCTTCGTCACCGAAGTTCGCGATGCAGCGCGGCGGACAGACGCGATCGCCGAGGCCTTCCCGGACGGGATTCGCAGCCGCCGTTTCGACCGTCTGCTGGCCGTACGTCTGTACGACTATCAGAAGGAAGGAGCGCTGTTCGCGGCCCGCGCCGGCCGCTCGCTGATCGGCGACGAGATGGGACTCGGCAAGACCGCTCAGGCCATCGCCGCGGCCGAGATCATGGCCGGCTTCCTCGACGTGGAGCGGGTGCTCGTGGTCTGCCCGACGTCGCTCAAACATCAATGGCAGCGCGAGATCGCGTCGTTCTCGAAACGCCCGGCGCGGGTGATCGAAGGGCTGCGGCCCGCACGCGCCGCGGCCTACGCGACGGACGAATTTTTCAAGATCACGAACTACGACACGGTCCACATCGACCTGGATCTCATCGCCCGCTGGTCTCCCGACCTGATCATTCTCGACGAGGCGCAGCGGATCAAGAACTGGTCGACGCGGACCGCGCGCAGCGTGAAGCAGCTCGCCTCGCCCTACGCGATGGTGCTCACCGGCACGCCTCTGGAGAACCGGATCGAGGAGCTCGTCTCGATCGTCGAGTTCATCGATCCCTTCCGCCTCGGCCCGACGTTCCGCCTGCTCGACGCGCATCAGATGCGCGACGAGAACGGCCGCGTGGTCGGCTATCGCGACCTCGACCGCCTCGGCACGACGCTCGCGCCTGTCCTCATCCGGCGGCGCAAACGCGAGGTGATGGCCCAGCTCCCGGAGCGGCTGGAGAAGACGTTCTTCGTGCCCATGACGCGCGAGCAGTTCGTGCATCACCGCGAGAACGAGGAGATCGTGGCCCGCATCGCGGCCAGGTGGCGCAGATCCCGCCACCTGTCCGAGCGCGATCAGCGCCGGCTGATGATCGCGCTGCAGCGGATGCGCATGTCGTGCGACAGCTCGTATCTGCTCGACGAAAAATCGGATCACGGCACCAAAGCCGGCGAGATCCTCACCCTCCTCGGCGAGATCTTCGAGGATCCCGGGACGAAGGTCGTCATCTTCAGCCAATGGCTGCGCATGCACGAGATCCTCGCCAAACGGATCGCCGCCGCCGGATGGGGACACGTCCTGTTCCACGGCGGCATCGACAGCCACGCGCGCGCAAAGCTGGTCGACCGTTTTCGCGACGATCCGGAGTGCCGGATCTTTCTCTCCACCGACGCCGGCGGAGTCGGCCTCAACCTTCAGCACGCGAGCGTCGTGATCAACGTCGACCTGCCGTGGAACCCGGCCGTGCTCGAACAGCGCATCGGACGCGTACACCGGATCGGCCAGCGCGCCCCCGTGCGCGTCGTCAACTTCGTCGCCGAGGGGACGATCGAGCAGGGGATGCTGTCCGTGTTGCGCTTCAAGAAATCGCTCTTCGCCGGAGTGCTCGATGGCGGAGAGACGGAGGTCTTTCTCGGCAAAGGACGTCTCGACCGCTTCATGGAGAGCATCGAGCGAGTCACGGCGGAGATTCAGGCGGTGCCGGTTCCGGCGGAGACACCCGCGGATGCCGGCGTGTCGGAGCCCAGCGTTCCGGAAGCCGGTGCGCCGGCGCGTGCAGAGCCGCTGTCAGAGCCGCTTGTCGATCCGTTGACTCGGCTGCTCGAGAGCGGAGTCGGATTCCTCCGTCAGCTCGAGGCCGCGCTTCCGGCGGAGAGCGATTCGGGCGGCAACGGCGGCAAGTCGACAATGCGCAGGATCGAGGCTCGGCAGGACGCCGACGGCTCGACGTTTCTCGCGGTGCCGATGCCGAGCCGCGAGGCCGTCGCGCGCTTCACCGACGGCCTGGCGGCGCTGCTGCGGAGCATGCTGCCATGAGCCGGATCGGCACGAAGCACGCACTTTTCACCGGCGGCTCAGCCAATAGTCGCGGAAGGCCTGGAGCCGAGGCAGGGACTCGCGGTCTTTGGCGCGATTCGCGGCGAGCTTGCTGCCGATGATGTCGTCCGGATGGCAGACCGGGAAACCCTCCACGTCGACATGACGCATCCAGGCGTTCTCGAAGGACTCGATGCCGTCGGGCGCGAACACGAGATCGAGGTCGAAGGGGCCGTTCTTCAACTGCACGAAATCCTTGCCCCGCAAAATCTCCGCGGCCTCGGCCTCCGTCAACGCGAAGCCGAGCGCGCGGAGGCCAGCCACCAGCGCGGAGCAGTTCGCGGGCGACTTGTCGACGAAGAGATCGGCATCCTGCGTGGTATCCGGAAAGCCCAGCAGGATCGCTCCGATTTGCCGATGAAGAGGTAGCGAACGCCATGAACGGCGAAGACGTCACGGATCTCTTCGGCCTGCCGATACTCGAACGCGCCAGGCATTCATCTCCCGTAGCCCAGCCACTCCGGGAGATGCGTTTCGCACCATGCGCGGTAATCGGCCATGGTCTCAAAAGCGCGGAACGGAGCATCGTCGAGAACCGGCTTGTACGTGCGGATGAAGGCGTACCGCATCCGCAGGGGCAACGGACGCCGCGCCGCCGCTTCGAATTCCGCGAGCCACTGTTGTCGCTCGGACGGTGCGGGCATGCTCATGCGAGCGATTGTAGGCCAGAAGCGACGGCTTCTCCTCCTAGCTGCTCGAGTTACATGGCCGGACATCGCGACCCGAGTCGCAGGCGGCCGCGTCTGCTTGGGGCGTAACAGATCACTCGTCGAAATCTTCGATGATGACTGACGGCTGGACACCGAACGCACGGGCGAGTTGAAGGATCGTCGTCAGCGTCGGGACGTTCTCCCCGCGTTCAATGAAGCCGACAAAGTCCGCATTCATCCCTGCACGCTCGGCGAGTGCCTCCTGACTGAGGGCGCGTTCCTTCCGAAGCCGGCGAACGGTCTCGCCGAACTTCATCCCTTCTTTGCTTCGTGACTTCCTTCGGGACACGCTTGACACCCTACCCATGGTCAGGATTAAACTCCACCTGACCATAGACAGGAACATGCCGCCGAGAATCGTCCCGGAAGCTGCTGGACGTCACGAAATGGAGAGAACAAGGAGATCGGAGACCATGACCACCACCCCCACCAACATCCGCACCCTCTTCCTCCACCCGAAACCCACCTACGCCATCGGCGAAGCGGCGACGCTGCTGGAGATGGACTGGCGCGATCTGCGCGGGTGGATGGAATCGGGCGAGGTGGAGGGGATCGAGACCGACGAGGGGCTGGTCCTGCCGTGGGCGGAGCTGGTTTCGTTCGGGATGGATTTCTGGTCGCAGGAGGTGGTCGAGGAGGCCCTCGGCGCGGAGTTGGCCGAGGCGCTGCCGGAGCTGCTGCGGCTCACCGAGTTGGAGGTGCGCATCCCGCGCATGGAAGTCGTGGCGCTGGAGCGGCTTGCGGCCCTCGACTGCGAGACCGTCAGCGCCGTCCTCGCACGCGAGTTGCGCGACCTCGTGTCCGTGCATTCCGAGTGGCTGTCGCAGGAGGTGCCCGGATTCGCGGAGGCGCTGGCCTGGCCGGAGATTCCACTCGTCACCTCGCCGCGCAGCGGCGGAGCGGCCGGCGCGCCGGGCGCGAAGCAGGCCGCATCGAAGACGAGACGCGTGACCGGACGCCGAGACGATCCGATGACGCAGGACGGAAGACGGAGGCGGCGATGTTCAGCGTCGCCGCGCGTCGCGTGACGGCGGCGGACGTCGATGCGGTGATCCACTGAGGGACGAAGCGGAACCATGAGACGAAAGGCCGAACCGACCGAAACGCCATCCACTACCCCCCGCCTCCCGTCGCGGCGGCAACGGCGGCCCGCGAGAACTGAGCATCACGACCCTGTTCCGCGCAAGTCAGCGCGCCCGGATCGGCGAGACGCCAGTACCCTACCTGCGCATCTCCGGCCGCTGGCTCGAGCAGTACGGCCTGACGCGCGGCAGCCGCGTCGTGGTCTCCGGCGAGCCCGGGAAGCTTGTGCTCGCGAACGTAAGCGGCCTGAGTTCGCGAGCGGCGCGTACGCGGATCTAGAATGCGATGCGACATACGGTTCCGGCCCAGAGTTCGCCAGGACCTTCGGCAGGGAACACTGCCTTCCCCACGATTAACACCTGCTGGTTTACGAAACCGTCTAGTGCTGTGTCACTTCCCAGCGTGTACACACGTACATCGCCCAAGTAATAGCAGTACCTCGGATTGATGCCGCAGTTCTTCATGAGCCGGCCGGGAGCAGACGTGAGTGGCTCGGTTCTCGCGACGTACGCGGGATCATTCGCCAGCACGGCCGTTTGACCAACGCAATTGATCGGCTCTGTGGGACTGTCGCCGTTGCAGCTCACGAATATTAAAGCTGCGAAGCAGAAAAGGAGCAACGAACTCGTTCGAACCGCACGTCGTCGCATGTGTTCACCTCACCTTCTGTCGCACCAGGCTCCCCGTACGACTCCTGCATAGGTTGGAGGGCCCGAACGAGCCATTTCCCGGACCCGAATGAACGAGGTGGAAGCGCGCGTGCCAGGCCGCATCGTCAGAAGCCACCAGAGAACATGCTCATGTCCCCGGGCTGCCGTTGCGTCGGGCCGCACAGACTGATCGGCTCCGCCGCCTGCGAGGACACGCGTCGCCCCGAGAGTGTGCCGGCGGGGAGCAACAACCGCCGCCGGACCGGGCCCCCGTTCTCAGCTCGCGATCTTCAGCTCCTCCATGGTCGTCTTGGTATCCATGCGCGGCCCAGCCGGGATTTGTGCGAGTCCGGCTGACCGCCTCTGTATCCGCATGATTTCACGCCGTGACGTGCGTCGACACGCTAGGAACGTGAACCGCCCGCGGGGGAATGCAAAATCTTTGTCACTCCTACGTACGACCGACTACACGTCAGCGTTGTGCAAGCCGGTGAAATCAATCGTCATAGGAGGAACAAGTTATGCCTAGTCCCGTCAGTGCTGAAATGGTCGCGCCTCCACCAATAGACCCGCAGCGAATGCGTGTGGCGCTGATGATGGTGTCGGATCTCTTCGGTGGAAAGATCCCGCGACCGCGAACGCCTATCGACCAATGGACATCCAAGCCGCACGTTCAGATAGTCGTCGTCGCGAAACTGAACGACTCCAACACTCCGGGGCAGCACGGCTATGGGTGGAAGACCGTTTTCGCGTCTGAAGTCGGAAGCTGTGCTTTCATTGAAGATCTCATCGGCCTCGTGTATTCGAAACTTCAGGGTGGATCACCGCAGGCGCAGTTCGCTGAACACGTCGAATCTTACGCAGTTCTCCTGGAGGCCGGGGACGGGCCAACGCCGGATAATCAGGGCGGAGCGCCAGCATGAGAAGTCGAAGCGTATTCACGGTACTCCTCCTGACAACTCTCGCGACGAGCGTCCTTGCCCAAGTGCCTACGCTGGGGGATGTACAAGAGTCGCTCGAGGATCAGCTCAAAAAAACGCTACTGGAGGATCCGGTCAAGCTCGTAGTCGGCTACCAAGACCAAGGTGTCGGTGCTACTGCGAAAGGTAACTATGTTGCGCCGATTGGACGCCGTATCGGGAGGTTCACAAGCGGCGTTACATACGGACTCGACGGTGCGTGGACTAGCAACCCGGACAAGCCTGATCAAGTCGAGTTCTCAGGTGGACTTGGCCTAGTTGAATTGAACGACGGTTACCCGCGCTTCTCTGGATTCGTCCGTATCCTTGGCAAGAATGGCGAGTTCGAGAAGGATGATGCAGTCCAAAAGGTCAATCAATTGCTCGCCGGCGCTGTTGTGGAATATGTGCCTTTAGCCTGGAGCAAGTGGGCGATCGACCAAGTCAGCGACGAGCTAGAAGTATCGCCCTTTTTCTGCTACACACTCACGAAGGACGACCTCGCGAACCACCCAGAATGCGCGGCAATCGTCACGTGCCGCGATCTGGCGCCAGAGGAGCGCAATGGTCGTGAGGAGTGCAAAGTATTCGATCCTTGTCTCGGCCTTACGGCCGCCGAACGAGCGAAGTTCCCCGATTGCAAGATCAAACCCGGCCCGCCGTTGCAAGTACCGCCACGCTTTACATTCGGCTACTACCACCCTGTACGAACGGACGGGGATGCCAATCTGCCAGAGAACATCGACGCCGGCAAAGTCACTGCGACGTTCGAAGCTGACAACGTGGTAGGGGTGAGATTTCCGCTTCGCTTGGTAGCGAATATCTCAGGAACCTATGCCTTAGAAGGCGAGAAAGAGTTCGGAGGCAAGATCGACGTTGGCGTTGGATTCCCGCAACTGTCGGAAAAATTTACGCCGATCATCAAGTACGTGTCGGGTGAAAAAGACGGATTCGAATACGATCAGGCGGTGATTCTGGGAGTCATTCTAGATTTCGCGAAGACCTTCATCACACCTCGCAGAGAATAGGAGTAGAACACGTTGCAAAGATAAGCGCTCGGGTGCTGCCGGATAGTGGAGAGAAACGACTCTCAACGCAGGTGCCGATCCCAGATTTCGCGGCGGATCTCGCTTAACTGACTAATACTAATCCGATGCCGCCAGCGGTGACGCGTGGCACACGTCGCCGCTGGCGGATGGCGACGACGCGCGTCTCGCCATGGCAAAGAAGATGGGCGTCGACGTGTGCTCGATTAACAACAAGGTCGATGTCGTCTCCGAGATCCGTCGTCTCACCGGCGGCGGGGGCGATGTGGCGATCGTGGCGCTCGGGACGCAGCCGACGTTCGAAAACGCCTTGCGCGTCCTGCGTCCAGGCGGCACGCTCTTCCAGCCTCGGCGTCTACTCCGGCAGATGGAGATCCCGTACGGCGCATTCGCCGGTCTGGCCGACGTCCGCTGATCACGCATCGCTCAGGCTCGCGGACATCAACCGAGCCTACCGCGTCTTCGGCGGGCGGCTCGACGGCGTGATGAAGGTGGCGGTGACGCCGTGGGAACGCAGCAGGTGTCGGAACTGTGGCGCACGCTCGACGACATTGAGCCGCGCGAACGACGGCGGGATCGGAAGCTGTGCACGACGCGAACGCAGTTCGCCGATCTGGAGCGGATCTACCTCGTGAGCGCGTGAGCGCTCGGCGTGCGGGTAACCGCGACGACATCATTCTCGTCGCGACCTCGCTGCATCGCGCCGTAGCGCGCCCGCCACCCACGCGAGATCCTCCGTCCACCGCTTCCGCCGCGCCGCGTCCTGCGCGAAGAGGGCGTCCCGCTTCGTGAGCACGAGCGTGTACGGGCGGCCGGTCCGGCGCGTGCGATGATCGAGCGGCAGTTCGTGCCGTTCGATCATCTGATGGACGTGCGTGCGGTGCTCTTTCGCGAGCGGCCACTCCAGGACGGCGCGTTCGCGCGCGATCAGGAACGCATGGAGCTTCGTGCATCGGTCGCAGCGACAGCCGAGCTCCGCGGGGATGGACCAGTCTCCGGGCTCCCGCGGCGGTGCGCTCAGCCGCGCGGTGAGCGATTCCACACAGAGCTCGTGAAGAGGGACGAGCGCGAGGCGGAGGTCCGCGTCGCCGCTCGATGCCGCGCGGAGGAGCGTCGTGAGAAAGTCCATTCGGCGTTCCGTGCGCGTCGCGGCGAGTTGCCGGACGATCGATTCCTGCACGTCGAATGCGCCGATGGCAAGCGTGGTCTGCAGGACGTTCAGCAGTGGCGGAAGGAGCTCGCTCAGCGCCGCGCTCGCACGGGACGGTGACGGATCGGCGTCCGCTTTTGCGCAGCTCGCCTTCGATCCACTCCCACTGCCGGACGGCGAGCCACCGCGCGAGCGACCATCCGGCTTCGCCGGCCTCGGCGAGCTCCTCGCAAATGCGCGGAAGCATGGCCAGCCATTTCCGATGCGCCTCGCCTTGCGCGACCGCGAGCGCGGACAGCACGTCCTCGCTCCATTGCAGACCGAATTGCCGGAGGAGCGGTTCGAAGAGCGATGCCGCTTCGGGATCGACCGTTTCGAGCGAAAGAGAGCTGAGGAGTCGCGATGCGAGGATCGGATCCGCGACGCCCGCCGCCGCCCGCAGTGCGTCGTGGATGATGGGCTCGGGCGTGAAGCGGGCGGTGTGACTCCAGAACGGAAGAAGGCTCTCGACCTTTCGCCGCGCGTCTTCCTGATCTCCGCGCTGCAGCGTCAGGACTACCTCGTTCAACGCCCACGAAGCCGAGGCGCGCGCACGGATGACGAACGTTCGCTCGCGCGGCCACATCACGATGGCGGCGCGGTGATACCACCGGTCCAGCGTGTTGCCCCAGTTCCCCATGAAGCCGGTGTGTTCGCTTTGGAACGGGCTCATGTCCGCCGAGGGACGGGTGTAGCAGAGCTCCTCGTCGCGGACCGCCGACGAGATCGCGGCAGGCTTCTTCGACCCTGAGGCAACCCAGTTGCGCAGCTCGATGTCGCTGTCGATGAGGTCCGTCAGGATGGCGTCCACGTCGTCTCCACCGCCGTCGCCGGGATCGTCGTCGTCGAAGTCATCCCAGGAATCGCGCCACGAGCGGCTACGGGAGGGATACCAATCATCCGGATCGCTCTCGCATTGCCATGTTTCGTGAACGTCCGCCTGTGCGAGAAAGACCTCGCAGTCGAGGCGCCCGGCCGCCGTTCGCAGCGCCGATGCGCGAGCCGCGTCCGCGCCCTTGAGGAGATGCCATCGGAGCCCGCGCGCGGTGTATTCGTGGTCGAGCAGGTAGACGAGGCGGTCGGGCGACGCGGCCTCGCCCCCGAACCTGCCGGCCAGCGGCGTCTCGAAGTGGCGCTGCAACGCGCCGGTGAGGGCATCGAGCGCAGGCGCCTCGACCTGCGGCGGCATCGCCGTGGCGACGCCTTCCGTCAGCAGGTTGTACGTCAACACCACGCGCGATCCGCTGGTCACGCGTTGCACCTCGTGCCGGCAGTCGGCGTAGAAGGCGACGAGTTGCAGGTCGCTGCGGCTGCCGCGGAAGGCCATGACTTCGCCGTGCTGCTCGACCGTCATCTCCCCGCCGCGAAACGAAGACGGAAGCGTGACCACCAGCGTCCCGATCATGCCGCCGGCTTTCTCCGAGTCCTGGTGCGACTTGAAGAATTGCCCGCGCTCGTAGAGCAGCATGTTGTGCAACTCCGCCTTCAGCACGACGCCCTCGGCCAGGCCGAGGCCGGCGCGAATCTCGTCCAGCAGCGGAATCAGGGTCGCGTTCCAGCGGCGCTGGTCGATGCGGATCCGGCTCCTGGCGATCTCCCGGCTGTCGCGAACGGTCGTGTCGTATACGGTGCGGTCGCGCAGTCCGTAGCGCGCCGGCTTCGCCACGTCACGGAGACGCGACACGGTCCGCGGCGCGATAGGCAGATCGAGCGCGCCCACGCCTTCCACGTCCATGCGGAGTGCCTCGGCCGGCGCGGAGCGCTGGACGGCGAAGGAGCCGGGTGGCGCAATCGTCCGCAGGCGTTCGGCGATCTCGAGTTGCATCGCGGCGAGCCTACTCCCGGATGCGGACGAGAGTCGAGCGATGCACGCGGTGAGGGGTTGACGTCACGAGCACCGCGCGCTTCTACGCGGCGATATACTTTCGGTCATGTCGATCGCCGCGGCTCTACGCAAACGCACCGGCACGACGAACGCCGATTCGATCGTCGTTCTGCACGATGTTTCGTGGGAAGACTACGAACGCCTCCTCGCCATGCGCGGCGATCACTCCGCTCCCCGGATCAGCTACCTCGAGGGGGAAGTCGAGATCATGAGTCCTTCCCGGGATCACGAAGTCATCAAGTCCCGCATCGGACGCCTGCTCGAGGCATGGTGTACCGATCGCGGAATCGAGCTCGAAGCGGCCGGCAGTTGGACGATCAAGAAGAAAGCGAAACGACGGGGAGCGGAGCCCGACGAGTGCTACATCTTCGACACGGAAGATCGGGAGCGGCCGCACCTCGCCATCGAGGTCGAATGGACGCACGGCGGCATCGACAAGCTGGCGATCTATGAAAAGCTCGGCGTCGAAGAGGTGTGGTACTGGCGCAAGGGCATCATCGAGATCTATGTCCTGAGCGAAAAGAAGCTCGTGCCGGCGGAGCGCAGCCGGCTCTTTCCCGACCTCGACCTCGAGCTCCTGGCCTCGATGCTCGACCGTGACACGCTGACGAAGGCCGTGCGCGATTTCCGGGCCGCGCTTGCCAACGCGTAGATCACCGGCGTCACGTTCCCTCCGGATAGATCGCAAGGTTGGTGGCCATGTGCGGATCGTCGCACAACATGCACAGTCAACCGCTCTCTTCTTTCGCCGCTCCGCGGCTCGAAATGGGGTCGCTTTGTTTCCCAGGGCTGGCGCCCTGGGCTACATTCTTGCGCCGCTCCGCGGCTTTCCCAGGGCTGGCGCCCTAGGCTACATTCTCGCGCCGCTCCGCGGCTGAGACCTTCACGCACGCTCCGCGGCTCACCGCTTTCGTGCGCGGAGTGATCATCATCACCTCCCCGTGTGTTGGTGGGCATGCCTCGATGTTCCTGCTCTGCTTACCTTGACGGCATGGCGCGAGGCGGACTTCACATTGAGATTCGTGGGACGGTGCAGGGTGTCGGGTACCGGCCTTGGGTCTATCAACTGGCGCAGAGAATCGGCGTCGGCGGTCGGGTGTGGAATCACTCGCGGGGGGTGTCGATCGAGGCGCATGGTTCCGATGACGCGCTGCAGCTTTTCATCGCGGCGCTCCGGACCGAGGCTCCTCCCGCGGCGCGTGTGACGTCGGTGGCAAGTACCGAGGTGGCTCACGAAAACACGACGACGTTTGCCATCGAGGAGAGCGTCGCGTCCGGCGAGCATCGCGTCTCCATCCCTGCCGATCTGGCCACGTGCGATGACTGTCTGCGCGAGCTGTTCGATCGCACCGATCGTCGCTATCGCTATCCGTTCACGAACTGCACGAACTGCGGGCCGCGCTACTCGATCGTGCGCGGCGCGCCGTATGACCGCGCGCAAACGTCGATGGCGTCGTTCACGATGTGCGAGCGCTGCCGGCGCGAGTACGACTCGCCGCTCGATCGTCGCTTCCACGCGCAACCGAATGCTTGTCCGGTCTGCGGGCCGCGCATCACGGCCGTTTCTCCGCAAGGCGAGGAGATCGCCACGCGCGATCCGATTCACTTCGCGGCCCGCGCCATCCACGCCGGCCTGATCGTGGCGCTCAAGGGGCTGGGCGGTTTTCATCTGGCCTGCGATGCCACTTCGCCGCGCGCGGTTCATCGGTTGCGCGAGCGGAAGCATCGCGAGACCAAGCCGTTCGCCGTCATGGTCCGCGATATCGCCGAGGCGGAGAAGCTCGCGTTTCTGACCGGCGACGAGCGCGAACAACTCCTCTCCATCGAACGTCCCATCGTTCTTGCCAGAAAGCGCGACACGAGCGACGAGCTGCCGCTGGTCGGGCTCTTTCTCCCCTACACACCACTCCACCACATCCTCATGCAGGACGCCGGCGTGCCGCTCGTCATGACCTCAGGCAACGTCTCGGACGAGCCGATGGTCACCACCAATGACGACGCCCTCGCGCAGCTCAGCGACATCGCCGATGTCTTCCTCCTCCACAACCGCGAGATCGTGACGCGCGCCGACGACTCGGTGGTCCGCGTCATCAGCGGTGCGCCGGTGGTCCTCCGCCGCGCGCGCGGCTTCGTGCCACGCTCCATCGAAACGGCGCATGAATTCACCGAGCCGATCCTCGCCTGCGGCGCGCATTTGAAAAACACGTTCTGCATCGCCAGCGGCCACAGCGCATTCCTCGGGCCGCACATCGGCGATCTGGAAAGCGTTGCCACGCTGCACGCGTACGAAACCGCCATCGAGCGCATGAAGGAATTCATCGGCGCCGATCCGCGCGTCGTCGCGCACGATCTCCATCCCGACTATTTCTCAACGCGCTACGCGCAAGCGCAGGAAGGGATGCTCACGATCGGCGTGCAGCACCATCACGCGCACATCGTCAGCGTAATGGCCGAGCATCAGCTCGACGGGCCCGTGATCGGCATCGCCTATGACGGCACCGGCTTCGGCACCGACGGGACGTCGTGGGGCGGCGAGATCCTGATCGCCGGCTACGAGGACTTCACGCGCTTCGCGACGTTCCGGCCGATCGCACTGGCAGGCGGCGATCAGGCCATTCGTCAACCATGGCGCGCTGCGCTGGCGTTGCTCGACGATGCCTACGATGGCGAGCCGCCGCTGCAGTCCATCCCGCTCTTTCGCGATCTTCCACACAACGACATCGCGGCCGTGCGCCGCATGATCGCGCGTAATTTCAACACCACACCCGCGCGCGGCGTGGGGCGTTATTTCGACGCGATCGGCGCGATCGTCCTCGGCATGCCGGTGGCGCGTTACGAAGGCGAAGTGGCCTTCCGCTGGAACATAGTCGCAGGCGATGCGGAACATGGGCGCTATCCGATCGTCATCCGCGACGGCGCCGCGCCGTGGGAGATCGATCCGCGCACGATCGTGCATGGGGTCATCGACGATCTGCTGGCCGGCCGCTCCGCCGCAACGATCTCCGCCCGTTTCCACAACACGCTCGCCGCCACCACGGTGGAGATCGCGCGCGCCGCGTTGGCCATCCACGGCGATCTGCCGGTCGTGCTCAGCGGCGGTTGTTTCCAGAACGCTCGTCTCGCCGAATCGATCCTCGATGCGCTGCGGCCGGATGCGCGCGTTTTCATGAATCGCAACGTTCCCCCCGGCGACGGCGGCATCGCCCTCGGGCAGGCGTTCGTTGCGGACGCGAAGCTGCGCGCGGGTGTCGTCGTCGTCGAAGAGGAGGCGCTCGCATGTGTGTGAGCGCGACGAAGCGAGGCCACCGCACTCCCAAAGCGGCGGCTGCGGCCACCGCACTCCAAAGCGCGCCGCGCGGAGAGAGGGACGAGAACTCGAACGCTGCCCGCGTAGCGGGCGGCAGATCCATAGCACCCGGCTTCAGCCGGGTGACTCAGATGTCGTCCATTTTGAGCCCGCGTAGCGGGCGACAGAGTTCCCTGCCGCCCGCTACGCGGGCTGACAAAAACCACCCCCTCGTTCCCCCGGCTGAGCCGGGGGCTATTTCCTTTTGGCGTGCTACGCACGCGGAACCTTCTTCCTGCGCGGACGGGGGATACATCGACCGTCAACGGAGGTCATCCCATGTGTTTAGGCGTCCCGGGCCGCGTGATTGAAGTGCGTGAATTCACTGCCACCGTCGATTTCTGGGGCGTGCGCAAGGACGTCAGTCTGGCCATCGTCGATGAGCCGGTGGCGCCGGGCGATTACATCCTCAATCACGTCGGATTCGCCATCCGGCGCATTCCACCCGAGGCGGTCGAAGAGACGCTGGCGCTGTACGAAACGCTCCTCGGCGATGACGAAGACTCGGACGACCTCATGACCAGCGACGTGCGCGGCGAGATCCGAGGGGCATCATGAGCGAAAGCCCGCTGCAGTTCCGCGATCCGGCGCTGGCGCGCTCGATGGCCGCGACGCTGCTGCGGCTCGTCACGCAGCTCGACCGGCCCGTCGCCGTCATGCATGTCTGCGGCAGCCACGAACAGGCCATCGCCAAGTTCGGACTGCGCTCGCTCTTTCCGAAGGCGCTGGACGTGATCATGGGACCGGGTTGCCCGGTGTGCGTGACCGATGTCCCCGAGGTCGATGAAGCCGTGTTGCTGGCCCGACAGGGAGTGCGCATCGCCACGTACGGCGACATGCTCAAAGTTCCCGGCACCGTGCAATCGCTCGCGGATGCGCAGGCGGACGGCGCGAAGATCGACATCATCTACAGTCCCAGACAGGCCGTGGACATCGCCCGCAACACGACCGAAGAAGTCGTCCTCTTCGCGTCCGGCTTCGAAACGACTGCTGTTGCCACGGCCGCGGTGATTCTCGACAATCCGCCGCCGAACTTTTCCGTGCTCTCGTGCCACAAATACATCCCGCCGGTGATGGAGATCGTCGCGGAGATGCCGGGCTCGCGCATCGAAGGATTCCTGGCCGCCGGACATGCAGCCACGATCACAGGCTCGGCGGTGTTCGAGCCATTCGTCAAGCGCACCGGCGTCCCGGTGGTCATCGCCGGCTTCGAGCCGATGGACATTCTGGCGGGACTGGTCGAGCTCGTGGAATTGATCCTCGCCAAGACGCCGCGCGTCGTGAACATGTTCCCGCGCTGCGTGACGCTCGAAGGCAATCTCGCCGCGCAGGAACAGTTGTGGCGCGTCTTCCGTCCGATCGGCGGACGCTGGCGTGGCATCGCACACGTGCCGAACGGCAATCTGCGTCTGCGCGATGAATTCGCGCACGTCGACGCGCGCAAGCGCTTCACCATCGACCTGCCGTCGCTCTGGGACTTCGCGCCGCCCGGACTGGCGCGGCAATGCATCTGCGGCGACATCATGGCCGGCATCCGCAATCCGCGTGACTGCCGTCTCTTCAACAAGGAGTGTGTCCCCGAGAACCCGATCGGCGCGTGCATGGTGTCGAACGAAGGGACGTGCAAGATCTGGCACCTTTACGGCGGCGTCCCCGATCTGGAGGCCTCCGCATGACTGTGCTCCCGCTCCCCACCGGACGGGTCTCGCTCAAACAGGGCGGCGGCGGACGGGCCATGCGCTCGCTCATCGAAAAACTGTTCGTGCGCGACTTCGCTACGTTACCTTTTGAGGGCGTCGGCATCTCCGCGATGGACGACGGCGCGGCCGTGAAAATTGGCGACGACTGGCTGGTCATCACCACCGACTCGCACGTCATCCATCCGATCTTCTTTCCCGGCGGCGACATCGGCCGCCTCTCCATCAGCGGCACCGTGAACGATCTGGCCATGATGGGCGCGACGCGCGTGCTTGCAATGACCTGCAGCGTGATTCTCGAAGAAGGATTCGCCCTCGAGGCGCTCGAATCGATTCAGCAATCGATGGTGGCCGCCTGCCGCGAAGCGCACGCGCCCGTGGTTACCGGTGACACGAAGGTCATGGGCCGCGGCGAGATCGACGGCATCGTCATCAACACCTGCGGCATCGGGCTTACGCGCACGCTGGTCCGCGACAACGGCCTCTCCGTTGGCGACCGCATCATCGTCACCGGCTCGATCGGCGAGCATGGACTGGCCGTCATGGCCGCGCGTCACGGCATCGAGATCGACGGCAATCTCGTCTCCGACGTCGCGCCGATGAATTCGATGATCGCTTCGATTCTCGAACATGCCGCAGACAGCACGGCAATTACAGCGATGAAAGATCCGACGCGCGGTGGCGTCTCCAGCGCGCTGCATGAGATGGCCTCGAAGAGCAAAGTGGGCATCGTCATCAACGAGCGCGCCGTTCCCGTGCTGTCTGCCGTACGCGCCGTCGGCGAGCTCCTCGGCATCGATCCGCTGCACGTCGCGAATGAAGGGAAGGCGCTGATCGGTGTCCGCGCCGATGCAGCCGAAAGCGTTCTCGCGAAACTGCGCGCGCATCCGCTGGGCCGCCGCGCCGCCATCATCGGCACGTGCGTAGCCGAGCGTCCCGGCTCGATCGTGCTCGATACCGGATTCGGAAGGAGGCTGCTGGCCGAGCCGGAAGGCGAGCCGCTGCCGCGCATATGCTGAACGTGGCCGTTCTCTGCTCGAAACGCGCGCCCGGCCTCGAGGCGCTGAGCGAGCGCGTCAACGTGGCTTGCGCGCTCCACCGGCAACCATTCCGAGGACGCGATCGCAAGGCCTTCGATGCCGAGACGGCGGCGATGCTGCTGCCCTATGACGTCGATGCGGTCGTTCTGCTCGGCTATCTCTACGTCATCACCGAGCCGCTGCTCGCCGCGTTTCCGGATCGCATCCTGAACGTTCACGATGCCGACCTCGCGTTGCGCAACGCGGACGGTGGCCCGCGCTATCCCGGGCTGCACTCCACGCGCGACGCCATCCTCGCCGGGGAGCGCGAGACGCGCAGCAGCGTCCACATCGTCACGCCGCAACTCGACGCAGGACCGATCCTCGCGCGCACCAACGCCTTCCCCGTTGCTCCGTTCGTCCACGAAGCGGTTGCACGCGGCGAGCACGACATCGTCCGCGCCTATGCGTACGCACAACGCGAATGGATGATGCGCAGCACCTGGGGCGCACTCGCCGCCGGTGCCGTCGAGCGTGTGGTCATGGAGGCGGTGGCATGACGCACATCGTCATCGATATCACCGACGCGGTCGGCACGATCACCATCGATCGCCGCGAGCGCTTCAACTCCCTCGACGTCGAGACCGCACGCGAGCTCCGCAAAGCCGGCCTGCAAATGGCGCGCGACGCATCCGTCCGCGCCGTCATCCTGCGCGGCACCGGCGGCGTTTTCTGCAGCGGCGCCGATCTGAAAGACATCCGCGAACGCGCACGAAACAACTCTGCGCGGCGCGGAGTGTTCCTACGGCGAGGCCTTCAAGGAAATCCTCGAATACATCCACAGCACCATCTCCGAGATTCGCCGCGCGCCGAAACCGTTCATCGCCGCG
>JALYJW010000069.1 GCA_030775085.1 Acidobacteriota bacterium | reverse complement strand
AAACGGTCACCGAATCCTTATGCACATCTATCCCTGCACCTCGATCGACTAATACCTCCATACCGCCTCCTCAAAAAATGTCTTGAAGACGCGTACGCCGCGGGTCTCGTCGACTCTGCTGCGCGTGCTTCCGCTGGTGCGGAGCAACAAATGGTGGTACCTCTATGCGGCGCGGGCCAGCCTGTGGTGCGGGGTTTTGAACCTCCACAGAGAAATCGGTCTCTACGCGTCTTCAAGCAACGCCAGAGCTACACCGTCTGGCCCGCGCTTTCAACTCCGTTTCGTCAACCGTGGTCCGGCAATCGCCGGTCTGGCCTGTGGTGAATACACGCGTGTTGAGAGACACACATGACCAACCTTCGCGAATTGGGTGAGCGTGTGCTTCCGTCGCATAAATGAAAGGCCGGGCTTGCGCCCGGCCTTTCGCGTGATGCGTGGAATGAGAGCGTTACGGCTTGCCGCCGGCGCGGCGGCGGCCGGTGGGGGCGGTTGCCTGTGCGCCGGCGTGTTTCGAGACGGCGATCTGAACGTTGGTGTGGCTCATGTTGCCGAAGAAGTCCGAGCAGCCGACCCAAACGTTGTACACGCGGGTCGAGTGGGAGGATTCGCCGCGAAGCTCGACTTTGAGGGCGTCGGTGACCTGGTAGTCGTACTCGGGCTTCTCTTCGTCGCCGGCGTCGATGTCTTCGTTGGCGGTGACGCCGATGATGGCGCACACCGGCTGGAGGTCGAGATCATCCACCGCCTCGGTATCGATGACGACCGGCGTCAGGCGGCCGTCTTCCGGAATGACGTCCGGCGAGGCCTTGGCGTAGCGGATGTCCGGCGCTTTCACGTCGAGAACGTTCACGTCGAAGGTGCCCTCACCCCAAGCGCCTTCGCTGTCGAGCGCATCGCACAGAACGGTGGTCGTCCCGAGCGCGAAGAGCGAGCCGCTCTTCGGCGAGCAGTTGATGGTCGGGTTCGGGTCTTTCGTACCCTTCACCGTCACTTCGTACGACACTTCGGCGCCGCGCGGGTCTTTCGCTTCGACGAGGAGGCCGGCCGGCAGGATCAGCGTCAGCGGCTCGGGTGTGCCCTTCTCGCCTACGACCTCGACGACGAACGAGCCGATGCCGATGTTGAGGTCGAGATCGGCGGAAGTGCAGACCACTGTGGTTTCGCCGATGCGGAACATCGAGCCCGACTTCGGAGAACAATCGACGGGCATGTCGCCCCAGATCTCGTCGCTAGCCTTCGCGTCGAAATCGACGACCGCACCCTCTTTCGAGCGCGAGGAAACGCGAATCAGGTCCGGCACCGTCACGATCGGACCGACACGGTCGGCCACGTTGATGTCGAACTCCGCTTCCGCGCTTTCTTTGAAGCTGTTCGTGGCGACGCAGCGGACGCGCGTGATGCCCATCTTGAAGAAGTCGCCCGACCTGTAGTCGCAATCGACCACTGGATTCGGATCTTCGCCGCCGACCGCAAAGACATCGAACTTCACGGTGGCGCCTTCCCGGGTCTTGGGCTGGATGATCAGCACGTCAGGAACGAGCATCGCCAGCGGGAAGAACTTGAAGCCCACGACCGTGAAGTTGAGGCTGTTCGTCTCTACGCCGTTCGAAGCGCGTACTTTCAACGAGTGCGTGCCCGACTTGGCGACGATGGCTTCAGGCACCCAACCGACGACGCGATCGGCGAACGTAGCGCTGACGTCACGCTCGAAGTGGCCGGCCGGACCGTCGAAGATCAGCTTATTGCCGGGGCTGGTTCCGTAGACGGTGATGAAGTACTCACCGCTGTTGACCTTGATCGAAGAGGGGTCGAGGGAGGTGATCGTGCCGGCGAATGCGCTGGATGCGATCAACAGGAGCAATACCGGGACAAGGATCTTCCGCATTACGCCTCCGGATTAGTTCAGCCGCCCGAGGAGCCGGACAGCTAGACAGGAACTTAAGATTGACGCGTACTTTAATCAGAGGGGAAACGAGGGGGTTGTGCGCTGCGTCACGATTCGCTCAATAATTCGTCAAGTTCATCGCGCGTGAATTGCTTGACGAGCGACGGATCGTCCGTCTGGACGATCTCGGTGGCCAAAAGGCCCTTTCTCGTGATCAACGCGTCAATCTTCTCTTCGATCGTATTGCGCGAAATCAGCTTCAGGACCTGGACGCCCTTGCTCTGACCCAGCCGGTGAACGCGATCGGTGGCCTGGTCCTCGCGCGCCTGATTCCACCATCGGTCGTAGTGAATGACCACCGATGCGCTGGTGAGATCGATCCCCAGACCGCCGGCGCGGAGGCTGGCGGTGAACACGCGGCAGTCGGGATCATCGCGGAATCGCGTGGTCTCAGCGCCGCGCTCGCGCGTCGATCCCTTGATCGACGCGTACCCGATGTCGTTACGCTGGAGATGCTCCTCGATCAATCCGAGCATCTGCAGATACTGGCTGAAGACCACCACCTTCAATCCGCTGGACATGCACTCATCGAGCAGTTCCAGGAACAACTCCCACTTGCCGGACGAAACGTTGGGATCGCCGAAGCCACCGGAGGCGGACGCCGGGTGATTGCAGATCTGCTTGAGGTAATTGAGCGCGGCGAAGATGTGGACATACGACACCACCTCGCCCGCGCGCAGCTTGGCGCGCAACGGCCTGGCTCGCGATTCGAGAACGCGGCGGTAAAGCGTGCGCTGATCGCCGGTGAGCTCGCAGTATCGCTTGTCGACGATCTTCGGCGGCAGTTCGGTCAGCACCTGCGCTTTCGTGCGCCGCAGCACGAACGGTCGCACCAGCCGTTGCAGCAGCATGCGATCGTCGACATGCTTCGGCAGATAGCCGGGAACCACGAAGTCGAGCAGCGCATGGAGCTCGCCTTCGTGATTCTCGATCGGCGTGCCGGTGAGGCCGATGGCGATGCGCTTCTCGATCCCGCGCAAGGCCTGATGCGTGGCCGTGTCGGTGTTCTTGATGGTCTGCATTTCATCGAGCACGACGAGATCGAAACGCTTGCCGCGGAACTGCTCGAAGCGCGACCGCACCAGTCCGTAGGTCGTGAGCGTGACCGGCGTGTCGGGGATGTAGCGCGCCAGCTTCTCGCGCCAGTGATCGATCACCGAGGTCGGGCAGACAATGAGCACGGACTGTCCTACAGCGGCGGCGTCAGACGCCGCTGATTTCTGCATCTCGACGTGCGTCAACGCGCGAATCAGGGCGATGGCCTGATGCGTCTTGCCGAGGCCCATGTCATCGCAGAGCAACCCGCCGAAACCGTTCTGCTGCAGAAGCCAGAGCCATTGATAGCCGGTCTGCTGATAGCCGTACAGATCGATGCCGAAGGCCGCCGGCGAAGGCGCATCGACGTCGGTCTGGATTTCGTCGAACAGACGGAAGATGCGCTCACACGATCCGTCGCCGCGGAAGATGGCCTTCCCGCGGAGCGAGCCGCGAATGCGCAGAAGCTCGAGCTTCGTGACCAGGACGTGGCCGTGCGGTCCGAGTGTAGCGTCGTCGAGCCAGGCGAACTGCGGATCGGTGACGTCGATCCAGAGACTCCCGCGGATGAGCGCGCGCACGCCATCACGACGCGCGCGAGCGATGTCCGCCGCGGAGATGGTTTCTTCTCCGGCGTCGAATGCGATCTCGACTTCGAGAAGGGCTTTGTGCGGAGCGGCGAAGTCGAACGTGACCTCCCCGTCCAGACGTACCGGCCTGGCATTGCGTACTTCCTCCGGTGCCAATTCTTCGGGCAGCGCCGCGAGCTCGCGTCGATGACGCTCGACGAACGCGAACACGTCGTTCTCGGCAATCACGGTCACGCGGTCGTAAGGCAGCCCGCCACTCGAGCGAACTTCAAAAAGAGTCGCCTGCGGCCGGTCACCCGCTTCCACGAACATCGGCGACGCAGCAGCGGGCGAGGCGAAGCGATTGCCGGCCAGAAAATACTTCCCGAACTTCGGCAGCGCCTCGCGATCGAGCACCGAACCGCCGGCGAGAAGCACCGGCGTGAAACGCAACGCCCGATCGCGCGTGATCTCGATGCGCAGCGAAGGAGCCAGCGATTGCGGCGCGATCTCGAAACCACTGGCAATAACGATCTCGGGAGCGGCGGTGATGACATGCTCCACGGCGGCGGGAGGGAGCATGATGGTTTGATCCAGCACGAGCGCCACTGCGCCTTCGCGCAGTTCCAGCCTTGCATCCTCGGTGTGTCCGCGGAGAAACAGTTGCTTGCTCCAGCGGTACCACGGCGATGCCTCGAAGAGGAGGCGCGCAGAGCCGGAGCCGCGACTGAGCAGCGCCTGCTCCTGCGCGGTCAGAACGTAGCGCCGCAGCATCTGCTCGCGGGGATCGCCATCGGCTGCTTGCATCTCGCGTCCATCGCTGAACGATGCGAAGCCGATGGCCCGCCAGACACTCTGCTCGAATTTTTCGGAGGGCAGCATCCCATCGTCGCCGGCCATGCGTTCGACGACCACCGCCAGATGCCGGCAGAGATCGTCCGGCCGCATCCGCGCCGAGCAGGTGCAACGCGACGACACCACGCGCGCTGCATCGAACACGATCACCGGCGCAAACTTGCGCCGCTCGTTCTCCGTCACATTGGCCGTGTAGGCGCCGCGAAAGAACAGCGAGTCGCTCACCCGAAACTGTGCAGCGTGCGTCGCGATCGTACCGAGCGTGGAAGAAGAGAACGAGGAAACGTAACGGGGAGGGATAGGCATCGAGGACGGCGGATTCTACTCTCGCGCAAAGTACAGATCACTTCCCTCGCTTCATCTGCTCCATCTCGAAGAGGAGACTCTGCACGCGCTTGAGATCGCGGCGGTCTTCCTGATTCTCCGGGTCGGCCATGATGAGGCGCTCGCGGATGGAGATGGCTTCCCGCAACGCGGTTTGCGCCTCGTCGAATCGTTTGAGGCTCATCAGGGCGATGCCCTGCTCGCCGTGCGCAAAGGCCAGATCGTGTTGCGCCTCGACGTTGTCAGGATCATCTGCGGCGAGCGTTTTGAACGTTTTCAGTGCGTGCGCCGTCGAGTCGAGAGCGCCGGCCCAGTCCCCGGATCGGTTCTGCAGAGTGGCCTTCATCGCGAACTGATCGGCATAGTTCCGCCGTGCCACGGCATCGTCCGGCTCGAGCGCGGCTCGTTCGCCGAGGGCGCGCAACGCGGCGTCATGATGGCGGAGGGAGCGGGCGTGGTCGCGGACCACTCCACCGGTGTAAAACCCACCCAGGCGTTGATTCGCGCGGCCGAGCTCCTGAAGGTACTTGCTGCGAAGCTCGGGCGGCGGACGCAAGTCGCGCAGCGTCGCCAGCGCGGCCTCATAGGCCTCCTGCGCGGTGCCGAGCAGAATCTCCCTGGGGATGACATTCGCGCCGACGCCGATGTAGCGGCAATCGCCGATCGCGGTCCATGTTTGCGCCATGGCCAGTTCGTGCCGGATGTCGTGGGGGAGTTTTTCGCGAATGGCGCGCGCGGCCTCATGCTGCCGGAGCGCATCCGCCCAACGCAGCGCACGCTGCTCGACGAAGCCGACCCGGTCGTGCGCATCGGCCACGAGCGTGAGAATCTCAGGATTCTCGGGCTCATTCGCCGCGGCCGCCTGAGCAATGTCCAACGCCTTCCGGTAGTTCGCGGCCGCGCCCGCGGTGTTGCCGAGGTTCGCCTGATACGGCAAACCCTGCACGTCACCGATCTTGAGATACGCGCCGGCAAGCTCGAGCCGCAGCGTGTTGTCCTGCGACTCGGCGGCGAGCTTGTCGAGATAGACCAGGGCCCGTCGCACGAGCAGTTCGCGTGCGGGCGTGGAGCCGGGAAGCGGCGCAATGGCATCGTGCAGCTCGAACACGACCGCTCGCGCCAGGGAACGGACTTCGTCGAAGCGCCGCTCGGCGATGCGCTTCTGATGGAGCGTTGCGGCAAACGCGATGGCGGTGACGACGACGATCAGTACCGCCGCGGCCACGGAGAGGAAATTGCGGCGAACGAACTTCGAGGCGCGATATCCGAACGTCGATCGGCGCGCGGCAATCGGATGTCCGGTCAGATAGCGACGGACGTCGTCGGCAAACTTGTCGACGGAGCCGTAGCGTACCGCCGGATCGACTTCCAGCGAGGCAAGGACGATGTCGTCGATCTCGCCGCGAAGCGCGCGGATGCTCGCCGCACCTAGTGCTAACTCGTCCGCCACACTGCTTGGCGGAGGCGCCTCGGTGTTCGGCAGGCGCGTTTCCGCATCGAAGGGCTTGCGTCCGCTCAGCAGCTCGAAAAGCAACACGCCGAGTGAATAGACATCCGTGGCCGTAGTAACGACGCGTCCGAGAAGCTGTTCGGGACTGGCGTACTGCGGCGTCCAGATGCGCGTGGCAGTGGCGTCGAGATGCTCACCGGTGACCGTGAGCTTGGCAATTCCGAAGTCGAGCAGCTTCGGTACACCTTCCGCGGTGACGAGCACGTTGGCGGGTTTGATGTCGCGATGAATGATGAGCGCGCGATGGGCGTGCTCGACGGCATCACAGAGCTGCAGAAAGAGGTGCAGCTTGGCGGGAATCGACAGGGCATGCGTGCGGCAGTAAGTGTCGATGGTCGTACCGTCGACGTACTCCATGACCAGATAGGGCAGACCGTCGGTGGTCGTGCCGCCGTCGATCAGACGGGCGATGTTCGGATGCTCGAGCGAGGCCAGGATCTGTCGCTCCTGACGGAAGCGCTGCACGAGCATCTCGCCGCCGCGAACGAGCTTGATGGCCACCCGCTGCTCGAAGTCCGCGTCTTCGCGCGTGGCCAGAAAGACGGTGCCCATGCCACCGCGGCCGAGCTGGCGCACGATGCGATACGGCCCGAGAAGCGAGCCGGCCAGCCGCTCCCCCTGCTGCGCGTCGATCAGTTGCCAGACGGACTTTTCGAGAAACGGCGTCGGCTCGTCGTGCGCGGACAGGAGCGATTCCACTTCGGCACGCACGGCGGGCTCCGCACCTCGCAGCAGTTCCGCGCGGGCGGCGGTGTCGCGCTCGGACGCCTCGTGGAAGAGCGTCCGCACCTGCTCCCAAAATGCGTCGTCCGTCATTGCAATGACGCGCCTTGCGACAGCGCCCGCCGCAGCCACGCGCGCGCCATCGTCCACTCGCGGCTGACCGTGGCGGCGGAAATGCCGAGGACGGACGCCGTCTCGTCGATGGTCAGACCGCCGTAGAAACGGAGCTCGACGAGCTTGGCCTGCTGCGGAAAAACTCTCTCCAGCCCTTCCAGCGCATCGTCGAGCGCGATGACGTCGAAGTTTTCCACGGAGGCCACCTCGAGCGCCGCGCCGATCGTCAGCGGCGACACGCCGCCGCCGCGCTTCTCGCTCTTGCGACGCCGGGCATGATCGACCAGGATGCGCCGCATCACTTGGGCGGCCACCGCAAAGAAGTGCGTACGGTCATTCCACTCCACCTGCCGCTGATCGACCAGCCGGAGGTAAAGCTCGTGGACGAGTGCCGTCGGCTGCAGCGTATGCCCTTCGCGCTCGCGATAGAGATGGCGCTCTGCGATGGCGCGCAACGGTTCGTACACGAGGCGGAGAAGCTCATCACGCGCTTCCTGCCGCCCGGCACTCCAGTCGCGAAGGAGCTCGGTGACCTGGGACATAGGGAACTTTCTCGATTGTAGCTGAGGGAGATTCCATTTTCTTTGCGCGATAGAGACTAGAGGAGAGACTCATTCCATGGCGAGACTGCTTCGCGCGTTGTTCGTGTGTTCCCTGTTGCTGTCGTTTTCGGTGTTTGCTCAATCTGCCGATCAGCAGATGTTGAGTGCCATCGATGCGCCCGATCCGGTCACGCCTGGGAACAACATCACCTACACGATCCAGATCCGAAACAATGGACCTGATCCGGCCGTCAATGGCGGGCTCAACGGCAATATCGGCGGCGGATTGACGTTCGTCTCTGCCTCGAGCTCCACGCCCGGATTCGCGTGTGGCAACCTCGGCAACAACCTCTCCTGCACAAACCCCTCGTTCGCGTCAGGCGTCACGGCGACCTTCACAGTGATCGCCCAGGCCGGCGCGCATCTGGCGAACTTTCCCGACACGACGGTCTCCTCGTACTTTTACACCTCGGGCACCACGATCGATCCGAACAACGGCAACAATGACGCGACGGTTGTCACGAACGTCGACGCGCCGCAGATCGACCTGTTGGTGACGGCCTCGGATTCGCCCGACCCAGTCTTCCCCGACGGGAATGTTACCTACACCGTCGACGTCATGAACGCCGGCCCCGATGCCGCGACGACCGTCAACTTCAACGTCGTCCCCTACACCTCGCTGCGCTTCGTGTCATCGAACGTTCCAGCCGGATGGAACTGCACGCTGCCGGCGGTCGGCGCCATCAACGCAACGTTCACCTGCTCGCGGCCGTCGTATGCGGCGAGCGCCAGCGACACATTCACGGTCGTCTTCTCCGCGAACGACGAGCAGCTCGGCATCAACGACTTTTCGTTCAATTCGAACTTCGGCATCAACGGCACCGGTGACGACACGAACGATCCGAACAACACCGTCACCGTGACGACTCAGTACGTCACGCCGGACGCGGACATCGCTGTGTCGGTGACCGACAGCCCCGATCCCGTCGGACAGAACGCCAACATCACCTACACCGTGGACGTCGTCAACAACGGACCCGATACTGCTCCGAACGCGACGATGAGCGTCTACAACTCCAGCGGTCTGGCGTTCGTCTCACTCGCGACGCCGGCCGGCTGGAGCTGCACGCCGCCGGCGATCGGTGCATTCGTCCAGTTCTCCTGCAGCCGCGCGAGCTTCCCGATCGGCACGACCTCCACGTTCACGGTCGTCGCCAACACCGACCCAACCTACTACGGCATCAACGACGGCACGATCTTTACGGCCTTCAGCACGGGCAGCAGCATCGCCGACCCGGTCAACGGCAACAACGTCGAGACCGAAGCGACCGCGTATGTGACCGCCGACGCCGATCTCACCATCGGTGCCAGCGACTCGCCGGATCCGGTTGCTCCCGACGGCGACATCACGTACACGGTCACGCTGGGGAACACCGGTCCCGATAGCGCTGCGGCCACGCTGCAGATACCGATGAACGGCACGCTCAAGTTCACGTCGATCACGACGCCGGCGGGCTTCGTCTGCGCCGGCGTGCCTGCGGCCGGCTCCTCGGCGTCCTTCTCCTGCACGGACAGCACGTTCGCGAGTGGCGACAGCGCGATCTTTACGATCGTGCTGAACGCCGACTATGACGCGTTCGGAAACTTCGATCAGACGATCGTGCAGCACTTCTCGGTCACCAGCAATGTTTCCGATCCGGACGGTACCGACAACAGCGTCAACGTCTCCACCCAGTACGATGTAAGCAACGCGAACCTCGGCATCACCGCCACTGATGCACCCGATCCCGTCGCCGCCGGAAGCAACATCACCTATAGCGGCACGATCACCAACGCCGGTCCGCAGAGCGCGACGAACGTCACGGTCACGATCCCGCTCCACACGGGCCTGCTCTTCGTGTCGATGAGCGACCCGGCCGGCTTCAGTTGCACCCCTCCGGCCGCCGGCGCGAACGGCACCATTACCTGCACGATCGCCACGCTCGCCAATGGAGCCAACATCCCATTCTCGTTCGTGGCACAGGTGAACCCGACCCTCAATAACGGTCCGGATGGATTCATCCAGCAGGGCTTCCTGATCGGCAGCAACACGAACGACCCGACACTCACGAACAACGATCTGACGGTGACGACGCAGTACACGACGCCCGACGCCGACCTCGTGGCCACGAATTCCGACACGCCCGACCCGACGACATCGGGCGGCACCATCACCTACACGCAGACGATCCGCAACGATGGTCCCGACACCGCGGTCAACGCTACGTTCGTGCAGACACTGCCTTCGTCCGTCGGCTTCGTGAGCCTCCTGCAGGCCGGACCGGCCTTCACCTGCACGACGCCGGCCGTCGGCAACAACGGACCGATCTCGTGCAGCATCGCCAGCCTGGCCAGCGGCGCCTCGACGACGTTCACGCTCGTCGTGAACGTGATCGCCACCTCCGGCACTGTGCCGAACACCGTCACCGCCGACAGCGATACGTATGATCCGGACCCCACGGACAACGTCGCCGGCACGACCACGACGATCCTGGCGCCGGTCATCGCCGATCTCGGCATCACCAAGACCACGACCGCCGACGGCGCGGCCGCGGGGTCGAGCATCGCCTACACGATCACGCTCACCAACAACGGGCCGGACGCGGCAGCGAATGTCGTGGTCACGGACACGCTTCCGGCGGAGCTGCTCTTCCAGTCGATCAGCGTGCCGTCAGGCTTCAACTGCACGACACCCGCTGTCGGCGCAACTGGCACGATCACCTGCACGGCGGCTTCGATGGCCAGCGGCACGACGGTCACGTTCACACTGGTAGTGCAGTTGACCGCGAGTGCCGTGGGACCGATCAACAACAACGCCACCGCCACGAGCGACACCACAGACAACAACGCCGGCAACAGCAGCGGCAGCGCCGCGGCGGTTCCGGTCAGCGCCGGCAACACGACCGATCTGTCGATCCAGAAGTCGTCGCTGACTACGACCGCGGCGCCCGGCGACACCGTCACCTACACCATCGCCGTCACGAATAACGGACCGGGCCTAGCCAATGACGTCATCGTGAGTGACACGCTGCCGGCGTCGCTGCTCTTCCAATCCATCACTCCGGCGGCGACCTTCACCTGCACGACGCCCGAAACGGGGCAGAGCGGCACGATCACCTGCCTCGGCGGTCCGCTGGCCAACGGCGCGACGGCCAACTTCACGCTCATGACGACGATCGCACCGAGCGCGTCGGGATCGATCGTGAATAGCGCCGCCGCCTCCACGAGCGATTCCGACACCGTTCCTTCCAACTCCGCCGGCGGATCGGCCCCGATCGTCGTCGGCACCGCCGATCTCTCCATCAACAAGACGACGGCCGCCACGGAGGCACCGACCGGCAGCACGATCACCTACACGATCACCGTCACCAACAACGGCCCAGACACCGCTACGAACGTGATCGTGTCCGACAACCTGCCGGCCGGCCTGCAGTTCGTCAGCGCGACTCCTTCGCAAGGCTCCTGCGCCGGAACCGATCCCTTCACCTGTACGCTCGGCTCAATCAACAACGGCGCCTCGGCCACAATCTCGCTGCAGGTCCTCGTCACCGCCACCAGCGGCACCGTTACCAACACCGCCACCGTCACCGCCGACACCGACGACGGCACCCCCGGCAACAACAGCGACACCTCTCCCGCCACACCCGTCACCGCGGCCCCGGCGAGCGGAGCCAACATTCCGACGATGTCCGAATGGGCGCTGCTCGCGCTCGCAGCGATGCTTGGGTTGGCGGCGGTTGCGAGGATGAGGATGTAGATGACGCTCATCGCGAGAGCGCCCCTCATCCGCCTTCGGCACCTTCTCCCCACCGCGATGAGACTGCGGTGGGGAGAAGGCTACTCATCGGCGGCACTCGCGAGAGGGATGGTCAGGTAGCCTTCTCCCCTCGTGAGGGGAGAAGGTGCCGAAGGCGGATGAGGGGTCGCCCTCGCGATGCATGGCGCATTCGCCCGTGCTCGCCAAGAGGGTTTACGCGTTCAACGCGATCTCGCTGATCGCCTGAATGGCGCGATCGAGGTGCTCGCGCGTGTGCGCGGCGCTGATCTGGCAGCGCAGGCGTGCGGCGCCTTGCGGCACGACGGGAAACCCGAAGCCGGAGACGTAGACACCGCGCTTGAGCAGTTCCTGCGACATGGAGATTGCTTTGGCGGTGTCGCCGATGATGATCGGGACGATCGGGCTGATCCCTTCGCGCACTTGCACGCCGCGTGCGGTCAGTTGCTCGCGGAAGTAGCGCGTGTTCTCGCGCAGGCGATCGACGAAGCTGGTGTCGTTCTGCACGAGATCGATCGCAGCCATCGAGCCCATGACCACGGCCGGAGGCAGCGTGTTGGAAAAAAGATACGGCCGTGATTTCTGGCGGAGATAGTCGACGAGCACTTTCGGCCCGGTCGTAAAGCCGCCGTGCGAGCCGCCGAGCGCCTTGCCGAGCGTCGATGTGTACGCATCGATTTTTCCGAAGACGCCCTGCTCTTCCGGCGTGCCGCGTCCCGTCTTGCCGAGGACACCGGTACCGTGGGACTCATCGACGACGAGAAACGCGCCGTACTCCTTCGTGAGCTCGATCATCTCCGGCAGCGGCGCCAGCGAGCCTTCCATCGAGAACACGCCGTCCGTCATCACGAGCTTGTTGCGCGCATCCTTCGTGGCTTCCAGCGCGCGGCGGAAGTCGTTCATGTCGCGATTCTTGTAGCGTTCCTTGCGCGCCTTCGACAAACGCACACCGTCGATGATCGAAGCGTGATTGAGCTCGTCGGAAATGATCGCGTCCTCTTCGGTAGTGACGGTCTGGAACAACCCTTCATTCGCGTTCCAGCAGGAGCCGTAGAGGATCGTGTCCTCGGTGCCAAGGAACTCCGCGATCTTTTTCTCGAGATCGCGATGGATCGTCTGCGTCCCGCAGATGAATCGCACCGACGCCAGGCCGTACCCGTAATCGCGCTCCGCCTTTTCCGCCGCCTCCACGATGGCCGGATGATTCGCCAACCCGAGGTAATTGTTCGAGGTGAGCATGATCACCTCGCCCAGACCCTCCACCTCCACAACCGGCCCCTGCGGCCCCTTCAACTGCAGCTCACGCTTCAGCGTGCCGGCGGCGGACATCTGGTCGAGCTCTGCGGAGAGGGTGGTGAGGAGGTTGTTCATGGCGGGCGGATGATATCGAACGCCGCCCTGGAGAGTCTCAAAGTCGCAAAGTCTCAAAGTCGCAAAGGAGCTGGCCACTGCCTCCTTGAGACTTTGAGACTTTGCGACTTTGCGACTCTCCTATTCGTTGTCGTACTTCAACTCCCGCCGGTAACACCGCTGCGCGTCCATGTCGAACACCACGCACGAATCGATGGGGCGGGAGTAGACGTGCATGCTCACGCAGCGCTCGTTCCATTCGGCGAGGTTGCGGATGCGGTGGATGGTCTGGGTCTTGTCGACGGTGTTGAGCGGGCCGCCGGGGATGGCCAGCTCGTTGTGGAGATGTTCCATGTCGATCTGCGTGGCGCCGGCCAGGCAATCCATCCCTACGACCTGCTGGTTCTCGGGGCGATTGCAGTCGTTCTTTTTGTAGTTCTCGACGATCAGCTTCCCTTCGATGATCGTCATCCAGCCGAGCTGTCCGTTGTGCGTGTGCAGCGGCGTGACGGCGCCGATCGGCCAGCAGATCAGCATCACCTCGATCATGTCGTTGCGGAAAATCTTGTTGCGCGTGTGCCGGTCATCCAGCCACATCTTGTAGCGCTCCAGATCCTCCGCGCGGATCTCGTACGCCACCAGGTAGTCGCAGAGTTTCTGCTTGGTGATGATGCCCTCGGACAGCCGGCGGATCCCATCCACGAACTGCTCGGCAGCGACGGGCGCCGGCGAGTAGATCGCCTCGGGAACGGGGGTGATGTTCTGGGTCTCCATGTGCGGCCTCCGGTGTGCGCGAATATAGCCCTTCCCGAGAGAGCGGAGCAATTCACGTGCGAGCGGACGGGGAGAGTCTCAAAGTCGCAAAGTCTCAAAGTCTCAAAGCAGCCAGCTTGTCGCGGGCGGGCGAGTCTTTGAGACTTTGAGACTTTGAGACTATGCGACTCGTACCCCGACACGCTCAGCGCGACAACCCACGAAACCTCCGGCCACGCACGTTGTGCTAATGTCCGCCGCGTCCATGAGAGACAAGGCTCAGAACGTTGCGGTCATCGGAGCGCAGTGGGGGGACGAGGGCAAAGGCAAGATCGTCGACCTCCTCTGCGAGGCATTCGACGTGGTGGCGCGCTATCAGGGCGGCCATAACGCCGGTCACACGGTGAAGTTCGCCGATCAGCACTTCGCGTTGCGGCTCATCCCCTCCGGCATCATCCATCCCGACAAGCTCTGCCTCCTCGGCAACGGCATGGTCATCGACCCCGCCGCGTTGCTCGAAGAGATCGAGAACCTCCGCAAGGCCGGCGTCGTGATCGAGGAGAACCTCCTCATCAGCGACTCCGCGCATTGCATCCTGCCGTACCACAAGGCGCTCGACCTCGCCCGCGAAGCCGCCGCCGGCGTTGGAAAGATCGGAACGACAGGCCGAGGAATCGGACCGGCCTATGAATCAAAGGTCGGACGCTATGGAATCCGCATTGCCGACCTCATCGACCCCGAAGTCCTGCGCCAGAAAATCGACTTCACCTGCGCCGAGCGCAATGCAGTCCTCTCGAGCGTGTACAACGCCGAGACCTTCGATCCGGCGAAGCTCTATGACGACTACCTGCGCTTCGGCGAGATCCTGGCGCCGCGCATCACCAACGGCGTGATCTGGATCAACGAGCACATCCGCGCCGGCAAACGCGTGATGTTCGAAGGCGCGCAGGGCATGATGCTCGACATCGACCACGGCACCTATCCGTTCGTCACGTCGTCGAACACCGTCGTCGGCGGCGTCTGCACCGGCCTCGGCGTCGCACCGAAACACATCAACACGGTTCTTGGTGTTGCGAAGGCCTACACCACGCGCGTCGGCGGAGGCGCCTTCCCGACGGAGCTCGACGACGCCCACGGCGAGCACCTCCGCAAACGCGGCAACGAATTCGGCACCGTCACCGGCCGCCCGCGCCGCACCGGCTGGCTCGACCTCCCCGTCCTCCGCACCGCCGCCATGCTCAGCGGCCTCGACGAACTGGCCGTCACCAAACTCGACGTCCTCGACGAGTTCCGCGAAATCCAAGTCTGCACCAGCTACAAAGTCCGCGGCAAAACCTGGAACACCTTCCCCGCCTTCGCCGTCGCTCACAACGACTACCAACCCGAATACCGCACCTTCAAAGGCTGGAACACCTCCACCGCCGGCATCACCTCCTACGACGACCTCCCGCGCGAAGCCAAGGACTACGTCAAGTTCATCGAAGACGAGACGGAAACGCAGGCCACGATCATCTCCACGGGGCCGCGGCGGGAAGAGACGATCCTACGGTAGACGGAGGGAGATTTCGCCCATGAATGCACCGTGGCTCGAGCATTACGATCCCGGCATTCCCCGTTCCATCGGCCCTTATCCGGAGAAGACGCTCGTCGATGTGCTGCGCGAGCGGGTGGAGGAGAATCCCGCCGCCGTCGCGATCGTGTTCAAGGGACGGGCGACCTCCGTCGCCGAGCTGGACCGCGCCAGTGATGCGCTCGCGCATTCGCTCGTTCGCATCGGAGTGAAGCATGGCGATCGCGTCGCCCTGCTCCTGCCGAATGCGCCGCAGTTCCTCATCAGCCAGTTTGCGACGTGGAAGATCGGCGCGATCTGCGCGCCGCAGAATCCGATCCATACCGACCGCGAGCTCGAGGAGTCGATGGGGGCGAGCGAGCCGGACTCGATCATCACGCTCACTCCGTTTTACGAGCGCGTCAAGCGTTGCCAGCGCGCCACGGGCGTGAAGCACGTCATCGCCACGAACATCAAGGAGCACTTTCCGGCGGCGCTGCGGATCCTCTTCACGCTCCTCAAGGAAAAGAAGGACGGGCATCGCATCACCATCGCGCCCGGAGATCGCTGGCTGGCCGATCTGATTCGCGACGGTCAACGCCAGGGCCCATTCCCATCGCAAGCCAAACCGCATGATGACGCGATGATCCTGATGAGCGGCGGGACCACAGGCACGCCGAAGGGAACGGTCAGCGACCATCGCAGCCTGGTGATGACAGGGATCCAGATCTCGACCTGGCTGCACGAGCCGCTCTCAGGCGACGCTTCGATCATGCTGCCGCTTCCGCTCTTCCACGCCTATGGCTCCGGCGCCGCGCTTCCCACGGCGATGCTCGGGCACGCGCCGCTGATTCTCGTGCCGAATCCGCGTGACATCTCCGACGTCATCAAGACGATCGAGCACGAAAAACCGTCGGTGTTCTGCGCGGTGCCCGCGCTTCTCAACGCTCTGCTCGCGCATCCGAAGGTGGTGGCGCGGAAGGCCGATTTCTCGTCGATCGAGGCCACGTTCTCCGGTGCCGCGGCGCTCATGGCTGAAACGAAGAAGCGATTCGAAGAGATCTCCGGCGGCCGGATCATCGAAGCCTACTCGCTCACCGAGGCTACGCTGGCCGCGTGCGTCAACCCCTATCGCGGACCGAACAAACTCGGATCCGTGGGGATGCCGCTTCCCGACGTCCACATGAGCATCGTCGACGCGGATGACTGGACTCGCGAGCTCACCAACGGCGAGACAGGCGAGATCGTCATCCGCGCGCCGCAACTCATGCGGCGCTACTGGAACAGCCCCGAAGAGACGTCCAATGTGCTCCGCCGGGACAGCGACGGAAACCTCGCCCTCCTCACCGGTGACCTCGGATATTTCGACGAGGACGGCTACCTCTTCATCGTCGATCGCAAGAAGGATCTCATCAAGACCAGCGGCTGCCAGGTGTGGCCGCGTGAGATCGAAGAAGTGATCGCCACGCACCCCGCAGTCGGCGAAGTCGGCGTGGCCGGCGTGCCCGATGCGCGCAAAGGAGAAGTGGTGATGGCGTGGATCGTTCCGCGCGGAGAGGCCACACTCACCGAAGCGGACGTGCGCGCCTTCTGCGCCGACAAGCTCGCGCCGTACAAAATCCCGGCCCGCGTCGAGATCCGCAAAGAGCTTCCGAAGACTCTGGTCGGGAAAGTTCTGCGGCGCGCGCTCGTCGCCGAGTTCAAGGCGCAGACGAGCGAGGCGTGAGACTCACACCGCGGGACAAGGTCGAAACACCGACCAGTCAAAGGATGCGAGAAAACTCTCGTCCGGCGGCTGCACAGTCTTGAACGTAAACGCGAATTGCGACGGCCCGTGCTCATCCAAATGCGCGAGCCGCTTTTTCGCTTCATCGACACCGGGGATGTGGCCGCTGGGTACCCACCACAGCGCCGCATACGCCCCCGCAAAATTCTCGAACCACGCGCGCCGTCCGCGAAGGAGCTCCGCATGCGCCGTCCCATAGACGTAGTGCTTCAGCGACTCGACCGTTTCCCAGACAGAAAGGTTGACGAGAATCTGATCGTCGTCATACGGCCGCAGGTAAGTGGCGTCGCCCTCCGGCGTCTGCAGCCGCCAGACAAAGCCGGGACTGTGATCGGCCAGCGCATTGATCTCCTCGAGCCGCGTCACGAAACCCTCCATGACCGGCGAATCGAGAGGCGCTTTCATGCGCGCGATGTTGACCTGGGCGATGTGATGTTTGGTCATGTTCATTCACCTCACCATCGGAAGACAGGTTCCAGACTGAATCATGCCGTGCGGTGTTTCAACAGGCTGACACCAAACACGATCATGAATACCGGAAGAAGATAGTTGTTCACGTCAGCCACCATTGCAACCGCACTGGTGACATTTCGAAACATCCCGATCAAACCGGCCAGCGCCGTCACGATCGCAAAGTATCCCACCCAGCGCGGAAACGCACTTCCCGGCCGCAACATCGCGAGACCGGAGAGGCCAAAGAACAAACTCATGCTCATCTCACCGAGAAACTCGCCGATATAATTGCCCAGATAGCGATTGAGGCCCAGAAACAAGGCTTCGAGCACGCCGCGCTGCTCGGGAGAGCCAGCGACATATGCGGTGGCCAACTCCCAATGAATGCTCGGCCAGCGCATCAGCCCGAGCATCATGGCGATCGCGGTGAGACCGGCGAACTGCATGGCCACGCGCATGGCACCTTCGCCGGTATGCCGCAGCGCATGAAAAGCGCCCACACCAGCCGGAATCCAGATCAACGGCAGGAACGCGTACAACACCCACGCAACACGACCGCTCGTCCCGGTCGCCAGCAGAGCCGGCAGGACCGTCCCTGCCGAGCCATCCAGCACGTCCGGATAGTTGAACCGCGCCGCCAGATACGCGAACACTCCCATGAAGGCGATTGCGCCACCGACGAGAGCCAGACCACCGGCACGAATGGTCCCCACGCTTCGCGTCGAAACCTGCGTTGAAGGAACGCTCATGAATTCATCATGACACTGGTGAGGAGGTTTCGGGTTGGTAGGCGCGGGGTCACCCTTCGGGCCCAGGCAGTGCTTGCGAATATGTCTGTTCCGACATATGTTGGTTACCGATGTCGAGCGGTAAACCGCTGGTGTGGATGCACGGTGAGGTCAAAACACCGCCATTCTCGCGCGTCGCGAGAGTCGAGGCTGGCTTTCTGCTCCGGCGGTTGCAGAACGGCGAGACGATTGACATGCCGGCGTCGCGTCGAATGCCGGCGATTGGTTCGAACTGCCACGAACTTCGCATTGACGACGGAGACGTCACATGGCGCATTTTCTACCACATCGATTCTGATGCGGTTGTGATCCTGGAAGTCTTCCAGAAAAAGACGCGTGCGGCTCCGAAGCAGGCGATCGAGGTTGCGAAGAAACGGCTGCGCGCCTACCAACGCCTGATCCGGGAGGATTAGTCATGAAAAGCGAGAAAAGAAGAAAGCTCGAGGCAGCTGGCTGGCGCGTAGGCGATGCACGCGAATTTCTCGATCTGACATCGGATGAATCCGCGTTCGTGGAGATCAAGCTCGCTCTCGCGCGGAGAGTTCGAGAGCTTCGTGAGGAACGCAACTGGACGCAGGCAGAGTTCGCGAAGCGTGTCGGTTCCAGTCAGTCCAGAGTCGCCAAGATGGAGGCCGCCGACCCTACTGTGAGCGTTGACCTGCTCGTCCGCTCCTTGCTGGCGGCAGGTGCAGATCGGCAGGATCTCGGACGCGTCGTCGGTTCACGACGCCGGTGATTTGCGCCTGCCCATCCGCGCTGAGGGCCTAGGGCCAACGCCTCTTGCGCAAAACATGGGATCTCCCAAGACCTGTGAAATTCAGGAATTCGTACATGAATGGAACGATCACCTCGTTGCTCGGTCCTCTCACGCTGTGAACGCGCCACGTAGCTGCGTGGAGACAGTCGTTAAGTGCATCTAAGATTCTAATGACATGCCAGACGGCGTACCGGCAGCCTAGTTCCTGTAGGCGAGGTGCGGCAAACATTCTGGCGAGATCCATGGGCGTTCCATCAAGGTCATGCGCTACAACGGTCGCGGATTCGCCGATGAGAGTGGCAAGATCTAATGACTGTTGTCCAATACGCATCACCCGTGCCGCCGGAACATTCTCACGAACCAACCTCTGAAGCAAAGCGTTCCACCGGGGCAGCGGTGCTTGTGCGCGCTGGGATTGCGAGAGAGCGTCTAAGTTGTAGTAACGCGTCGTAGTCGCGAATTCAGCAAGAAAGTCAATGATCTCCGCCTCGATGGACTGCGGATCGAACGCCCTGAGTGGGTTCGTTGAGCCACTAGCCTTCATGGCTCCGACGGTATGCGCGAGTTCTTTGATGTCGTGGCCAAACACTCGAAGTTGTTTGTTGGTGGGAGGCTGTCCATGCGCCGCTATGTGGTCGATGATCACGATCGACTCCGCCTTCTTTCAGCTATCGATCGGTTTCGAGCGAGCGCTCAAGTGTAGAAATTTCCCGGATCCGAGGCCGTCGCGTATCTGAGGGTATTTAAGCCAGCCAGCAGACATGAGCGAAAAAGATAGCCTTCGTGTTGGAGCAGGAGGAAGGATGGCGCGAACGTTTCCATTAATGAGAGTGTACGAGACTCGGTGTTCTCATCCGTCCAACGGTTTGGTATTAACATACTTGACACACACCGCGAGAGCGGCTAATCTCGCGCTTGGCGTGACAGGCTTGGGGCTGGCGCTGCTGATTGTGGCACTGGCCTATCGCGGCTTTGTTCCGACAAAGACGCCGATCTCTGTCTCTGCGATGTACTCGGGGACTGCGACCATAGGCGCGGCGATACCCGCATTACGAAGTGCCGTCTGTAGTAGAAATGCGTCCGCGCTGATGTTGCTGGCGTCATGCACACGTACAAATATTCCGTCACTTTCACGTGTAGGTGCCTCTTGGCTTATGCCGGTAGGTGACCATCCCGCCTCTAAGAATGCGTTCGCCAGCTCTTGGGCATATACGCACGCTTCCGTATTCGGTAGGCACGCCACGTCAATCGACCGAGGTCTTACCCGCAACGTATTGGCGATGATTGCGCGCTGCGCGGCCGTCAAGTGGCGATCCGCAACACGTTGCTGGAGTTCCAGCAGGGCAAGTTCTGCCTTCGCTGCGCGTTCGCGTTGCGTGGCAGCGTCTACTCCGAGTTGCGCGGGTAACGCGTTCGCCTTGCCAGCGTTCGCGTTAGCCTCACCGATTTTGACATCCTTGTCGCTTAGCTCTTTGGCGAGCCTTTCGTCTTTATCGCGCAGCTCCGCCCGCAGCTGTTCGTCCTTGAATGATATGAGTTTTCATTGGACAACAGAGAGTTCCTTGCTGCGCCGTAAAGTCACCCACTGGCCGAACAGAAGACCAACCGCAGAGACTACGGCAATAGCCGTCAAGATGAGGGTGAATCTATTCCACCAATCGACCAGCGAGTCTAGACGACTCACTTCCTGTAGAAGTTGCGGGATTGTGTCCAAGTTCTCACCCTTCGAGATTGTGGCGCTTTCTGTCATAGCCTGCGGCTGCGTGCTGATTCTGGTTATCGCTGGACTTACTGTCAGTGACCGCTATCGGAACCGTAAGCAACACGCCCGAACGGATCATCGTTCCGGTACGGGTGAAGCATGACGCTTCTTCGGCTCATGCTTCGGCACGTCACGCTTATCGACTCGGAACAGCGCCCGGACCATGCGGTCGAAACGGGTCGAGTCTTCCATCTCCTCGGAGGGCTGCGATGACGGCGGTTGTTGCTTCGTCATACGCGGATGATACTCCTACGCACCACGCGGGCGCTCTTGAACTCTTCCCACGCCATGCGGCGGTTCGCTCTGAGCATCAGCTCCAACGCTTCGTGCGCTCGCGATGCACTCAATCATGGAGAATCGTTGGACTTCATGGAAACGAGCGAGTGGCGGAAATTCCGGTACGACGCCGATATGTACGAACGTTCGATCCTGCGGAAGTACGCCGAATTTTTTGAGGATGAGGTTTCAAGCCTTGTGTTTGAGCTTGCGCGATGCGGAAGTGTGGACGAAGCGCTAATGATCAAAGCGCACCGCCCGCAGTTCTCAATCATCGTGACAAGGATTGCCGAACGCTTACAGTCTCTGTCGGAGGCTTCGCAGTGACAGCTATCCTGCGTGAAGCTACCGTTTCCCGCGGCGCTGACGCTTCACGCCTGCTCTGCTCGAATCAGATCCTTGTAGGTGAGGCGTGCGGTAGGGGCCATCGCCAGTGCCTTCAGGAAGCGCCCGCCGTCGCTATCCTTCCGATCGCGGCGCAGTTTTCGGATCGTGTCACGCCGAAAATCGCTGACTAGCGCGGGCAGATCGATCTCGAGAGCTCGAGCAAGCCGTACCAGGACATGCAGGCTCGGTCCCTGTTCGCCTCGCTCGAGATTTCCCACATAGTTGAGCGTGATTCCCGCGGCTTCAGCGAGTCGTTCCTGCGACCAGCCTCTTTCGATGCGAAGACGGCGAAGTGACTGCCCGAACACCTGCTCGATCTTGCTGGAGCGGAAAGCGACTGGCTCAACGATACGATCCCTCAATTCAGTTCGGCCATGCGCTGGCCCGAACTGTGACGCGCGGCCCGTGAAGCCGGCCGCGCACTTGACTAGATTGGATTAGTACAGCGTCCCGGAAGTTAGTGACCACTCCGTCGTCATCCTTAGCGAGGGTGGCGGGCGGGTGTGAGCGTAAGGATCTGAGCGTCGGGATAAACCGGCGCGGAGTCGTGAGTGAAAGTCTCATACGAGGAAAGGAGTAGCGAACCACCTTGACCCCGAGCTATGCGGCGTAGTCGTGAGGCGAAGCCGAAGCGTTAGCAGGGGGTGTGAAGGCCGACGTGATTGAGCCCCGAAAACAGCGCTTCCAGATGCCGACGTCGTGGATTCTGGCGGAAGGCAACACCGATGGACTCGATAGCGCGAGAGTCCGAAGGGTCTGGCGGGGTCGGAGAACGAGGGCATGCACACGACTAACTCCGCGCGCGAGAACCGAGAGATCTCGTGGTCGCCCGAGGAAGCAGGAGCGGGCCGTGAGGGGAAGGCTAAGGCCGTGATCCCGAGATGAACGACCACGAGAAGTCGCATGCCGTCGTAGTACCTGCGAAGCCGGGGAACAAGGGAGCAGAGGCGAGAGCTGAAGCGACTGCGGACTTGGTGGAGGGAAGGCCGGCAACCAAGAGGAACCCAACCGGGAGTGCCACGTGCCGGACACAGAGCCGGGAGAGCGTGCCAAATGCCCTCGGGAGGGTGCGTCAAGCAGCGAAGCAGCACCGAACGATGAAGTTCACGGCGCTCCTGCACCATGTGACCATCGAGCGACTGACGGATGCATACCGGAACACGCGGAAGCAAGCGGCAGCAGGCGTTGATGGAGTGAGGTGGGGAGAGTACGGAGTGAAGCTCGAGGAGAACATCCAAGACCTTCACGCCCGTATCCACCGAGGAGCGTACCGACCGCAGCCGACGCGGCGAAAACTCATTCCGAAAGCAGACGGCAGCCAACGACCACTAGGCATCGCGACGATCGAAGACAAGATCGCGCAGCGGGCGGTGGCGGAGGTGCTGAATGCGATCTACGAAGAGGACTTCTACGCGTTTTGCTACGGGTTCCGTGCGGGACTGAGCCAACACGATGCGCTGGATGCGCTATCGACGGCACTGGACCGAAAGCGGGTGAACTGGGTACTGGATGCGGACATTCAAAAGTTCTTCGACACCGTAGGACACGAATGGATGCGAAAGTTCCTGGAACATCGGATCGGAGATGAGCGGGTGGTACGGCTGATCCTGAAGTGGCTCAAAGCCGGAGTGATGGAGAACGGAGAGTGGAGCAAAAGTGAGAGTGGGACTCCGCAAGGAGCAACGATCTCGCCGCTACTGGCGAACATCTACCTCTACTACGCATTCGATCAGTGGGCACACCACTGGCGAAAGAAGCGGGCCAGAGGGCAGGTGGTGATCGTGCGCTTTGCGGATGACTTCGTGATGGGGTTCGAGCACCGATCGGACGCAGAAGCATTCCGGGAAGCGCTGGAGGCACGACTGCAGAAGTTCGGACTCACGGTCCATCCGGTTAAAACGCGACTGATCGAATTCGGCCGGTATGCGGACGAGCGACGAAAGAAGCGAGGAGAGGAGAAACCGGAAACGTTCCGCTTCCTGGGCTTCGTCCACATCTGTGGGCGGGACCGAAAAGGCAGCTTTGCGATCCGGCGAATCTCCGATCCCAAACGGATGCGAGGCAAACTCCATGAAATCTACGAAGAGCTCAAACGACGGCGACACGAACCAATCCCAGAACAAGGGCAGTGGCTACGCAGCGTGATACGGGGCTACGACCAGTATCACGGCGTGCCGGGAAACATCGACGCGCTGAATGCCTTCCGCGATGCGGTGGCTCGACTCTGGAACAACTCGCTCAGGCGACGCAGCCAGAACAGCCGACTCACCGTGGAGCGAATGCGCCGACTGCGTAAGACATGGTTCCAGCCCGCGAAGATCGTCCATCCGTGGCCGCAACAACGCTTCGACGCCAAGACTCAAGGTAGGAACCGGATGCGGTAGTCCCGCACGTCCGGGTCTGTGCGGGGGGCACCCGGCAACGGGTGTCCCTACCGCGATCAAACTACGAAAGACATTGCTTGTGCCACGGTTTGCGCATTTTGAGATTCTTTCGCTCACACCCACCCACCCGCCTGCGCTCAGAATGACGTGGGGGAGCGGACACTCACTTCCGGGGAGCTGCACTGAGGAACGAAGGTTGGCCTCAGTTCTACCCTTCGATCCATCGGTTCAGCCGCGATTCCGCATCTTCCAAACTCACGATCGCGCCGCGCTCTACATCGACCAGGCCCTGTCTCACCTTTTGTCTGATCTCAACAGACGCGATCTTTTCGACTCTCGCGTTGTTGGGAAGCTCTTCCAGAAGTCTGCGGATCTTCCGTTTCGGTTTCATTTGATGCCCCGCTACCCGAGTGTACCTCGGCAATAGACACATTTCCGAGGACGCAAGAAATGTTTACCGTATGTAGCCGAGCGACTTCAGATTCTCGTAGTACTCCTCATTGACGCTCGCTGCTGCAGTGGCATCTGCATCGCGCGGTCCGTAGGTGGCGATGCGTGATCCGGGTGGTCCGCCGGGCATTTCCGCTGATGCGGGAAATCCGAGAAAGGTGAGGAGCGCGGGGGCGATGTCCCAGGCGCTTTTCGCGTGTAGCGGAATCGTCGAAGCGATCACGGGCGAGCCGCGTTGGCCGTCGCCGGGCATGCCGATTAGCACGACTTCGTATTCATTGAGGATGGCCAGTGCGGCGGTGCTGCTGATGCCGTCGAGGGCGCGGAGTGAGGAGGCCACTTTTGTGGTGGGGTCGAGCTCGATGCGGTTGAGGATGACGTCGAGCGCGGGCAGGTAGACGGTGGCGAAGCGTGGTTTTTCGCGCGGATTCTGGCGAGCAACCGCGTCGATGAAGCGCGAGGTGGCCATGGTGTCGACGCGCAGGGCGTCGCCTTTTGCGGAGGTGAAGATCGATTCGGGGCCGATGGCGTGCAGACCGCCCTCGTGGAGGTCCGCGGTGGTCCACCAGTTCACGGAAACGCTCGGGACGCCGCGCTCGGCGAAGATTTCCCAGATGTAGTCGCGGCGGCGGACGGTCGGCGGGAGCGGCTCACGGCGCGCGATGCCGAGGGACGGGGCGAGCGTCATCAGTACGAAATCGACGGGAGAGATGCGCTGGAGGACGTGCGCGCCGCCGCGGAAGCGGACGCCTTCAATCGAGCGGACGCCGTGGTGCACGGTGGGAGTGCCGGTGCCGATGGACGCCCAGCGCTCGGCGGTGGAGTTGCCGGGAACGGTGCCGATCGGAGCGACGTACGGCAATGCGCTCGCGAGATCAGGCCGCGATTCGAGAATCTCGTGGGTCAGGCCATCGACGGCGATGAGGACGACGCGGCGCGTGGTTGGCGTCGTGACCACCATCGGCTCGGGCTGGGTAGGCTCGCGATCGGCATACGCGGGAACGAACAGCAGCGCGATCAGTACGACCGCCGCGACGGCCATCGGTACGCCACGTGGTTTCTGGTGGATGGCGGGGACGCGCTGCAGCTCGTAGATCGAGAACGACAGCAGCGCGGCCGAAACGACGGTCGTGGCGACGAGGAAGAAGATGACGCAGAGCGCGCCGCCGACCAATAGCTCCGCCAGCGCCGGCGCGGTGTCGAACCGATACCACCAGATCGCGATCGGCGCGGTCAGCAGCGCACCGGCGGCGAGCGAGATGGCCAGCAGCGCGCGCGGCGTATCGATCGGCAAGGCGGGCCGCACTTTCAGGATCAACGCGACAGTGACGACGAACACGAACGCGCCGGCGAGCCAGGTCGCTGCATAGGACAGGAACAGCCCGAGCGTCTCGAACGCATGCAGCGGATGGTTCCGAAATGCCATCACCGCCGCCAGCGGCAGCGCGCCGAATGCCGCGATCAGCGTGGCCGCTTTGAGTGCGACCGTGATCAGCTCGAGCCAGAACGCACGCGAGCTCCACGGATCGAGCGCGAACCAACGCTCGATGCCGTGCGTGAGGTAGCCGCGCTCGCGAAGCTGTTGCCGGAGGTCGTCGACGGACACGGGGGCATCGTAGTTGCGACCGAGGGAGTCGCAAAGTCTCAAAGTCGCAAAGTCTCAAAGAGGGCTTGGCCAATTCTCGCGAGACCGGACCGGAGAACACCTTTGAGACTCTGAGACTTTGAGACTTTGCGACTCCCAACGCAGAGGAATAGCCGCCGACTGGCCGCGTTGTAGCGCCGGGTCCATGGACTCAACAACTTCCGGGCGCCGATCGCTGCCCAAGATCCTTACAGGCCTGATCCTGTTCCTCGGCGTCGTCGCGCTGAAGGCGAAGGCGTTTCTGCTGCTTTTCTTCGAGAAGGTGCGGCTGCTGTTCGTCAATCCGTTCGAGGGGTTCGGCGCGATGCAGTACGCGGTGGCCGGCGGCTCGTTCCTGGTCACGATTGCCGCCTACTCGACGCAATATCCGCTGGCGCTCGTTTGCGGCTTCGTCGTCATTACGTTGATTCACGAGATCGGTCACGCCGTGGTCATCCGAGCCAAGGGACTCCGCGCCGGATACCTGGTCTTCATCCCCTTCATCGGCGGCGCGGTTTCCCTGAAGGATCAGGCCCGCTCGGTCTACGACGATGCCCTGATCGGACTGGCCGGTCCGGTGGCCGGAACGGTGGCGTCGCTGGTCTCGCTCCAGATTTACAAATGGACCACCGATCCTCTCTGGCTTTACATCGCTTTCCTCGGATTCGGGTTGAATCTCATCAACCTCGTCCCGATCGGAATGCTCGACGGAGGCCGTATCTCGGCGGCCATCTCCAAATGGATGTGGGTCATCGGCGGTGGGGTGATCATCTACAAGGTCATCCAGCAGCCGAACCCCCTGATCATCCTCATTGCTGTGCTCGCCGCTTTCCAGGTGTATGCCTCGCTGAATCGCGAAAAAAGCGATCCGCACTACTACGAGATCACCGGCGCCCAGCGCGCGGCAATTGCCGTCCTCTATTTCGCGTTGGTGATCTTTCTTGGGCACCAGACCTGGATGTCACTCAGCCGGCTGGAGCTCTTAAGAAAGTAAAACGAGTCGGCAGTCGGCGGTCGGCAGTAGAGTCCCCCCACCCACGTGGTGGCGGTCTTCTGCCGACCGCCGACCGCCGACTGCCGACTCGCATTTTGATAAGGTTTCGTACGAATGATCGACAAAGTACTGACGATGATCTTTGGCTCGAAGCATGAGCGGGACGTGAAGGCCATGCGGCCGATCGTCGCGGAAATCAATGCTCTCGAGCCTCGCGTGAGCGCACTCACGGATGACGAGCTGCGCGCTCAGACCGAGGAGTTCCGCGAGCGGCTCAAGCCGGCGGTCCAGGCGCTCGAAGAGGTGCAGAAGGAAGTCCCGCGCGACGAGATCGCCATCAAGGCGGCTCAGGCCGATCTGCAGGCGGCGCTCGAGGCCGTCCTTCCCGAGGCCTTCGCGGTTTGCCGCGAGGCCGGCAAGCGCGTTCTCAACATGCGCCACTTCGACGTCCAGTTGATGGGCGGCGTCGTGCTCCATCACGGCAAGATCGCCGAGATGAAGACCGGTGAAGGCAAGACGCTGGTGGCCACGCTCCCGGTCTACCTCAACGCCCTCACCGGCCGCGGCGTACACGTCGTGACGGTCAACGATTACCTGGCCCGCCGCGACTCCGAGTGGATGGGCCGGATCTATCGGTTCCTCGGTCTGTCCGTCGGAGTGATCCAGAACCAGCACGGCGACCGCGAGCGGCAGGTGGCCTATCGCTGCGACGTCACGTACGGCACGAACAACGAGTTCGGCTTCGATTACCTGCGCGACAACATGAAGTTCAACCTCGAGGACATGGTGCAGCGCGATCCGGTCTTCGCGATGATCGACGAGGTTGACTCGATCCTGATCGATGAGGCCCGTACGCCGCTCATCATCAGCGGTCCCTCGGAAGAGTCGACCGACAAGTACTACACCGCGGCGCGCATCGTGCCGAAGCTGATCGCGGAGAAGGATTACCAGGTCGACGAGAAGCAACACACGGCCGTGCTCACCGAGGAAGGCGTGCTGCATGCCGAGAAACTCCTGGGCGGCATCGAGCTCTACGACCCGTCGAACATCGACATGCTCCACTCGATCACGCAGGCCGTCCGCGCGCGTGCGCTGTATCGGCCGGACGTCGAGTACGTCGTGAAAGACGGCGAAGTTCTCATCGTCGACGAGTTCACCGGCCGCCTGATGCCGGGGCGCCGCTGGTCGGACGGTCTGCACCAGGCCGTCGAGGCGAAGGAAGGCGTGCGCATCGAGTCGGAGAATCAGACTCTGGCTACGATCACGTTCCAGAACCTCTTCCGCATGTACGAGAAGCTGGCGGGCATGACCGGTACCGCTGATACCGAGGCGGCGGAATTCGACAAAATCTACAAACTGGAAGTCGTCGTCATCCCGCCGAACCGGCCGATGCGGCGCGCCGACCAGCCCGATCTCGTCTACCGCACCGAGCGCGAAAAATTCGACGCCATCGTGCAGGAGATCAAGGAGAAGCAGATCACCGGACAGCCGTCGCTGGTCGGCACCATCTCGATTGAAAAATCGGAAGCACTCTCCTCGGCGCTCAAGAAAAACGGTGTGCCGCACGTCGTACTGAATGCCAAGTACCACGAGCGTGAGGCCGAGATCGTGGCGCAGGCGGGCCGCAAAGGCGCGGTCACGATCGCCACGAACATGGCTGGCCGCGGTACTGACATTCTTTTGGGCGGCAACCCGGAGTTCATGGCCGCGCAGAAAACGCGCGAGATCGAGGACCCGGCCGAGCGGAAGCAGATCGAACAGCAGATTCAGCGCGACTGGGACGCGGAGCACGAAGACGTCGTCAGCGTGGGCGGCCTGCACATCGTGGGCACCGAGCGTCACGAGTCGCGCCGCATCGACAACCAGTTGCGCGGCCGCTCCGGACGACAGGGCGATCCCGGCTCGTCGCGTTTCTACCTCTCGCTCGAAGACGATCTGATGCGCATCTTCGGCGGCGACCGGATCATGGGCCTGATGGAGCGCCTGGGCATGGAAGAAGGCGTTCCCATCGAGCACGGCATGGTCACGCGCGCCATCGAGCGGGCGCAGAAGCAGGTCGAAGGACGCAACTTCGACGCACGCAAGCATCTGCTCGAATACGACGACGTGATGAACAAGCAGCGTGTGTCGATCTACACGCTGCGCCGCTCCATCCTCGAAGGCCGCGAAGGGAAGGAGTACATCCTCAACTCCGCCGACGAGATCGTCGAGTACCTCGTCGACACGCACTACCCGGAAAACGACCGCGACGTGCCGGACGAGGCCGAGCTGAACGCCGAGCTGTACGACTTCTTCGGCCTCGATCTCCGCACCTCCGGCGTCGACCTCGAGGCCGACCGCCGCGACGAGGTGAAATTCAAGATCGTCGAGGCCGTCCACAAGCGTTACGAAGAAAAGGAATCGATGGTCGGCGCGGAGAACATGCGCCTCAACGAGAAGTATCTCCTGCTGCAGGTCATCGATCAGCAGTGGAAGGATCACCTGCTCAACGTCGATCACCTCAAGGAAGGCATCGGTCTGCGCGGCTACGGCCAGCGCGATCCGCTCATCGAGTACAAACGCGAATCGTTCGAGCTGTTCCAGTCGATGCTGGAGCGCATCCAGGATCGCGTCGTGAAGATCCTCTGGAAGATCGAGCTGGGCGGCCGCGAGGGCGATCGCGAAGAATCCGCTCGCGTGCAGCGTGCCCTTCCGCCGCAGCCGCCGAAGCAGCAGTTGACCTTCTCCGGCGCGCCGAAAGAAGCCGCTGCCCCCGTGAAGCGCGCGCAGGCGAAAGTCGGCCGCAACGATCCCTGCCCCTGCGGATCGGGGAAGAAGTACAAAAAGTGCCACGGCGCGAACGCGGCGTGACCGGCTGATGCAACCAGCTCGCGGGTAATTTTGGCCATGTGCTTTTCATGGCACCCGTGTATTCACCACAGAGTTCACAGAGAACACAGAGGGGATGCGGAGGAAGCAATTCTTTGATTCTGAAATCCTGCTTCCTCCGCTACCCCTCTGTGTTCTCTGTGAGCTCTGTGGTGAATACACGGGTGTTAGCACGTTGCAGAGGGTCTCTCGCGCCGCGCGTCCGGATCTGAGATTCACGAGAATTGAGAACAGATGAACATCCTCGGCGTTTCCGCCTACTACCACGACTCCGCCGCCTGCTTGTTGCAGGACGGCGAGATCGTGGCGGCGGCGCAGGAGGAGCGGTTCACGCGCAAGAAGAACGATCACCGCTTTCCGTCGCATTCGATTGATTACGTTCTGCGTGCCGGAGGGCTGTCGTCGATCGATGAGGTCGATCGACTGGTCTTCTACGACAAGCCGCTCCTGAAATTCGAGCGGCTGATCAGCACGTACGTCGGCTACGCGCCGCTCGGCATTCAGTCGTTTCTCAAGGCGATGCCGCTGTGGCTCAAAGAGAAATTGCACATGCCGCGCGAGATCCGGCGGCTGACGGGCTTCAAAGGTCCGATCCTCTTCTCGCAGCACCACGAGGCGCACGCCGCGAGCGCGTTCTATCCCTCGCCGTTCGAAGAAGCGGCCATCGTCTGCTTCGACGGCGTCGGGGAATGGGCCACCACGAGCTACTGGACCGGCCGCGGGAATCGCATCACGCCGCTGCAGGAGATCCGCTTCCCGCACTCGATCGGACTGCTGTACTCGGCGTTCACGTACTACACCGGCTTCAAGGTCAATTCTGGCGAGTACAAGGTCATGGGTCTCGCGCCTTACGGGACGCCGAAGTACGCGCCGCTCATCCGCGAGCATCTCATCGACATCCGCGACGACGGCTCATTCCGGATGGACCTCGATTACTTCAATTACGCGCAGGGTCTGACGATGACGAACGATCGCTTTCATCGTCTCTTCGGCGGCCCGCCGCGCGATCCGGAATCGCTCCTCACGCAGCGCGATCTCGATCTCGCCGCGAGCATCCAGGAAGTGACCGAGGAGGCGATGCTGAAAATCGCGAAGCACGTCCACGCGAAGACCGGCATGCGCAATCTCTGTCTGGCCGGCGGCGTCGCGCTGAACTGCGTCGGGAACGGGCGCATCCTGCGTGAGGGTCCGTTCGAGAATATCTGGATCCAGCCAGCGGCCGGCGACGCCGGCGGTGCGCTCGGCGCCGCCCAGATCGCATGGCATCAGTACCTCGGCAACGAGCGTGAGTCGGCAG
>JALYJW010000068.1 GCA_030775085.1 Acidobacteriota bacterium | reverse complement strand
GGCAGTAGCCAGAAGCGCCGTCTGCCTTTTCCACTGCCGACCGCCGACTGCCGACCGCCGACTGGTTCACGGCTTACAATGCCCGCCGCCCATGGCCGATACGTTCCCTCTCCGTCCGCGCGACATCTACGACGAGCTGCGCAAGTCCGTGGTCGGGCAGGATGATGCGATCCGCGAGATCTCTGTCGCGCTGGTGAAGCATCTCGTGGGGCAGCCGGCGCCGAACATGCTGCTGATCGGCAATTCGGGCTCCGGGAAGACCACGTTGATGCGCGCGGTCGAGCAGTTTCTCGTGCAGACGCCGGACCTCGGTGGTTACGCGAATGTCGTAAGGCTGAACGCGAATGTGCTGGCCGAGGAGCGGCAGGGGTACGGGAAAGTCGTGCTGGGCCGGCTCTATGAGAACGCGCGGAAGGTCCTCGGCGTGAATGCGCCGGCGGAAGAGATCATCCGCTCGGTGCAGCGCGGCATCGTCTTCATCGACGAAGTCGACAAAGTGCGGGCCAACGTGAGCGGGCAGCCGAACGTGCGCGGCATCGTGGCGCAGGAAGCGCTGCTGACGCTGATGGAGAACGAGAACGTCGAGTTCGAGGCCGACGGCCGCACGTTCGTGGTCAACTCCGGGCAGACGCTCTTCGTCGCCGGCGGCGCGTTCGAAGATCTCTACGACAGCGTGCTGCGCCGCGCCACCATCGGCCAGGACGTCGCGCCGATGAAGCCCATCGTCGTCGTGTCGTCGTCCGGTGAAGTGCGTGAAGAGCTGCCGTTCCATCTCGGCGATTACCTGAAGTACGACGATCTCTTTCGCTATGGGATGACGCCGCAGTTCATTTCCCGTTTCGAGTCGATCGTGGTGCTCAATGACCTCGGCGAGGCGGAGCTGGCGCGCATCTTCGTCGAGCCGGAGGGATCCATCTTCCGGACTTCGCGCGAATACTTCGCCCGCTTCGGCATCGACCTGCAGATCACGCGCGGCGCGCTCGTGGCCATCGCCTGGGATGCCGCACGCCAGAAGCGCCTCGGCGCGCGCGCACTCCGCGAGTCCTACCGCCGCATCATCCGCGGTCTCGAATTCGAGCCCAACGACGGCGGCACGCTTACCGTCGATGAAGAGATGGTGCGCCGCGCCATCGCCTCGAGGGAGCAGGGGAGCGGCGGAAAACGATGAACCCGGAAGAGTCTCAAAGTCGCAAAGTCTCAAAGGAGAACCGGACCGGCGGAGTCCTTTGAGACTTTGCGACTTTGAGACTTTGAGACTCCAAACACCAAGGAACCATGCCCGACCAACCATCCAAATCCCTCTTCGACAAACTGAAACGTGGGCTCTTCATGACCCACACCGAGATCATCGACAAGATGAAGGAGTCGCTGACTCCCGATCTGCCGATCGATCAATCTGCCATCGACGGCCTCGAGGAGGGGCTGCTCGGTGCCGACGTCGGCGCGGAGCTGACCGGCGCCATCATCGAACGTCTCGAGCGCCGCGTGCGCGACGAGAAGATCACGAAGATGGACCGGCTCACCGAAGTCATCCGCGAGGAAACGCGCGCGCTCATTCCGCGCAGGCAGGCGTCGACGATCGACATTGCTCGCACCAAGCCGTTCGTGATTCTCGTCGTCGGCGTCAACGGCACCGGAAAGACAACCACGATCGCCAAGCTCGCGCAGCGCTGGAAGAATGAAGGCAAGAGCGTCGTCCTCGGCGCCGCCGACACGTTCCGAGCCGCCGCCATCGAGCAGCTCGGCATGTGGGCCGATCGCATCGGCGTGCCGATCGTGAAGCACAAAGCCGGCTCCGATCCCGCCGCCGTCGCTCACGATGCCGTCGCGGCCGCTAAAGCGCGCGGCGCCGACGTAGTCATCATCGATACCGCCGGCCGCCTGCACAATAAATCGCACCTCATGCAGGAGCTCTCCAAAATCCATCGCGTCATCGACAAAGAACTGCCCGGCGCCCCGCACGAAACGCTCCTCGTCATCGACGGCACCACCGGCCAGAACGGCGTCAGCCAGGCCTCCGCCTTCCTCGAAGCCGCGAAAGTGACCGGCATGGTCGTCACCAAGCTCGATGGCACCGCCAAAGGCGGAGTCATCCTTTCGATCATGCGCCAGTTCGAGATTCCCGTGAAATTCGTCGGAGTCGGCGAAGCGGCCGATGACCTGATTCCCTTCGATCCGCAGGCTTACGTGGATACACTGTTCCAATGACCCATCTCGCCCGAACGCTCGTGCTCCTATTGGCTTTGCCGTCTTTCGCCGCAACCACTGCGCCGTACCTCGTCAAAGACCTGCCGGGCTCGGTCGATGCGCGCGGCTCGCTGGGATCGTTGTGGGTCACCATCGGCAACACGAGCTGGTTCACCGCGAACAGCGGCGACGGGCTCGGATTGCAGGTCTGGAAAACGGACGGCACAGAGAACGGCACCGTGCGCGTCACGAACTTCATTACGAACGGCGTACATGCGGAGACGTTCGTCGGCGCCATCAACGGGTACATTCTCTACAGTGGTCAGGACGGTCACGGCGATGCGCTGCTCGCGCTCGACGCCAATGGCGGTCCGCCGATCACTGTCGCGCGGAGTCTGTTCGAGCGCGGCGTCGTCTACAACGGCGCTCTCTATGCAGTGGCGAATGCGCGGGAGGTGGAGGGCGGCGCGCCCAAAGGTCTCGAGCTCTGGAGAACGGATGGCACGACCGAAGGAACGACGTTCGCCGATCTCAATCCCGGCGCCGCCTCTTCAGTCTCCCCGGAGTCTCTGGCGTTGGCCGGCGACTGGATGGTCTTCGCCGGCGAGACGCCGGCGGGGAAAGGCATCCATAGGACGGACGGGACGGTGGCCGGAACGAGCCTGCTGCTTGCCTTTCCCGCGGGTCACGATCCGCACGAGGCCCGGATTACACAGGCCGGCAATCGTGTGGTTTTCGTGTACCGCCATCCCGGCGTCAACCACGACCAGCTCTTGATCACCGACGGCACCGAGGATGGCACGCACTCTTTCGTGGAGAGACTGAGCGTGTTCACACCCGGCCCGATGCTCGACGGGCGGTTTCTGTTCACCATGCTGACGCCGGGCGGGCAGATCACGATGTGGTCGAGCGACGGCACGCTCGCCGGCACACAGCAGCTCAACGATCACAAAGGCAGCCCCGGCACCATCGGCCTACCCGGCGCCGTGGTGAACGGCAAGTACTTCTTCTTCAGCACCGACCCTCAGACGCAGCGCAGAGCGCTCTTCACCACCGGCGCTCTTCCGGGCACGACGCAGAAAGTCGCCGACCTCGAGACCCTCGGCTCCGGCGGAGGCGCACGGAACGGCCGGTTCCATTTCGCGAATGACACCGCGGCGTTCGGGAACGAGTGGTGGGTGAGCGACGGAACGGCCGGCGGAACCCACATCGTGGCCGATCTCGCCGCCGGCTCGCGCGACGGCGTCATTCTGAACGAACTACTGCTGCGTCCGGACGGGTTCCTGGCCGGCGTCAACGGAACGTTCGGTCACGAGCCGTGGATCGTCGACTCCAACGCCTCCGGCACACGGCTGCTCAAGAACATCGCTGTCGATACGCCGGAGCCGGGATCGAATCCGGAAAAACTTCGCGCGGCCGGCGCTCGTCTCTACTTCCTCGCGGACGCGCCGGGGCACCGCGTCGTGGGCCGGTCCGATGGGCACTCCACGGGGACGACGACAGGCGTCATCACTCCCACCGACGAATGGTGGTTCGCGAACGCGTTCGTGTCCGGCGCGCGCTACTACCTCCAATCGCAATCCGTTCTGCTGAGCACCGACGGAACGTCCGGAGGAACCGTGCGCATCTCCTCCGATACAGGCTCCTCCCATGCATTCCGTGGCGGCGTCGTCTTCGAAGAGCGTTCCGACAGCACGTTCCGTTTCTCCAACGGCATCTCCTCGGTGACGACCGTCATCGAGCGCCTGGCCGGTTTCCCGTCGACAGGTTGGAAACTCTATGCGGCCAACGATCGTGTCTGGTTCACGAACGGCTCGGCGCTGGCAGTGAGCGACGGCGTCGCCCCCATGCGGCGCATCCAGCCGCACAACGGCACGATCGGCACGATCCGCGAGGTCGTGGAAGGTCCGAACGCGACCTACTTCACCGACGAAATTTTCCCCGACCGGCGGCTCTGGCGCACCGACGGCACCGACGCCGGCACGCGCATCGTCCGAACGTTCACGCACCTTCCCCAGGACTTCATCGCCCTTCCGGACAAGCTTCTCTTCACGCATAACCTCCTGCTCTGGTCCACCGACGGCACTGAAGCGAACACCGTGCTCCTCGGCGCGCCGGGCCCCACGAAAAGCTGCGGGTTCGTAACGGGAAGCGTGCCGCTGGTCGTGGGCAATCAACTGTTCTGGTATGCGCGCCGAGCCAACGGCACGGCCGCACTGTGGAAGTCGAACGGAACGCTGATCGGCACGACCGAAGTGGCCACCTTTGCGTCATCGTCGTCGCAGGGCTGTGTGACCATGGCCGCGCTGGACGGACGGATCTACTTCCGCGGCTTCGACACCGCGCATGGAGCGGAGCCGTGGGTGACCGACGGCACGTCCGCCGGCACGCACCTGCTCGTCGATCTCTATCCCGGAACGAAAGGATCCGATCCGCGGGAACTGACCACTGCCGGCTCGCACCTCTTCTTCTCGGCCGACACGCCCGATCGCGGACGCGAGCTATGGGCCATCCGCCAACTGACGCGCCGGCGCGCAGCGGCTCATTGATGAGGATTGCGTTCATTCTTCTGCTTGCGATCGTTCTTCTGCTTGCGTTCGCGTTGCCACTGCGCGCCGCCGATTTCGAGCTCGGCTTCCGCCACCTCTCCATGACGCCGCGCGGCGACGGCGCGTTCGATGGGGGAGAGCTCGAGATCGTCTCCAGCCGCGGATTCGGCGCCACCGCGGAAGTGTTCTGGACACCGCGCATCTCCACGCAACTCGCCGCCACATTCCTCAATCCCGCCGCATTTCTCTATCCGGCCAATCCGCCCCCGAACGACCTCGACCTCGCCACACTCGGCATCGACACATACTCGCTCACCGCGCGATACCACTTCGCCCCCGACCGCCGCATCTCCGCCTTCGCCGGCGCCGGCGGAGCCATCGTCATCCTCGGCAACCTCGACGACCGATTCGCCGACCAGCTCGAAATGACATTCAATCGCGAAACCGCCCTCCTCATCGAAGGCGGAATCCGCTATCGCCTCTTTCCCAACGTCATCATCGACGCCGCCGTTTCGTACATGCCGCTCGAAGCCACACCCAATCACGTCCGGAATGAAACGACCGTGGCCTTACCGGCAAGCGTGAAACTGGACCCACTCACGGTGAGCGCCGGCGCGGCCTGGCGGTTTTGAGAGCCGGCGGGGAATACGTCGATGCCTGAACCACGAGGTCTCTGCGCCATCTGACGGGTGTACTTGCCGCTCTTGTGCTGCAGTAGCGCGTGCGGTCCCGGCGGCTGAGCGCTGGGCCGCTAGGCGGCGGATGGTTCTCGTGCGTGTATGCTCCGCTACATGAGACTGCCCACCCTTCTGCTCGTGTTATTCGTCACGAGTCGCGCATTGGAAGCGCAGAAGAACGCGCTGCCGATCATTGACATGCACATGCACGCGCGCACAGCTCATCACTATGGGCCGAATCCCGGACCGCTCTGCGCACCAGTCGAGAAGATGCCTACCTGGGATCCGGTTCGCTCGTTTGGCGAGACGCTGGAGAGCTCCGCGCCGCCGTGCATGAAACCGATCCAGCCCGCCAGAACGGATTCAGATGTGCTCGAGCAGACCGTCCTGGTGATGAAGCGCCACAACATCATCGGTATGCTCGGCGGGAAGCCCGAGCTTGTGGCAAGGTGGATGGCGGCCGCTCCAGGCCGATTCATCCCTGGCCTTGACTTCAGACTGGATCGCGACGGTGGCACCGCGTCGGCCGGCAGCGACTCTCGGGACTATCGACCTTTGACTCCGCAGGCCCTGCGAGAGCTTCATGGCAAGGGCTCACTGGCGGTTCTCGGCGAGGTTCTCAATCAATACGGCGGGATTGCGCCTGATGATCCGCGGATGGAGCCGTACTGGGCGCTTGCCGAAGAGCTGGACATCCCGGTGGGAATCCACCTTGGACCTGGCAGCCCGGGTGAATTCTACCTCGGCAACAAGAACTACAGAGCGCGTCTTCAGAGTGCCCTCACGATGGAGGAAGTCCTCGTACGCCACCCGAAGATGCGTGTCTATCTCATGCATGCGGGCTATCCGATGCTGGACGACTTGCTTGCTCTGCTCTTCTCGCACCCGCAGGTCTACATCGAGATCAGTATGCTCGCCAACGTCGAGCCGCGGGCCGGGTTCTATCGCTACCTGAAGGCGATCGTTGACGCTGGCTATATTGAGCGGGTCATGTTCGGCTCGGACCAGATGGTGTGGCCGGGAATCATCGAGCCCGCGATTCAGGCCGTTATCGATGCTCCATTCCTCAGCGCAGAGCAGAAGCGAGACATCTTCTATAACAATGCCGCTCGCTTTCTGAGACTCAGCCAGGAAGAGATCAGGCGGCACCACGGAATGTGACCTCTCGGGCCCGTTGGGCTGTCTCGGCACGGCGCTGTTGATGGCGGCGGAACAGTATTCTTCGCTCTGGAGGGTGATGGATGAGCTCACGAAGCCAACGACTCCTTTGGCACGGCATGCTGCTCTTCGTTCTCGGTCTGATCACGGGATTGGTTTCAGAGCAGCTCACGAACCCCCGCATGGGTCTCGCGGCCCATCTGGAAGGGCTCATGAACGGCACGTTCCTTCTGGCCGTCGGTGCGGTCTGGCATCGGTGCCAGCTCTCTCCTCGCGCTGCTGCCCTGGCATTCAGCACCGTTTTGTACGGCGCCTATGCGAATTGGATTACGACCACGCTTGCGGCAGTTTTCGGCACGTCGGCCATGACTCCTCTCGCTTCCGGTTCCCATCGAGCTGTGGACTGGCAGGAGCTGCTCATCACGGTCGGGTTCATCACCGTGGCCATTGCGATGCTCGTGTCGTCGATCCTGCTGCTGATCGGGTTCAGACGTACTGTCTCCAACACCGAGGCCACGCTGCCGAGCTAAGCCGCGGAGCGGCAAAAGAATGTAGCCCAGGGGCCAGCCCTGGGAAGACAGGCAGGCAATGGCACAGCCGCGGAGCGGCGGAAGACGTTCTCTTTCGCCGCTCCGCGGCTGGTTCATTTGTCCGCATTGGATCCCAAGGGCTGGCGCCCTGGGCTACATTCTCTCGCCGCTCCGCGGCTAGTAGTGTTGGATGCGAGTCGCGACCATGATCGATGCGGGACATCGGCGAGGCGCGGCGACGAATCAGACGGCTCGCCGCCGCTGCAGACTCACGAAATAAGCTGGACACACCACTGCGGTATCATTCACCCGGAGCGGTGACCACGGGTCCGAGTACCGGCTTCGAGATCTTTGTGCCGGGGCGTCAGGACTTGCTCTCAGAGCGCAATCCCGTTTACGGGAGCGCCTATCTCCTTGTGGCACCGCTCCACTTCTTCTTTTTTCGCGCTACCCCAAATCGCCCGACGCTGACGACTCGGAGATGCTTGTCATGAATGCACGCAGGAAGACGGCAAGGATCGCCGGGGTGCTCTATCTGCTGATGGCCATCACGGGCGCCTTCAGCATCATGTACATCCCGTCCACGTTCATCGTGCCTGGGGATGCCGCGGCGACAGCCGGCAGGATTCAGGCTTCCGAGACGCTCTATCGCGCCGGCATTGCCAGCGATCTCGTCACGCAGCTCCTCTTCATCGCGCTGGTTCTGATTCTGTATCAATTGCTGGAGAGCGTGGACCGGCGCGTGGCGTCGCTGATGGTGATCCTGGTGCTCGTCTCTGTTCCGATGGCCATGATCAACACGTTGAACCTGGCTGCTCCGCTGATTCTGTCGAGCAACGCTGCGTTCCTCTCCGCATTCGCCAAACCGCAGTTGGATGCGCTGTCGTTGACGTTCCTCAACCTGCGCGGCCACGGAGTGTCTACCGTCTCGATCTTCTGGGGGCTCTGGCTCTTCCCCTTCGGACTGCTCGTCTATCGATCGCGATTCATTCCTCGAATTCTCGGAGTTTTCCTGATGGCAGGTTGCTTCGCGTACCTGATCGACAGTTTCACCGCGCTGCTCTTGCCCGCGTACGCGCCGACGGTTTCCCAGTTCACGGTCATCCCGCTGGCCATCGGCGAGTTTGCGATGATCTTCTGGCTGTTGATCAGGGGCGTTCGGGAGACTCCCGGCCGATAGGCTTTACCGTCTCACCTGCACGCCGGCGACGATCGAGTTGATGTTGAAGCCGGGGTTTCTTGGCGAGTAGCCGCCGTTGGAGAGGTGGGCGAAGCGGTAGCCGATCATGAGCGGGTATCGCGCGCGCGGCATGAGGACGATGCCGGCGCCGGCTTCCGTCGAGAAGTTGAAGCGGGAAGTGGATGCCGGGATCGCTTTTTCGGCCCAGGTCGGGCCGGCCACCGCTTCGCCGTAGAAGTGGATGCGCGAGGAGTCGGTGTTCATGCGGCGGCGCACGAGCAGCGCTGCTCCGAGCGCACGCACGGTCTCGTTGCCGTCGCCATAGAGATCGCCGAACCAACTGCGCGGTTGCCAAAGGCTCATCGCCGAGGCCACGAAGGCCACTTCGGTGCGCGGTGAGAACGCTTTTCCGAGCTCGACGTTCAGCGACTGAAAGTCGGCCTGTCCGTGCCACGTTTCCTGGCTCTGTCCACCGGCGGCGGAGATGACGATGTGCCGCGTTTGCGCCAGCGCGGCGAATGAGAAGAGAGCGAGGCAGGGCAGGAGCAGAAGTCTGAAACGCATGTCGGAGCGCAAAGTCTACCTCTCACGGATTCACGCAGCAGGGGCGACGAACTTGCGGCCCAATTCGACGAGGTGCTTGAGGTCTTTCGGCGTCGAAGCTTCGGCGTAGAGGCGCGCCACCGGCTCGGTGCCGGAGAGGCGGAACAGGAGCCAGGTCTGGTCGTCGAAGATCAGTTTCACACCGTCGGTCGTGTTCACGTCGCGCACGACCAGGTCGTCGAGTTGCCGCGGAGGGTTCTCGAGTTTCGACGCCAGCGTTTCCCGGAGCTGGTTCGTCACTTTGAGGTCGATGCGTTTCGAATGGAAGGTTCCGAACTCGGCGTGCATCTCTTCGATGAGCGCGCTCAGTTTCTTGCGCGTGCGCGAGACCATCTCCGCCACGAGCAGGCAGGCCAGGATGCCGTCTTTTTCCGGCAGATGGCGATACATCGACATGCCAGCCGATTCCTCGCCGCCGAAGGCGATTTTGTTTTCGAGGATCAGCTCTCCGATGTACTTGAAGCCGACCTGCGTCTCGTACAACGGGACATCGAGTTTACGGGCGATGGCGTCGATGAGGTGCGTCGTGGCCACGGTGCGCGCCAGGCCGCCCGGGATGTTGCGATGGCGCTTCAAATAGATGGCCAGGAGGCCGAGGACGGTGTTGGCGGGGACGAAGCGGTTGCGGTCGTCGACGATGCCGAAGCGGTCGGCGTCGCCATCTGTGGCCAGTCCGAGGTCGAAATGCTCCTCGGCTACGACAGTGCGCAGATCGACGAGATTCTTCTCGCTGCACTCCGGAGAGAACCCGCCGAAATACGGATCGCGGTAGTTGTGAATGATCTTCACCTCGATTCCCGATTCGAGCAGGAAATAGTCGAGGTAGTCGCGCGAGGTGCCGTAGAGCGAGTCGATGGCGATGCGCGGTGCGCTTTCGCGGATGACATCGACGTCCACCTTCTGGTGCAGCTCTTTGAGGTAGCGGTCCTTCGGGTCGATCTCTTCGATCAGCTCGGTCCGCTCGTAGACGTCGAGGCGCTCGTTCTTCTCCTGCACGAGATGGATCTCATGCTCGATCTGCCGCGTGACCTCGGGGAGCGCGGGCGCGCCGGTCGAGGTCGAGAACTTGAGGCCGTTGTACTCGGGAGGATTGTGGGAGGCGGTGAAGTTGATGGCGCCCATGGCCTTGCGGCGGATGGTCTCGAACGACACGCACGGCGTCGGCACGTCCCGCGTACAGAGGAAGGCCTGGATGCCGTTGAAGGCCAGGATCTTGGCGGCCTCGGATGCGAACTTTTCGGAGAGGAATCGCGTGTCGTACGCCACGATGACGCCCGACCCCGGTTGCTTGTTTTTCTTGAGGTAATTCGCGATTCCCTGACTGGCGATGCGAACGTTGTCGAACGTGAAGTCTTCGCCGATGATGCCACGCCACCCGGACGTACCAAACTTGATCATGAACTCTCTTTCTCCGGATCGGAGCTAAGGCGAGGAACGGTAGCACAACCCGTTCCGCGGGGATGTGGACCTGGTGGACTTTGTGGACTTGGTGGACTTGGTGGACGCAGTGGACTTGGTGGACGTCCACTGAAGTCCACAACGTCCACCAAGTCCACTACGTCCACTCCCGCGAACTGCCTACTGTTGCCGCCATGGCTCGTTTTCCGCAATGATGCCCGCCAAACTATGTCCGGGCCAGTCGTGCTGATTGCCGATGATGACGAAGAAGTCGCGCTGCTGTTGCGGACGTTTCTGAAACCGCTGGATTGCGAGATCCTGACGGCTCGCGATGGCGAGGAGGCTCTGGCGGTGGCGCAGGCGCGGTTGCCGGATGCCGTGCTGCTCGACGTCATCATGCCGAAGCGCAGCGGCTGGGAAGTGTGTCAGGCGCTGAAGGCCGTGCAGCGCACGTCGCGCATCGGCGTCATCCTCATCACGGGCCGCGGAGACGTGAAGGATCGCCTGACCGGTCTGCAAGTCGGCGCGGACGACTATCTCGTCAAGCCCTTCAATCGCGATGAAGTCGTGAGGCGTGTCCGCGCGGTGCTGGCACGCGCGCAGGACGAGCCTCACGACGCGGGACGGGGCCGCAGCGCCGTCGAGGCCATGCTGGTGGATCGCACGACGGCGCTGCCGAGCCTTCCCCTCGTCCTCGACCGGGCCAAGGAGATGCTGATCGAGCAGAGCGAGATCGGCATCGTGTTCGTCGACATCGAACAGTTCGAATCGATCGAGGCCGAATACGGCTGGGCATTTTTCGACGAGCTGCTGTACCAGGTCGGGCAGATCATTTCCGCCGAGGCCAAAGAGAAATTTCGAAATGCCACGGTGACCTGCCATCGGGTCGGTGGGTCGAGCTTCTATGTGTTTTACGAGACCCGCGGGCAGGATCTCAGCCAGGAAAACGCCTCGGAGCGCGTAGCGCAGGAGCTGCGCACGAAACTGATCGACGCCACGCGCAAACGCTTTCCGCACCTGCACGCCGAGCAGATCGGATTTTTCATGGGCACGGCGCGTGTCGACTACCGACCGCAGATCCGCCTCGAGCGCCAGATCTACGCCGGCATGCAGACCGCCGCGGACGCGGTGCGCGACGCCGAGCAGCAGCGCAAGAAACAGCTCACGCGCGAGCTGCGCGACATCATTCGCCGCAAGCGGCTGACCACACTCTTCCAGCCGATCGTCTGGGCGAAAGACTCCACCGTCTTCGGCTACGAGGTCCTGACGCGCGGTCCGGCCGGCTCGTCGTTTCGCAACTCCGACATGCTTTTCTCATTCGCACGCGAAGCCAAATTGGCCTGGGCGCTCGAAGCCATCGCCCTCGAGGGCGCCATGAAACGGTTCAAGCAGATGGATCTGCGCGATCGCAAATTCCTGCTCAACCTGGAAGCGGAGATGTTCGGCGAGTCGGAGTTCCGCATCCACGAGCTGGTCTCGTACTTCGCCGAGCATCCCGGTCACTTCGTCTTCGAGCTCACCGAGCGCGCGGCCATCGAGGACTACGCGCAGTTCCGCGAGCTGCTGAGCGAGTTCCGCGCGAAGGGGATCGAGGTGGCCATCGACGATGCCGGCTCCGGCTACGCCTCGCTCGAAGCCATCGCCGCCATCGCCCCCGACTATCTCAAGATCACGAAAAGCCTCGTCTCCACGCTGGCCGACGAGCCGATCAAGCAGGATCTCGTGAAGATGCTCATCGAGCTGGCCGGCAAGATCAATTCGAAGACGCTCGCCGAAGGAATCGAGACGCAGGAAGAGTACGAAACCTGCCGCGACCTCGGCATCGATCTCATCCAGGGCTACTACTTCGCCCACCCGCAGGAAGAGCTGAGCCGCGGGGATGCGGAAGTGGCGGCGAGCCTGGCGGCGCATCGGGCTGCGAATTGAGGATTGAGGATTGAGGATTGAGGATGACGGGATTGAGGATTGAGAATTGAGGATTGAGGATTCGCTCCGCGAGAACGTGCGTTCGTCGCCCAATCCTCAATCCTCAATTCTCAATCCTCAATCCGGTGCAATGCCCTCCGCGGTCGCGATCGAAGCCGTCACCGTCCTTGCGGCCGGCCGTCCCATTCTCCGCGATGTCACGCTGCACGTTGCGCCGGGTGAATCGGTTGCGTTGATCGGACGCAGCGGGGCGGGGAAGACGACGCTGCTGCGGTTGCTCAACGGACTGGCCACGCCGGCGTCCGGCAGCGTCGCGATCGACGGCGTTTCGATGTCGGGCGATCTGGCCGTGCGCCGCAGGAGCATCGGCACGATGCTGCAGGCGCCCGCGCTCTTTCCGCATCGCACGATCTACGACAACGTGGCTACCGTGCCGCGGCTTCTCGGCTGGGACGAAGCGCGCATTCGCACCGCCGCGCGCGAGTTGCTCGAACAACTCGAGCTTCCGTTCGATCGATTCGCGGCGCGTTTTCCGCGATCGCTGTCCGGCGGCGAGCAGCAGCGCGCCGGCATCGCCCGCGCCATGATCGCGGAGCCGCCGCTCCTCCTCTGCGATGAACCGTTCAGCGCCGTCGATCCACTCGTCCGTCGTGATCTGCAGGAGTCATTCATCCGCCTGCGCGATCGCGGTGCGGTGACGATGATCTTCGTTACGCACGATCTCGCCGAAGCGCTGCACGTCGGCGAGCGCATCGTGCTCGTCGATGACGGCGCGATCGTCTGCGATGAGCCGCGCGCGCGATTCCTCGCTTCCGCGCACCCTCTTGTCAGGCGCTTCCTCGACGCCGCGCGCATCCCGGAGGCCTCGGCGTGACCAACGAAATCCTCCGCGCCACGACGCAGCACATCGTCATCGTGTTCGTCGCCGTAGTCGTGGCTGCGGCAGCCGGCATTCCCATTGCCATTGCCGCCGTGCGTCATCCGCGATGGGGCCGGCGTTTCCTGCGCGTCATCGACATCATCCAGACGATTCCCTCGCTGGCGCTGTTCGGATTTCTCATCCCGTTGCCGCTGATCGGCGGCATCGGCGTGCGCACCGCCATCGTCGCGCTGGTGCTCTACTCGCTCCTGCCCATCGTCCGCAACACAGTCATCGGCATCACCGGGATCGATCCGCTCGTGCGCGAAGCGGCCATCGTCATGGGCATGACCGATCGCCAGCGCCTGCTCTCCGTCGAGTTGCCGCTGGCCATGCCCTCGATCCTGACCGGCCTCCGCGTGGCCACCGTCATCGCCATCGGTGTCGCCACCATCGGCGCCGCAATCGGCGGCGGAGGCCTCGGCACACTGATCTTTCGCGGAGTGGCCATGGTCGATACGACACGCATCATGGCCGGTGCACTCCCCGCAGCAGGGCTGGCGCTTCTCGCGGATTTGCTTTTCAGCGGCGCGGAGAAACTCGCCGCGAAACGATGGGGCGCCGCCTGATCTTTGTGGACTGTGGACTGTGGACGATGTGGACGTAGTGGACTTTGTGGACGTAGTGGACAACCGAAGTCCACTCAGTCCACCAAGTCCACAACGTCCACCAAGTCCACCGTCCACCGTCCACCGTCCACTAGAATCCCCTCTCATGTGCCGCATCCTCCTCATCCTCGCGCTTCTCGCCGCTTGCGCGGAAAAGCAAACCATCGTCGTCGGCTCGAAGAACTTCACGGAGTCGGTTCTGCTCGGCGAGATGATTGCGCAGCGGTTGGCGGGCGCGGGATGCACGGTCGACCGCAAGCTGGATCTCGGCGGGACGCTCGTTTGCGACAAGGCGATCGTCTCGGGTGATCTCGATGTCTATCCCGAATACTCCGGCACCGCGCTCACCGCGATCCTGAATCGTCCCATCAACGCCGATCGCAACGCCGTCATGCGCGATGTTCGGAGCGAGTATGCGAAGCGCGGCCTGTCGTGGGGTCCGGCGCTCGGTTTCGAGAACACGTTCGCCATCATCGTCCGCCGTGCCGACGCCGGGCAGCACGGCCTGCAACGCATCTCCGATCTCGCCAAAGTCGCGGCCACGTTCCGTCCCGGGTTCGGCTATGAGTTCGTTGAGCGTCCCGATGGCTGGACCGGCCTCCAGAATCACTACGGTCTTCGCATCGATACGCCGCCGAAGACGATGGACCTCGGCCTCACGTACCGTGCATTGGCTGCGAACAGCATCGACGTCATCGCCGGCAATTCCACGGACGGACTCATCGAGGCTCTCGGCCTGGTCGTCCTCGAAGATGACCGCCGTTTCTTCCCGCCCTACGACACGGTGATCGTCTCCCGCAACGACCTGGCGAAGAAATGCGCCGCCGCGCCCGCAGCCCTGCAATCGCTCGCCGAAGCCTTCGACGAGCAGGCCATGCGCCGCCTCAACCACGCCATCGACGCCGGCAAGCGCTCTCCCGCCGACGTGGCCCGCGAAGCCCTTGCGTCGCTCGGCAAGTGATCCCTATAATCCGCGCTCCCGGCTGGAATTGAACCTCCTTCCGTGCAGTTAGCGACACCGGTGTGGGGCTGTAGCTCAATTGGGAGAGCGCCTCGTTCGCAATGAGGAGGTCGTCGGTTCGATCCCGATCAGCTCCACCACACCCACGAAACTTCCCTCAGAACGGCGGCCCAAAGGCCGCCGTTCTTGTTTGCGAATTACTCAGACCGTGAAGGGATCGACGATCTCGACTCGCGCCTTCTCGAAATCCGCGCGATTGCGAGTCACGACGATGAGATCGTGAACGAGAGCGGTTGCCGCAATGAGGCTGTCTTTGATCGGCATCGCGCGGCCCGAAGCGCGCAGGGTGGTCAGCATTTCCGCCCAGCGCAGTCCCGTCTCGGATTCCCACGGGATGCAATGCAGCCGCTGAACGCCGGCATCGAACCAGTGTTCGAGGCGTGTACGGCGCTTGCCGCGGGGCAGAAGGAGAATGCCGAAGCGCACTTCGCCGAGAATGATCGGGTCGACAGCGATGTCGCGCTCGTGGTTCCGCAGCCACTCCACGACACCAGCGTGTGGCGCCGGCTTGGTGGGTTCGCTCAGGACGTTGGCGTCTACCAGATATCTCACAGCGTGTCGGTCGATTCGGATTCGATCGTGACGAAGAACCCTTTTTCCGGGCACGCCAGAAGCCAGTCGACCACGCCCTCATTCATCGGGGGCGTGCGCCGAGTGAGCCGGTACTCGCCGCGATCGAGGCGCTCCACCGTGAATTCTTCTCCCGGTTCGATGCTGTCCTGCTCACGTATCTCCGCGGGCAGGACGATCTGACCTTTCGAGGACACGGTCGTTTTCATCACGTCGGTAAGATATCGTCTTACTGGAGGGCGGTCAAATTCAGGCCGTTCTCAGGATGACTCGGCAACGCCATAATTAAGCATTGAGGTCCTGCCGGAACTTCATTAGAGTGCGCGCCCTATGAGTGTCACCTCGGTTGTGAAGACCGTGCGCGTGGGCGTGGGGAGCGCGCTCAGCAAGCTGGATCCGCGCGAGTCCGCCGATCATGTCAGCTCGCTCGTGCTCGCGCAGATTTTCGAGACTCCGTATGCGGGGGTCGAGGGTGGAAGCGGTGTCGTTCCGTGCCTCTTCGAGCCTCTGAAGCTCGAGTCTGTCGATGGGCTGCAGTACTCCGCGGCGGTGCGGCCGGGCATCCGTTTTTCCGACGGGACTTTGCTGACGGCGGACATCGCCGCGCGTGCGTTGCGGAGCGCGAGCGTGTTGGCAAAACGGGCTGCGGTCGAAGTGCGCGGGGACCGCGTGTGGTTCACGCTCGCGGCGCGCAATCCCCGCTTCGAGCTGACGCTGGCGCAGAGCGGGTGCTCGATCGTGCTGGACAAGGGACTGCAGTTCCACGGCACCGGCCCGTTCATGTTCGAGCAGCGGCCGAACCTCCGCCTGCTCCAGACCGCGAGCTCCGTTCGCCTCGTGCGCAATCCGCAGTATCGCGGCCAGTCGCTGGTCGATGAAGTGGAGTTCGTCGTGCTGCCGGCCGATGCTGATTCTCGCCGGTCGTGAAGCCCGCCAACTCCACGGCCATGCTGTTTCTGAATCGCGAGCGGCGCCTGCTGCGCGAGACGGCCATGCGACGCGGCGTCGCCGCGGCTCTCGACGTTCACGAGATCGCGTCGAAGTCCTACGATCGCAACCCGATGGCGTTCGTGGCCGGCAGCGTTCTGCCGCCATCGATGTGGCGCTCCACCACACCACCGACCGCCGATCGCACCGAAGCAAAACGGCTCATCGAATCGTGCAGCGGGCAGGGAGCGAGACTGACTCTGACCGTCCCCTGGGCGCCGCGGCCTTATCTACCGAAGCCGATGGCCGCCGCGGAAGCCATTCGCGCGCAGCTCACGACCGTGGGAGTCGAAGTCTCGATCGTGGAAACGAAGTCGAGCGACGACTTCATGGCCACGCTGGCCGGAGGGCGTCTCGACCTCGCGCTGGCCGGATGGATCGCCGATACGACCGACCCCGCCGATTTCTACGAAGCGCTGCTGTGGTCACGCTCGATCGGAGACGAGAACGGATCGAACAACAGCCGCTGGAACGACCCACAGACCGATGCAGCGCTGACGCGCTTCCGCATCCAACCCTCCGAGGAGAATCGAAGGGACATCGAACGGATCCTGCGCGACGAAGCGCCGCTCATCCCGCTGATCTACGGCCAATCGACCGTGATCCACGCCCGCCGGCTACGCAACGTCACGGTCTCGCCGATCGGGATTTTGCCGCTGAATGACATCTCGATGTAGCGAGCCACTGCACTCCAAGTCGTCGCTCTATACTCTCCTCGGATGAGCAACCCTGATCCGCCGCTCGCGCAGTACGCGTTCCGCCGGTCGGTACTCGAACAGCAAGTCACGTACACGCTCTACCGCGACCGCCTCGTCATAGAAAAGGGCCCCGGCCTCGGCACGCAATTTCATTTGCTGAGCGCCGTGCGCGCGGTGCGTCTGAAGTACGAGCACACGAAGCAGCGCGAGTACTACCAGTGCTTCATCCACACGAATCGGCAGCGGATCGACCTCCGCCACCTGCATTGGCGGGGCATGATGGACTTCGAAGATCGCCGCGCCAGCTATACGCCATTCGTGAAGACGCTGCTGCGAGAGCTCGCGCCACATCCCGGCGTGGAGTTCCGCGCCGGCTCGATGGCCAACTTCATCGGCGCGATCGTTGGTGCGCCGATCATGGCCGGATTGCTCGTCGTGTGCGCCTGGCTCGGCCAGATGGGCCCCGCCATCCTCGCCGGATTCATGTTCGGCCTCTGTCTGCTGATGCTCGGCCGCTCCCGCCCGCACCGCGTCGACCCACTCGCGCCGCCGGAGGACCTGCTTCCCGCTCCACGACATCCCGATGAGCGATCCGATTGAAACGATCTGAGCTGTCATCGCACTAACTCACCGAGAGGTGGTGTTGCGATGAAACATCTTCCTGAGAGCAAGGCATTTCGCCGGTCGGTTTCGAGAGAGACCCGGAAGCAGTTCGCGAAAAGCATGCGGTCGAAACTGGCAATGCTTGCGGTGGCGATCGTGGCGATTGCGGCCGTGGTCGGGCTCGACGCGATGAAACGGGAGCTGCGCGACACGCGTGAGAAGAAGTACAGCGCAAAGCTGGTGGCCGAGCAGTTGAAAGGCAACGCCCTCCTGGCCGTCCCCGCGGAACGGGCCGCAAAGAAGAACGACCGGTACGCCACGGCCGATGATGTGTTCAACGCGATCCTCGCCGAAACCTCGCATGCAAAAAAGCTCGCGGAGGCGCGGACGGCCATTCGCGATGCCTACGCGGTGCGCATCGCTGCGAATTACCAGGAGATCCGCGGTGCGCTGACGGCCGGTCCGGCTACCGATAAAGACGCGGCAAAGGACGCATTCGACCTCCTGAAAGCGAATCGCGCGGAGCTGATCGCCGCGCGCACGGCTGAGTTGACGGAGGCCGAGCAGATCGCGGCGGCGTACGTGGCCAATTTGCGTCGCGAGCTCGACGACTCGAACGTTGCCGAAACGGCCAAGTCCGCGTTTCGGGTGTCGAAGAACGAGAGCCTGAACAACTTTGCGAAGCGCATCGCCGATCCCGACCATCCACTGAGCATCCTCTACGATGTGCTGTGGTACGCGAGCCTCGTCCTCGGCGTGCTCTCGCTGGTGGCACTCCTCCTGACGCCGCTCTTCCGCACGCTACCGGTCCTTGGTGCCGACGAGACATTCATGAACCAGATCCGCGGTATTTTCGGACGCCTGCCGAGCTCCATTGGGGCGGGCATTGCCCGCGTTGCGGCGATGACCATCGGCACCGCCGCAATCGTGAGCGTGGCCGCGACGGCTCCGAGCAGTCCCTTGCACGAGAGTGGATTGCTGCCTCCGCGCATCGAACGGGAAGAATCGGTGAAGACCGGCACCCAGACGACGACCACGACGGCAGAGCCGCGGCATGGCGAAGAAAAGAAAGCGGACGAAGACGTCCGTAAAGAGCCGGAGCCGGACGCGCGCGTCGACACGCTCATCGCCGACGTCGAACAGCTCAAGAGCGACAACCAGGCACACAGGAATGTGTTTGCTTCTCATCAGGAGAGTCTCGAGAAGCTGGAGCCGCTCCCGGTCCGGGTGGCCACACTCGCCGAAGAGGAGCAGGCTCAGAGGGAACAGCTCGAAACGAGTTTCGGAGCCATTCACACGCGGATTGGCGGTGTCGATGAGCGTGCCGAGTCGGCCGGTCTCAAGGCAGACTTCGCCGAAAAGAAAGCAGTCGAGGTGAGTCAGCAGGTCGATCAGGCGGGGAAACGCATCGCCGAAAGCGCTGCCGCGATCGAAGCCGGTGTCGATCTCCCGCTGAAAGTCGGAGAGCGGCCGGCTGTCCTGCGCTCGTTGCTCGGGTTCGACCGCTACCGCGTCACCGAGGCATCGGTGTCGTACGTTCGGAGAGCAGGCGCGCCGGAAGAGATCATCGCGGCAGTGCGTGCGATGGCCGGCGACGCGGTCATGTCGAACGATGCGCTCCGGCTCGATCTTCGCCAACTCGTGTGTGGCAGTGCCACCAACTGCAAGGTCTATGTCGAATGGCGTGGAACGGTCCTGCGCGCCGCGCGGCTGCAGTGAAGGAGACGAACCATGTTGCAGACATCTGATGTGAACGAAACGATCATCTCCGAGCCGGACGACGAGCTTCTCTCCGCCGGAACGCCCGCGGAGAGCGCTGCGATCCAACTCCTCGAGACCATGGCCGCCGTCAGCGCCGCGGTTGCCGCGGGCCTCACCGTCGTATCGGCCGTGGGGCTCGCGATTGTGACCGGGATGGTCGCGCTGGGGTCGCTCGTCACGACCTGGTTCCTGCGGCGTGAGCGTGTGTGCCGCAACGAAGAGGATGCGCGATCGGCACGCGCGGTGCGCTACTCATTTCCGGAAGGACGCGAGGATACGATCCAAACCATCGAGACGCCCGCTGATTTGAAGGGCGCCGTCCTCTCACTCGTCGGCGCGGGCCAGATGTCGCGCACCGAGATCTCGTCGCGGCTCAGCGCGCGAGTAGGGCAGGCACGCGTAGACCAATACCTGTCGCTGGTACTGCAACACGCCGATCGTCACACACACTAGGGCAGAGCTCCGGTCATGTTCCCGGCCGATCGTTGCGCTTGCGGCGTGGGCCGGTCGCCCCGCTTTTCCAACGGTAGCGTTTCAAATCCATCCGCCCCTTCGCATCGAACTCCACGCCTTCGGCTTCGAGCAGCATTCGTTGCAGCTCGTGCGAGTCGCCGCCGGTTCTGGCGCTGATCTCGCCTTTCGCGTTGACGACGCGGTGCCACGGCACGTTGCTGTGGGCGGGGAGGTGGTGGAGCGCGTAGCCGACCTGGCGGGCGTGGCCTTCGAGGCCTGCAATCTCGGCGATTTGGCCGTACGTGGCCACGCGGCCGCGTGGAACTTTACGGGCAACTGTCCAGATCAGCTCGTAGCGTTTCACCGTCGAGGATTGTAAGATGCACAGGTTTCAGTGCATCGCAATCGCCCCCGATTTTTCACTCCGCGTTTCAATAGAAAGTAACGGATAGAGGACTTCGATGCCACGAGCCATTGCCACCGGACAGATCGCCTTCGGACTCGTTTCCATCCCGGTGAAGTTGTTCTCCGCCGCGGAGTCGTCCGAGAAAGTGTCGTTCAACATGCTGCACGGCGAGTGCGGCAGCCGCATCCAGCAGAAGCTCTTCTGTCCGAAGGACGAGCGCAACATCGAGCGCACGGAAGTGGTCAAAGGCTACGAATTCTCGAAGGGGCAGTACGTCCTCTTCAACGATGAAGAGCTGAAGGCGCTGGAAGAAAAGTCGACGCAGCAGATCGACATCACGGAGTTCGTGAAGTCGGACCTCATCGACCCGATCTACTTCGACAAGCCGTACTACCTCGGCCCGGACAAGGGCGGCTCGCGCGCCTACACGCTGCTGGCCCGTGCGCTCGAAGAGACCGGCCGCTGGGCCGTCGCCAAATACGCGGCGCGCGGCAAGGGCTATCTGGTGGTGATCCGTCCGCTCGGCAAGGGGCTGGTCATGCAGCAGCTCTATTACCCGAATGAGATCCGTTCGATCGACGAGATCGACATCGGCGACGGCGAGATCAAGGAGAACGAGCTGAAGATGGCCATCCAGCTCGCCGAGATGAGCGCCAGCGACGAGTTCCATCCCGAGAATTACCGCGACGAAGTCCGTGAGCGCGTCCGCGGTCTCATCGAGAAGAAGATCGAAGGCGAAGAGATCACCGCGCTCGAGGACGAGCCAAAGGCGCAGGTCATTGATCTCATGGAAGCACTGCGCAGGTCCCTCGGCGGCAGTTCCTCGAAGCCGGCATCGAAGCCTACGACGAAGGCGGAACCGGCCAAGCTCCGTGAAGTGAAACCCGCGCCGACGAAACTGCGCGAGGTGAAATCCGCGCCGGCGAAAGCAGCAGAGAAAGAGGAGCGGAAGGCGCCTCAACGATCCGCGCGCACGGTCACGGCCAGCGCCGCCAAATCGAGAAGCCGCTGATCTCGACGCCGTAGCGCGGGGACTACAATTCCGTCCGTAATGGCGTACTCCGTTCGCGAGGTCACTGCTCTGCTGGGATTGTCGGCGGCGCAGATCCGCACGTTCGCGGAGAAGGGTTTTCTCGAGCCCGAGCGCGGTCCGGACGGGGAGCCGTTGTTCGGATTTCACGATCTCGTTCTGCTGCGCACCGCCAGTGAGTTGTCCGCGGCGAAGATTCCTCAGCGCAAAGTCCTGCGCGCGCTGGAGCGATTGCGCGAACAGCTCCCGTCCGGACGCTCACTCACGGCCGTGCGCATCACCGCGGACGGCGACCGCGTGATCGTTCGCGACGGCGACGCGGTGTGGAATCCCGAGTCCGGCCAGTCGCTCTTCGATTTCTCCGTCGCCGATCTCGCGGCGCAGACAGCCCCGCTCGTCCATCGCGCCGCGGAAGAAGCAACGCGCGATCGTGAGACGACGGCCGAGCATTGGTTCGAGCTGGCCTGCGAGCTGGAGATGTCGTCCGTCGACTCGGCGAAGGATGCCTATGAGCGCGCGCTGGCAGTCGATCCGAAGCACGCTGATGCGCACGTGAACCTGGGCCGGCTTCTGCACGAACAAGGCGCGACCGCCGACGCCGAACGTCATTACCGCGCCGCCGTCGAAGCCAATCCCGCGCACGACACCGCTGCCTTCAACCTCGGTGTGGCCCTCGAAGATCTCGGCCGCGTCGAAGACGCCATGTCCGCCTACGCCGTCGCCATCGAGCTCGATCCCGACAACGCCGACGCGCACTACAACTTGGCCGGCATATACGAACAGCAAGGCGACAAACAGGCGGCGCTGCGGCACCTCAAGGTCTATCGCGCACTGGTCGCATCGTGATCACCGACTCGGAAACGCCAATTCGCACGCGCCTCGAATCCCTCGACGCGTTTCGCGGCTTCACCGTCGCGGCGATGCTCCTCGTCAACAACCCAGGCACGTGGAGCGCGATCTGGGGGCCGTTGCGTCATGCCGAGTGGCATGGCTGGACGCCCACGGATCTGATCTTTCCGTTCTTTCTGTTCATCGTCGGGATCACGACGGAGCTGTCGCGCAAGGAGCCGTTGCGCATTCTGCGCAGGGGAGGCCTCATCATTCTCTGCGGGCTGCTCCTGCATGCCTTCCCGTTTTTCCACCTCGGCACGTTGCGTTACATGGGCGTGCTGCAGCGGATCGGGATCGTCTACATCATCGTGGCGCTGATTGCGTACAAGGCGTCGCGGCGGATGATCTTCGTGATTGCGATGGCGATCCTTGGTGGCTATTGGGCGATCCTTTCGCTTGGTCCGCTCGAGCCACCCGAGGCCACCATTGCCGCTCAGGTGGATCGTGCGCTCATCAGCACGCCGCACCTCTGGAAGCAGGCCAGGACGTGGGACCCCGAGGGACCGCTGTCGACGCTGGGCGCGGTGGCTACCGCGCTGCTGGGCGTGCTGGTGGCGCCGTGGGTGAGGGCGCGTAACGTCAAGATGTTGACCATCGCCGGAGCGATCGCGGTCGCGGCCGGTCTGGCGTGGGGGCTGGTGTTCCCGGTCAACAAGAATCTCTGGACGAGCTCGTACGTCGTCTTCACGGCGGGCTGTGCCGCGATTCTGCTGGGTCTTTTCATTTGGATCATCGATATGCGCGGCGCGAAAGCATGGGCGAAGCCATTCATCGTCTTCGGCGTGAACCCCTTGATCGCGTTTCTCGGGACCGGCTTCATGGCGCGGCTGCTCGGACTGATCAAGGTGGACGGCGTTTCGCTGCACGCGCTCAGCTATCGCACGTTCTTCAAGCCGTACTTCGAGCCGCAGGTGGCGTCGTTCCTCTGGGCGCTGGCGTTCATCGGTGTGTGGATGGGCATTCTCTGGCTGCTGTACCGCCGAGGAATCGTGCTGAAGGTGTGAGCGGGGGAGTCGCAAAGTCTCAAAGTCGCAAAGTCTCAAAGCAGAGGCCGCAAGAGGCGGAGCCCTTTGAGACTTTGAGACTTTGCGACTCCCCGCCGCACACCCGTCCCGCCCCGACCCCCGGGATTGATTTCGACCCCTGCCGCTGTTATGGTGTCGCGTCCGAAAAGCCGGACGTGTATTCAGGCAACGTTTCACTAACAGGAGACAGGATTTTGTCGACCACGAAGCAGGAGAAAACCTCCATCGTCAACACGTATCGCGTCCATGACAGCGATACCGGGTCGCCAGAAGTGCAGATCGCACTTCTCTCGAACCGCATTACCTACCTCACCGAGCATTTCAAGACCCACGCGAAGGATCATCATTCCCGCCGCGGTCTGCTGAAGCTCGTCGGACGCCGCCGCCGGCTTCTTGACTACCTCAAGAAGACCGATGTGGAGCGGTACCGCACGATCATCGATAAGCTCGGTATCCGTAAGTAACGCGCGATCCCCTGAGGGGCGGGCGTCAGCCCGCCCCTTCGTGTTTTTCCGCCCTCGCTATTCTGGCTCGGGCCCTGCACGAAAAATTTTCCTTCCGGCCGGATCCCATCGTTCGGCCCAAGCGGCACATCTAAACAGCGCGAGGTGATGAGTGGTCTCGCGCCACGAAGGAACTCAATGGCATTCAAGAGAGAGATAGAGATCGGCGGGAAAACCCTGTCGCTGGAGACAGGTGCGATCGCCAAACAGGCCAACGGCGCCTGCGTCATCCGGTACGGGGACACGGTGGTTCTGGCCACCGCCTGCTACAAAGAAGGCAACGTGCTCGGCGACTTCATGCCGCTCACGGTCGACTACAAGGAGTACACCTACGCCGGCGGGAGAATCCCGGGCGGCTTCTTCAAGCGGGAGGGGCGTCCCACTGAGAAAGAAGTTCTCACATGCCGCCTCATCGACCGCCCGCTGCGGCCGTCGTTCCAGCAGGGCTTTCGGCAGGAAACGCAGATCATCGCCCTCGTGCTTTCCGCCGACGGCGAGAACGATCCGGACATCCTGGCCATCAACGCCGCCTCCACGGCGCTCACGATCTCGGAGATCCCGTTCCACAATCCGATCTCCGCGGTGCGCGTCGGCTTCATCGACGGGCAGATCGTCATCAATCCAACCAATGCTCAGCGCGATCTCTCCGACCTCGATCTGATCGTGGCCGGCACCGACTCGGCCATCGTCATGGTCGAAGCGGGTGCGCGTGAGGTCAACGAGTCGGTCGTTCTCGACGCCTTCGATGCCGCGCACATTGAGATCAAACGCCTTTGCGAGTTGCAGAAGCAGCTCCGCAGCGACTGCGGCAAAGAGAAGATCGAAGTCAATTACACGCCGAAGTTCACCGATGAGCTCGTGCAGGAACTGCTCGGCCAGTATGGCGACGCGCTCCGCACGGCCATGCTCACCACCGGCAAGTTCCAGCGCTACGCCGCGATCAAGGCCGTCAAGTCGGCCATCCAGGGCAGTGTCGCGCCGGAAGACACGGAGCGCCTCGTCGCGGTGAACGCCGCATTCGGCGAGATGGAAGTGCGGATCTTCCGCAATCTCATGCTCAACGAGAACATGCGTGTCGACGGGCGTCGCTTCGACGAGATCCGTCCGATCACGATCGACCTCGGCGTCCTGCCGCGTACCCACGGCTCGGCGATCTTCACGCGCGGCGAAACGCAGGCGCTCGTCACCGTGACGCTCGGTACGCCGCAGGAAGCGCAGCGCATCGAGGACTTCGAAGGCGACACCGTCCAGCGCTTCATGCTGCACTACAACTTCCCCCCGTTCTCGGTCGGTGAAGTGAAGTTCATGCGCGGTCCCGCGCGCCGCGAGATCGGTCACGGCAATCTGGCCCGCCGCGCGCTCGCGCCGCTTCTTCCGCCGGAAGAAGAGTTCGCGTACACGATCCGCATCGTCTCGGACATCCTCGAGTCCAACGGCTCTTCGTCGATGGCTTCGGTGTGCGGCGGCTCGCTGGCCATGATGGCCGGCGGTGTTCCGCTGCGCTCCTCGGTTGCCGGTGTGGCCATGGGTCTGGTGTCGGGCGAGAACGGCAAGTTCGCGATTCTCTCCGACATCGCCGGCATTGAAGACCACGAAGGCGACATGGACTTCAAGGTGGCCGGCTCGCGCAACGGCATCACGGCGTTGCAGATGGACATCAAGGTCAGCGGTCTGTCGCGCGACGTGATGGCGCAGGCGCTGGCGCAGGCCAACGCCGGCCGCATGCACATCCTCGGCATCATGGAAGCGGCCATCTCCACGCCGGCGGCAGAGCTCTCCGAGTTCGCGCCGCGGCTGTACACGATTCACGTTCCGAAGGACCGTATCCGCGACGTCATCGGCTCGGGTGGCAAGACCATCCGCTGGATCGTCGAAGAGACCGGCACGAAGATCGACGTCGATGACGACGGCAAGGTCACGATCGCCTCGAGCGACGTCAAGTCCGCCGAGCGCGCCATCGAGATCATCAAAGGCCTCACGGCCTCGCCCGATATCGGCGCGAACTACAAAGGTACGGTCAAGCGCATCGAGCCGTACGGAGCCTTCATCGAAATCCTGCCCGGCCAGGACGGTCTGCTGCACATCTCCGAGATGGCGCACACGCGCGTCGGTCAGGTGACGGACCTCTTCCAGATGGGAGACGAGGTAGAAGTGCAGGTCGTGGCCATCGAGCCCGACACCGGCAAGATCCGTCTCTCGCGCAAGCCATTGCTTCCGCCTCCCACCGAGGAAGAAGCCGCGGCCGCGCGTGCCCGCGAAGATCGCGGACCTCGTGGTCCGCGTGAAGGCGGCGGCGGTGGTGGTGACCGAGGCGGATTCCGTGGCGGCGACCGTGATCGTGGCCCGCGCCGCGATGGTGGCGGTGGCGGTGGATTCCGCGGCGGCGATCGCGATCGCGGTCCTCGTCGTGATGGCGGCGGCCACAGCGGCCCACGCCGCGACGACCGCGGCCCGCGCCCTCCGCGTCCTGAAGGTGGAGATCGTCCTCCGCGCCGTGAAGGCGGCGAGGGTGGCGGTGGCAATCAGGGCGGCGGTTCCAGCGAGGGCGGCGGCGAGTCGCAGGGTTAACACTCACAAGACGCAATGAATGAAAGGCCGGGCAGCAATGCCCGGCCTTTTTGTTTCTCGCGAGAGCCGCCCCTCACCCTAACCCTCTCCCCTCGGCGATGAAGCCGCCGTGGGGAGAGGGGACTTAGAAAGCAATTTGAACAAGCAGTCCCCTCTCCCCGCCGCAGGTTCATCGCGGTGGGGAGAGGGTAGGGTGAGGGGCGGCTCTCGCGAAAAAGTCTGGCCTCCCGCGTTGGTTGCCAAAGCGTCACGTGCGACGCGCGCCAACGGGTGCAGCATCGCCCTATGCCGCTCGAGGTGCGCATCAAGCCGGTGGAGACGCTGCTGTTTCGCGGCGAGATGGTGGCCGTGGGGAAGTTTCGGTGCCTGTCGACGCATCCGCTGTTTCGTGATTCCGGGCCGTGTAGTCATCACACGATCGTCTTCCCGCGCACCATGACGCGGATTCGCCACGACAACGGGACGTCGTTTCTCGGCAATCCCGGCTTCATCGGGCTGCTGAACATGGATCAGCAGTACACGCGAGCGCGCGTCAGCGAGATCGACGCTTCCGACTGGTACACGGTCGCCGACGATGTGCTGCTCGAGATGCTGCGCGAGATCGATCCGCGCTCTACGCAGGAGCGGCCTTTCCGCATTCCGAACGGGCCGAGCGACGCGCGGAGCTTCGCGGAGCAGCGCATTCTCTTCACGGCGCTGGAGCGTGGCGATGCGCTCGATGCGAACGGCGTGGAAGAGAGTGTGCTGCGATTCCTGGCGCGTGCTTTGGGCTGCGCTTATCGAGGTCAGTCACGCGCGTGGAAGCCGCTGCGGCCGGCAGAGATCGATGCCGTCGAGCATGCGCAGCAGCTCATCGCCATCGATCCGGCCAGCAACATCCCGCTACGCGTGCTTGCCGATGCCTGCGGTCTTTCGCCGTTTCAGCTTTGCCGTCTGTTCCGTTTGCGCACCGGCGACACGATCACCGCGCATCGCCACGCGCTCCGTCTCCGGCTCGCGCTGGAGCGTCTTCGCGACGCTCGCGGAGATCTGACGGGCATCGCTCTCGACCTCGGCTACTCGAGCCACAGTCATTTCACATTTGCCTTCCGCCGCCACTTCGGTTTTGCGCCGTCTGCATTTCTGCGTGCAATCGCGTGATAGCGGATGGAAAGTGAGAGGCGGCATCGTAGGCTCATGAAAACGCTGTTGATTGCTCTTCTCCTCGCCACGGGCGCCCACGCGGCCGATCCGGCAACGCCCGCCGAATGGTTCCAGCTCGGCGTGACGCGCCACGACTCGGGCGAATTCGCCGGCGCGTTGAAAGCACTTGCCAAAGCCACCGAGCTCCAGCATCCGGCGCCGATCCAACTGCCGCTGCGTCTGGCGCGAACGCACGCGCGCCTCGGCAACGTCAATGACGCGTTCACGAACCTGGACCTGGCCGTTTCGCGGGGCTACGGACAGGTCGAACAGCTCAATGCGCAGAACGACTTTCTGTCCTTGCGCAACGATGCCCGCTGGGCGGCGCTGCTGACCGCGGCGCGCAAGAACCAGCAGCCCTGCCAGAGCGTTCCGGAATATCGGCAGTTCGATTTCTGGCTCGGCGAATGGGACGTCGAACAGAACGGCCAGAAGATCGCACGCAGCAGCATCCAGCTCATCCTCGACGAGTGCGTGATCTTCGAGAACTACGAAGCCCAGAGTTACAGCGGCAAGAGCCTGAACATGTGGGACGCGCAGGAAGCGCGGTGGGAGCAGCACTACACCGACACAGCCGGCAGCTCGACCACGTTCATCGGAAAACTCGAGGACGGGAAGATGGTCATGATCACCGACTCGATCCGCAACGGCGCGAACGTGAAGACGCGCATGACCTACTCGAAGGAAGGTCCCGATCGCGTCCGGCAGTTCCTCGAGACCTCCCTCGACGGCGGCAAGACCTGGGCCTCGGCATACGACGGGATGTACGTGCGGAGGAAGTGATCGCGTCCTTTGCTCTGCGCCGCGCGGAGACAATGCTTGCTCTTGGTACCTTGCCGCCAACAGAATCCGCGGCATGCATGGATTCCTGCCGCAGACGGTGGCCATGGTCGTCGCCAGTGCCGTCATCGCTTACGTTTGCCATCGGCTGAAGATCCTTCCGATCGTCGGTTTTCTTCTGGCCGGTGTGCTCATCGGTCCTCATGCGCTGGCGCTCGTCGAGGATGCCGCACTCATCGATCAGATCGCGGAGATCGGTATCGTGCTGCTGCTGTTCACGATCGGACTGGAGTTCAGTCTGGAGCGGCTTTGGCGGATCAAGCGGGCCATCTTCATCGGCGGCGGTTTGCAGCTCGTGCTCACGATCGCAGCGGTGACCGGAATCCTGGCGCTGATGCACATCGACTGGCGCATTGGCTTCTACACCGGCGCGCTGGTGGCGCTTTCGAGCACCGCGCTGGTCCTCAAGGTGCTCGGCGATCGTAATGAGGTGGGCACGCCGAAGGGGCAGCTCACGCTCGGCATCCTCATCTTTCAGGATCTGGCCATCGTCGGACTCGTGCTCATTCTGCCGATGCTCGCCGGCGATGCGGGCTCGCCGCTCGGCATCGCAAAAGGGTTGGGACTGGCGGCGATCATCGTCGTGCTCGTCGTCGTCGTGGCGCGCCGCGTCATGCCGCCGATTCTCGAGCGCGTGGCGCGGACGTGCTCGCAGGAGATTTTCCTGCTCACCATCATCGCCATCTGTCTCGGCACGGCATGGTTGACCAGTCTGGCCGGCGTGAGTCTTTCCCTCGGCGCGTTCCTGGCCGGCCTGGTGATGAGCGAGAGCCGCTTCAGCCATCACGCCTTCGCCGAGATCCTTCCGCTGCAGATTCTTTTCAGCGCAGTCTTCTTCATCTCGGTCGGCATGCTGCTCGATCTCAATTTCGTGATGCGGCATCCGTTGCTCATTCTGGCGGTGGTGGTTGCCGTGGTGCTCCTCAAAGTTGCGATCACCGGCGTGGCCGCGAAGCTGCTGCGCTATCCGACACCGATCGTCGCATCGACGGCGTTTCTGCTCGCGCAGATCGGCGAGTTTTCGTTCGTGCTGGAGCGCGTCGGACGCGCCTCCGGTCTCCATCCCGCCGGCGTCGCGGACATGGGCGGTCAGACCTTCATCGCCGCGACGGTCCTGTTGATGGCCGTGACGCCGCTGCTCGCGAAAGCGGGCCGTGCGCTCGAAGAACGCCATCTCGCTCGCTGCGTCGATGCCGCTGCGCGCGCTGCAGAGCCGGAGGTCCAGCAGGTCACGCTCGAGAATCACGTCATCGTGGCGGGTTACGGATCTGCGGCGCGCTACCTCACGCGCGTTCTCCGCGACTCAGGCGTTCCGCTCGTGATCCTCACGCTCAGCCCGACCGGCGCGTCCGAGGCGGAGCATGACGGTCTGCACGTCATCCTTGGCGACTACAGCAAACGAGTCATGCTCGACACCGCGGCCATCGACAACGCCAAGATGCTCGTCATCCCGGACGACACGCCCGACATGGCCCGGCGCGTCATCGGCGTGGCCCGAGGAATCAACCCTACGCTCCACATCGTGGTCCGCACGCAATCGCAGAGCGAAGTCGACGCCATGATCGCCGACGGCGCCGACGAAGTCCTCGTCGATGAGCTCGAGATCGGCGTCCAGCTTTTCACGCGTGTGCTCGACGTGTATCAGGTGAGCCCCTCGGAGATCGAAGATCACGTCGAGACGGTCCGCAACGGCGGCTACGCGGCCTTGCGCAGCGCGATGAGCGAGACGCCGCTCGTCGTCTGCGAAGACCTCGACGAAAGCTGCTTCGATACGCGCACGTTCACGGTCCGCAGCGCTATTTCAGCAAGACCTCCCATCACGATCGCTCAACTCGCGACCGGCGCCGGTGTGCGCGTTCTCTCCGTCCAAAGGGGAAGGGAAGCGATCACCGATCTCTCCGATGACTTCGCGCTGCTGGCGGGCGATCGGTTGACCGCAAGAGCGAGCGCACAGTCGTTCGCCGCCGCGGCCAGACTCCTGCGATCCACCGACGTTGCCGCGGATCCCGTAGCGGAGGAAGCACCGGTACGCACGATCTCCCTCACCGAAGAACAACGCGCCGCCTGCGAACACGCGAAAACCGTTCGCACCGAAATCACCACAACGGTCACCGGTTGCGAGGACTGCCTCGCGCTCGGCGAACGGAAGTGGGTTCATCTCCGCCTCTGCATGACCTGCGGCGGCGTCCGCTGCTGCGACAGCTCCCCGCGCAAACACGCCACCGCGCACCACCACGCCAGCGGACATCCGATCATTCGTTCGTACCAGCCGGGGGAAGAGTGGGCGTGGTGTTACGTGGATGAACGGACGTCGTGAGCTCCGGACCGGTGTGTTTCATCCGCCGTAGGCGCCGCGAGTTTGGACACTTCGGACGGCGTGGTGTACCGCGTTAGCGGTACGGAGACAGTAGCCGGGGGTCGCGCGCGCAGACGCGCTACCCCCGGGGAAGGTTTGCGTTCTCAAACGCACCACGTCAGTGGTGCGGAGAGTGAGATCGATTCGACGAGCGCTTCCCGCTTGATCGTTTTGTTCGATTCTCAGCACCGGCTACGCGGTGCGACCTCAAATACGTTCTCGTCCGTGGGTAGCGCGTCTGCGCGCGCAACCCACGGCTACCCTCTCCGTACCGCTAACGCATGTTGAAAGCGCGCCCCTTCCTGTAAGTTTGGAGTCGACGAAACCGAAACGAAAGGAAGGGACGGCTGCCATGAAGAATCAGGCGATTCAGTATCTCGCGTTCGATGT
>JALYJW010000067.1 GCA_030775085.1 Acidobacteriota bacterium | reverse complement strand
CTAATCTACTGATCACTGATCACGGATCACTGATCCGTGGATTCGGGATTAGTGGATTAGGGATTCGGGATCAGCGATTAGCGATCAGCGATCAGCGATCAGCGATCAGCGATCAGTGAACCGCGCACACAAGAAAACGGCCGGCGTTTCCGCCGGCCGCTCTAGTTCGTTCGGGTCGAGTTGGATTGGGCGCTACGCCCAGCTCGAAGAGCCGCGGCTGTTCGAGCGGCGCTGGTTGTAGCACTCGCGGCAGTAGACCGGCTTTCCGCTCACCGGAGTGAAGGGAACTTCGGTCGGTACACCACAGGAGTCGCACGTGACGCTCACCATCTGGCGCGAGCGGCCTTCGCCGCCGTTGCCGTCACGGGAGGTTTTTCTCTTGTCGCGGCAGTTCTTGCAACGCTTCGGCTCGTTCGTGAATCCGCGCTCCGCGTAAAACGCCTGTTCATTCCTGCTGAAAATGAACTCCTGGCCGCAGTCTGCGCAGTTGAGGGACTTGTCGTTGAATGTGTCCATGAAACCTTGATCTCCTAAGCGATTCTTAACGTGAAAGTCTTTTGTTGCCGCGACGTCCGGGCACGTGCGGGGGGCCGCGACACTAACCCCGCTGTTGGTTGATGACAACGAGAAGCTAGGAATCGACCCCCTTCCGAACTACGGGATACAAATACTCCCCCCAACGAACGCCGCTGTCCGATATGGAGTTCACATTGTTCCCGATGGAGGGCGTTTTAGCATAGTTTTCTCGGGGAAGGCAACGCGGAAAGAGGTAACTCAAAATAAGAACGTCAAGGTGTTGACCATTGCCAATGACCAATAAAATTCGCGTCGGCCCCGCCGGCTGGAGCTACCCAGACTGGGAGAAAGTGGTCTACCCGCCGCATGGCTCGAAGTTCGATCACCTGGCCTACCTGTCGTCCTTCTTCGACACCATCGAGATCAACTCGCCGTTCTATCGAGTCCCGCCGGCGTCGCATGCAAAGAGTTGGATCCGTCGCGTCGCCGAGAATCCTGACTTCCGCTTCACGACGAAAGTGTTCCGCGGTTTCACGCACGAGAAGGCAGCGCTGGCCGAGGACGACGTCGCTGCCTTCCGCAACTACCTCGATCCGCTCATGGACGCCAATCGCCTCGGCGCGATCCTGCTGCAGTTTCCCTGGAGCTTCAAGAACACGCCCGAGGCGATCGACAAATTGACCGCGCTCTTCCGCGCGTTCGAGAGCTATCCGAAGGCGCTCGAAGTGAGGCATTCGTCGTTCCAGAATCAGGAGTTCACCAGCTTTCTCGACGAGCATGACGTTTCGTGGGTCAACGTCGACCAGCCGCTCTTCAACGACTCCGTGAAACCGGCCGATGCGGTGACCGGGCCGCTCGCCTATGTCCGCTTCCACGGCCGCAACTATCAGAAATGGTTCGCGCACGAGGAGTCGTGGGAGCGCTACAACTATCTCTACTCGAAGGAAGAGCTCCAGCCCTGGGTCACGCGGATCGAATCGATGGCCGAGAGCAAGGATGTTTTCGTCATCACCAACAATCACTTTCGCGGACAAGCCATCGTCAACGCCGGCGATCTGGAAGAGTCGCTGGGGCTGCGCTCCAAACTACCGCCGCAGTTGAAAGAGGTGTACGGCGAGCGGGTGCGCTGAAGCCCAAGGTAGGATTCGCGCCGCATGACCCGCAAGAAGCGCGTGATCGGCACGGCCGGTCACATCGATCACGGCAAGACGTCGCTCGTTCGGGCGTTGACGGGAATCGACACAGATCGGCTGCCCGAGGAGAAGCGGCGCGGCATCACCATCGACCTCGGATTCGCGAGCTGGTTCACGGACGACTATCAGATCGGCTTCGTCGACGTGCCCGGCCACGAGCGGTTCGTGAAGAACATGCTGGCCGGCATCGGCGGCATCGACAGCGCGCTGCTCGTGATCGCCGCCGACGAATCGATCAAGCCGCAGACGCGCGAGCATTTCGCGATCTGCAAGCTCCTCGGCATTCAAACCGGGCTTGTGGCGCTGACCAAAAGCGATCTCGTCGATCGCGACATCCTCGAGCTCGTGCGCCTGGAAGTCGAAGAGCTGGTCGCGGGAAGCTTCCTCGAAGGAGCGCCCATCGTCCCGGTGAGCAGCACGACCGGCGCAGGACTCGATGACCTTCGCGCCGCCATCGTGCAGTCCGTCGCGAAGGTGGATGACCGCGATGCTACGCGACTCGTCTTCCGCCTTCCCATCGATCGCGTGTTCACGATGAAAGGCTTCGGCTCCGTCATCACGGGAACGACGTACTCCGGCCGCGTGCGCGTCGACGATGAAGTGGAGGTCCTTCCTGGCGACAAACGTAGCCGAGCGCGCGGAGTGCAGGTCCACGGTCAACCGCGCGACGAAGCTTCCGCGGGCGAGCGCACTTCGATGAATCTCGCCGACGTGCCGCTCGACGAGTTGCATCGCGGACAGCAGGTACTGCATCCGAAGACGTTGCGCGCTTCGCAGATCATCACGGTGAAGCTCGAGCTGTTGCCCCCTGCAAATGCGGACGTCAAGCCGCTCAAGGAGCAGTCGCGCATCCGTTTCCATCACCTCTCGGCCGAGCTCCTCGGCACGATTCGCTTCGTCGACTCGACATCGTCCGAGTTGAAAGCAGGCGCCACTGCGTACGCGCAGGTGCGGCTCGAAGCGCCGATCGTGGCCGCGGCGGGCGACCGATTCGTCATTCGCCGCTACTCGCCGGCCACTACGATCGGCGGCGGTGTGATCCTCGATCCGCACGCAGGAAAGCTGAGCCGCGGCACGCGCCGTGAGATCCTCGAAACGCTCGCGAACGGCACGCTCGCCGAGCGCGTCGAGCTGACCGCGAAACTGCAGGGGCTGCGCGGGCTGAGCATGGAAGAGATCCAGACACGCACCGGCATCCGCATCGAGGCGCTGACGAAGGAACTGAAGAACGTTCCGAACGTCGCGCGCACCGGAAGCACGTTCCTCCACAACGACGCGCTGGCCGACTTCCGCCGCCGCAGCATGGAGCTTCTCGACGGCTATTTCAAAGCGAACAAGATGGCCATGAACGTGCCAAAGGGAGAGTTCGTGCAGAAGCTCATCCCGCCCGGCGCGCCGGTGAACTTTCTGCTCGCCGATCTCGCGAAGGAACGCATCGCAGTCGTGCAGGGCGACGCACTCGACATCCCGGGGCGCTCGAAGACGCTCGGCGGAACGGAAGGCGAGCTCGTACGAGCCATCGAAGCCAAGTTCGCCGAGGCGGGACTGCAGACGCCCGCGACGTCGGAGCTCATCCGAGCCATTCCGCAAAAACCGAAAGTGATCGAAGGCGTCATCGCCTTTCTCGTGAAACAGGGAACCCTCGTGCGCCTCGCCGACGGCATCTACCTCCACCGCGAAACGATCGACGCCGCACGCGCGAAACTGGCGGAGAAAAGAGGCCAGACCATCGACGTCAGCCAGTTCAAAGACCTGTTCGGAATCTCCCGCAAAGTGGCCATCCCGCTGCTCGAGTTCTTCGATCAGGACGGCGCCACGAAACGCATCGGCGACTCGCGTCTCGTGTTGTGAGTGATTTTGAGCCGCGGAGCGGCGATGGAATGTAGCCCAGGGCTGGCGCTTGGCGCCCGCCCTGGGAATCCAACGCATCAACAAATCCAGCCGCGGAGCTGCGAAAGACATTGTTTATCGCAGGATTCTCTTTCGCCGCTCCGCGGCTGGATCATTGACGCCGCTGTTTTCCCAGGGCTGGCGCCCTGGGCTACATTCTTTCGCCGCTCCGCGGCTTTGAGCAGAGAGCTTTTCTCACTTCAGAAAATCATCCGCTCGCGTGATCCTGATGATCACCTTCTCGCGCTTCACGCCGTCGCGGAGTCTTCGCAGCAGATCTCTTCGCTCGATCTCGTTGGGCTTGCGCTCGAGCAGGATGGCGAATGCGCGTTGCAGGAAGGCGTCGTCGTTTTCGCAGTCGCTGCCGGCGGCGATCGTTTCGGCGAAGTCTTCGAGCCGCACTTCGGCGCGGGTGATCTTCGTCCATCCGGATACCGGATCGAAACCGAGACGTCCGAGAAGCGCCTCGACCGATTCGCGCCTCAGTTGCGCAGGAGGAAAACGCGTCTCGCTCCGCATCGTTCGCGCGGGAAGCAACGCGTCCGTTGCAAGATGCATCGACGGAATGATGGGACGGTCGCGACGAATCGCGTTCGAATCGAAGCCGGCGTCGTCGATGGAGATGCGCCGAAATGCCGCGGCCAGCGGGCGATGATCGGGCGAGGACGGGTCGAGCGAATCGGGCGCGGTCGACCGGGAGAAGTCGAGCGTCAACGTGTTCATGCCCTCTTTCCAGAAGGACGCGGCGGCTTCGATCGAGTAGTCGCTCCACTGCGACGCGAGCGTGACTGCGCCGACGGTGTTGCCGTTGAGCAGGACATGCACTCGCTGCGGAGGAAGCGTGGGGACGTGCATCGGGTATGCGTGAAAACGAATGGTGCGATTGCGGGGCTCGCGGCGCGGAAACATCAGCGTGGCGCGCCGTCCAACGGCCCAGCGGAACGTGTCGCCGGCTGCGCCTTCCGGCAGTGCCCATCCGCTTCCGATCGCGATGGCGTCATCCGATCCGATGCGCAGCGTGAAGCCGCGATCGCCGAGGGCTGCCGAGACGGCGCGCAGCTCCGCGGGCCCGCTGCGCTCTCGCAGAAAATGTCGCGGCGACGGCGCGTAGTGCAGGCGGAAGCCTTCGAGCGGGCTGGCGAGCACCAGCGGATAGCGACACATCCATTCGCGCACGGATGGCTCGGCGGATGCGCCCGCGGTGACGAGCCACGCCGCCGGCGATTGCTGCGTCACGATCTCCGCGATTCCCCAGCCCTTCATGTGGATGAGCCTCACGCCGGCGACCTCGCCGAGGTAATGGCGGAGGGAGACTTCCGACCACGGCTCGGCCGCGAGAATCACGTCGCCGCGACGCACGTGCTTTCGCAACGTCTCTGCGATGGCGCGCCAGTCGAGCTTCTGGAATGCCTCGCGACGGGCAATCGGCCAGGTCTGAGTGGCGAATGCTCCGGCCATGACGAGCAGCAACACCAGCGCGACACCGTTCTGGTTCGCGAAGGACCGCAGTCGCTGCGAAATCCATCCTGCCATCGCCGCTACGCCCACGCCCGCCAGGATCGTGAAACCGGCGACGGCCGGAGTGACGTAGCGAACCGCGTAGAAGTGATCGAGGAAACGAAGAGCAGCCAGTGCGAACGCCAGCGGCAAGGCGGTCATGCCGATGAGAATCACTCCCGTGATCCGGCAGCGAACGATCACCGCAATCGCGCCGATCACCGCCGCGACGAGCATGAGGATCGCGGCTCTTTCCGCGACCGGCTCATCGAGCGCCGTGACGGTGAACGCGCGCACGATCCCGAAGACGAACGAAGCGTCGATGTTCGGAAACCCGGGCCACGATGAGTCTTCGACCGGCCTCGCGGCGTAGAGCAGTGGTATGCATGCAAGCGCCATCGCCGAGATCACGGCGATCACGGCAAAGCGCAACTGTTCTCGATCTTTGCTCATGAACGCGCAGAGAGCCGCCACGACGAAGGCCGCACCGATGAGCGGGGCTGCGGCGGCGGTCGTGTAGAGAATCGCCACGATCGCGATCGACGGAACGAGAGGTGTCCGCGCGCGCAGCAACGCCGCGATGAGCGCGGCCGCGAGAAACATCAGCAGCGAATACGCACGCGCTTCCCTGCTGTAGTACACGTGAAGCGGCGAAAGGGCGATGAAGGCCGCGCTTGCCGCCGCCGCCATCCATCCAATGTCCTTCACCCGTTTTGCCGCGAGCCACACCAGCGCGATCGTGGCGATTCCGAACAGTGCGGCGGGCAGGCGTCCCGCAAACTCCGAGTGCGGCCGGTGGGTGACCAGTTGCGTCAGGTAATACAGCGGACCATGTTCCGCGGAGAAGCCGGTGATCCAGTTCCCCAACGGCTGATGCTTCGCCTTTTCGGTGAGTTGCTCGTGAAGAATCTCGTCGAGCCAGTAGCTGGGAGCGCCGAGGGATTCCAGTCGGAGGAATGCTCCGGCCGCAAGCGCGATCACAAGGAGCGCAACAGCCACCAGCGTTTGCCGCGACCCCTTCATCGTTTCGTCGCGTCAGGGCGTTTTCGGAGCCACGACCCAATCGGTCCAGGTGCGCGGACTCTCGTTGCCGTTCTTGTCGATGGCCGTGACCGCGTACCGGTATGCGATGCCGAGGTCCAGTCGATCGTCCGCGAAATTCGTCGCGGTCTGCGTCCCGGTCCCGATGGGAATCGTCCCGATGTCCTGGACCGCCGCACCGTGCCCCATTCCTTCCGTGCGATAGAGCCGGTATCCGGCCAGATCGGTGGCTTCGACGGCTTCCCACAACAACCGCACCACGCGCGTCTCCACCAGCGCCGTGATGCTCGCGGGCGCCGGCGGCGGGATGAGATCGCGGAATGTGACACGCGCCGAGGCAGACGGATCGCTCTGCAACAGCGGCGGACCTTCCACGCCTACGGCCGTAACGCTGTATTCGTGCTCGCCGTATGGCGGAACGTCGGTGTATGTCGTTGTGCGAACCGGTGCGATATTGATCGGCGTCGCAAACTCGTTGATGACTTCACCAGGCGCGCTGCGGTAAATGCGATAGCCGCCGATCGACGGAGCCTCATCGCCGCGCACCGATGTTTTCGGTTCTTCCCACGCCAGCACGACACCCTCGGCTTTTGCCGTGGCGGTGAGGCCCGCCGGGGCCGTGGCCACCGGGAGGGGCACGATGATGGCGAGGTTCGAGATCTCGCTGCGCGCCGTCGCCCCCTCGGTCACGACCGCGTAAGTGACGCGCACCGGCCGCCCGTCCGTCGAGCGAAACGGCGGCTTGTCCGCGAAGACCAGCTTCGCGCCGGCGGTGGCACTGGTCAGGTTGGCCTTTTCTATGCTGTCGACGCGGTTGCTGAGTTTGATGAACTGCGCCTGGGGCAACGTCGGAATCTTCGCGAACAGCGCGATCGGCTGCGGGACCGACGCGTCGATCTCTCCGGGAGAGATCGCTTTCGGATCGACGCCCACTCCTGTCGCGGGAAGCTCTTCCACATACCGGAGAACGGAGATGCGGCGAATGTCGGTCAGACTGCGGCCGGCCGTGGTCAGCGATGGGTAACTCCACGAGAGAATCACCTGGTCCGCGCGCTGTGTTACAAGCAGATCGGTCGTCGCTTTGGGGATGACAGGAACGGGTGGGCGAGGATCGCCGCGCTTGCCGCAGGCGAGTACGAGCAGGACGAGGACCGCGAGCGATTTCCGAATCGTCATCAGCGGCGGATTGTACGAGGAAAGAACGAATGTGCGGAATCATCGGATATGTCGGCACGCGCGACGTCGTGCCGGTGCTGATCGGCGGGCTCAAGAAGCTCGAGTATCGCGGTTATGACAGCGCGGGCGTGGCGGTCGTCCACGGCAGTGGCGTCGATGTCGTCCGCGCGGAAGGAAAGCTCTCCAACCTCGAGGCGAAGCTCAGCGGGCACCCTCTGAATGGCACGTTCGGCATGGGGCACACGCGGTGGGCCACGCACGGCAAACCGAACGAGAACAATGCACACCCGCATCGCGATTGCACGGGCAACGTGATCGTCATCCACAACGGCATCATCGAGAACTTCCTGCCGCTCAAGCAGCGGCTCAAAGAGCAGGGACACGAGTTCAAGAGCGAGACCGACACGGAAGTCGTAGCGCACCTCATCGAGGAGTACCGCAAGGACGGCACATCGTTCGTCGAGGCGGTGAAGAAAGCGCTCAAGGAGCTCGAAGGCCACTACGCGCTGGTGATGATCGCCGCGGATGAGCCGGGCACGATCATCGCCGCGAAGCAGGGTCCGCCGCTCGTGATCGGCCTCGGCGAAGGCGAGAACATCGTGGCTTCCGACGTCGCGCCGCTCTTAACGTACACGCGCAACATCATCTATCTCGAGGACGGCGAGTACGCCGTGCTCGACGACAAGAAGGTGGAAGTCTTCACTGCCGGCGACGAGAAGGTCGAACGCCCACCAACGAAAATCCTCTGGGATGCCGTGATGGCCGAGAAAGAAGGCTACCGGCACTACATGCTCAAGGAGATCCACGAACAGTCGCGCGCCGTCCGCGACACCTTCACCGGCCGCATGTTCGAGGAATCAGGCGAGGTCTTTTTCAACGACCTGCAGTTCACACCCGAGGAATGGGCGCAGATCAACCGCATCCACATCGTGGCCTGCGGCACGTCGTGGCACTCGGCGCTGGTCGGAAAGTTCCTGCTCGAGAGCGCGGGACGCATTCCGGTGGAAGTCGATTACGGCTCGGAGTATCGCTACCGCGAGCCGATCATCGACGAGCACACGCTCGTCATCGGCGTCACGCAGTCCGGCGAGACCGCCGACACGATCGCCGGCATGCAGGAAGCGAAACGCCGGGGCGCAAAGCTCATCGCCATCTGCAACGTTCTCGGCTCCGCCGCCACGCGCATGTCGGACGGCGTGATCTACACGAACGCCGGTCCGGAGATCGGCGTGGCGTCGACGAAAGCGTTCACCACGCAGCTCACGGCGCTCTATCTGTTCTCGCTCTACATCAAACAACTGCGCGGCGACGACAAAGACGAGATCCGCCGCGCCATGCACGAGCTGTCGACCATTCCGCACAAGATCGAGCATCTTCTGAAATCGCAGGAGAAGAAGATTCAGCAACTGGCGAACCGCTATCACAACTCCCAGGACTTTCTCTTCCTCGGGCGCGGCGTGCACTACCCGATCGCGCTCGAAGGCGCACTGAAACTGAAGGAAATCTCCTACATCCACGCCGAGGGCTATCCCGCCGGCGAAATGAAACACGGCCCCATCGCCCTCATCGACGAGAACATGCCCATTGTGGCCATCGCCACGCACACCTCCGTCTATGAGAAAGTCGTTTCCAACCTGCAGGAAGTGAAAGCCCGCGACGGCATCCTCATCGCCATCTGCGACCAAGGCGACGACGCCATGCAGAAACTGGCCGATGAGTTCATCGAAGTCCCGACGACGATTGAACCCCTGCAACCAATCCTGGCCGTGATCCCGACGCAACTCCTCGCCTACTACATCGCGTTACGCCGCGGTTGCGACGTTGATCAACCGCGGAATCTGGCGAAGAGCGTGACGGTGGAGTGAACATCGCAGCCACGGTCGCTCTCCCGGCCCGTCACCCGGTGTTCTAAGTTCACCCGCGACAAGTCGCAGGGTGGCGAACTGCATATCCCTCTGCCGCGCAGGCTCTAACGAAGACGCAAAAGCCTCTTGGCGTGGTTCTCTAGAAGCCTGGCCTTCGAAATAATCTCCGCGCAACGACGGATATCTTCTTCGCTGATCTCACCTTTGATTGCAATCCGATGCGTCGCGAGTTTGGCAAATGGGACGACGCAAAGATGTCTGAAGTCGAGAAGTGTCTCGTCTGGGAAAAATTCGTACGACGCAGGCGGCAAAATCAGTACGTCGGACAGAATTAAAGGTGTCTCGCGGTATTTTGTGACCTTTGAAGTAGTCAAAAAGTAGTGGACTTCGGCGCCGTCGGACACCGGATCGGCGTTGAAGACGAGGCAGAGTTTACTGCGCGGTGGCTGCTCGCTGCCCCAGAAATCATACGTACTGTCATGCTCGGCGCGAAAAACCGTCCCGCGATAAAGCGTTCGGGCCGTCATCTCGTCGCGCTACCAATTCAGTGACTCGGCGAAGTCCCGGTCGTCTTGGTCCTGCTTCACGAGATCCACGAGCGAGCCGGAATTCGCCGTAAAAAATGACTCGAAAGGCACTGGCACCACCTTCTTCTCGGCCGCCAAACGCGCGGCGAGGGCGGCTTTAATTTCTGGGAAGTCGTGCGCGAGGTCGCGAAGTTGCCACGCCGTTCGCGGCCCGTACTTTCGGGCGACCTCCGTGAGCACTTCAATGTCTGTGTCAGAGAAGACCTCTAGATTCGCCTCCCGCTTTGCGATCAACTCCGGATAAGTTCGAGATCGTCCGACATCGAAGAACTCCCGCATGGATTCCGCGTCTTGATCATCGGCGAGCCGCGCGTTCACCAAGTCGCGCGTTTTCGACGGCACGGGACCGTGTTCCATGCAAACGTATTGATCGCCAGTGATCGTGCGGCCGTACCGAAGGAGATGCTCGCGATCAGCGAGAAACACCAGCTTCGCGATCTTCATCTGGTCAAGACCGAACACGCCGGCGCGAGAGAAAAAGGCCAGCGCATTCACGAGTTTGTCAGGATCAAAGCGAAAGCGGATCTGTCTCAATTGTCCTCGCCAGTCCAAAACAACGTTCGGCAAGCAAACCTTGCGCACGATTCGAGGAAATACTATCCACCACCGTGACTTGGGAAGTCGCGCGAGTGTAGCAACAAAGCGCGAGCGCAGTATCATAGTCCCGGTTAACTTACGCTCAGTTACCGCCACTCGTCAAGTGCCGTGGTCCTGGTCGCCCGCTTTGGTCGAACTATGGCCGCTGAACACTGCGTCGCCTGTGTTTATGGCGTTCGCGTGATCCACCCACCACCCAGACAAAGATCGTCCTGATAGAAGACGACTGCCTGTCCGGGGGCGACGGAGCGCAGTTTGTGGGCGAATGCGACGCGCGCGTTGCCACCGTCCAGCGGCGTGACGGTGGCGGCGACGTCGGCCATGCGTGAGCGGACGCGAGCCTGGACTTCGATCGGGCCGGATGGTGCGATGCCGGAGATCCAGTGAACGCGCTCGGCGGTGAGCTCGTCCTGCTCCAGCGCGGAGGCCGGACCGATCGTGACGCGCTTCGTGAACGGATTCACGTCGACGACATACGTTCGCTCCGGAGTGCCGCCGATGTCGAGGCCGCGGCGCTGGCCGATGGTGAACTGGTAGTAGCCGTCATGCGTGCCGACGACGTTGCCGTCGATGTCGACGATCTCTCCTGCTCCCTCGTGCGGCTGTACTCCCGCTTCTTTCTCCACGATTTTCGCGTAGCCGTCTTTCTCCGGCACGAAGCAGATCTCGTACGATTCTTTCTTGCGCGCCACCGAGAGGCCGGCCTGCTCCGCGACGTCGCGCACTTCGGGCTTGGTCATTTCGCCCAATGGAAAGAGCGCCTCGGCGAGCTGCGCCTGCGAGAGCTCGAATAGAAAATACGACTGGTCTTTGGCAAGATCGAGTGCCTTGCGCAGCTCGAAGCGTCCGCCAACGTCGTGGGTGATGCGCGCGTAATGACCGGTGGCGATCTTCTGCGCTCCGATGGCAATGGCCTTCTGGTGAAAGAGATCGAACTTCACATGCGTGTTGCAGAGCACGCAGGGGCTGGGCGTGGTGCCGGAGAGATAGCCGGAAACGAACGGCTTGATGACCTTCTCGTGAAAGTTGCTCTCCAGGTTGAGCGTGAAGTGCGGAATCTCCAATCGCCAGGCCACGCGGCGCGCGTCCGCCAGATCGTCGATGGTGCAGCATCCGCCATAGGTGGTGTCCGCACCGGCCGTTGAGGCGGCCAGGTTGTCGTACATCTGCATCGACAATCCCACCACGTCATGGCCCTGAGCCTTGAGCAGATACGCGGCAGTCGACGAGTCGACTCCGCCGGACATGGCAACGGCGATCTTCATTCCGTAGGCGTTTACCGTCCGACATCAGGCATAATTCCCCCGCGGTGGACGTGGCGGAACGCAGCTTTTCAGTCCTGGTTGTCGATGACGATCCGAGCATCCGCAGGATGATCGTGGCGGCGCTGAAGCGGGATGACGCTCCGTACACGTTCGTCGAGGCCGGCAATGGGCGCGATGCGCTCGAGCTGATGCGCGATCAGTTGCCCGACGTGGTCGTGCTCGATCTCATGATGCCGCTGGTCTCAGGTTGGGAAGTGCTGCGGGAGCGCTCCGGCGACGAGGAGCTGATGAAGATCCCCATCATCGTCGTCAGCGCGAACCGCGATCCGGAGGTGGCGCTGGCGGTACAGGGCGGCATCTGCGCGTTCCTGCCAAAACCATTCGACATCGGGGCACTCAGCGCGCTGGTGCGCTCGTGCGTCAGCCAGCCCGCTTCTCCAGTTCCTGAGCATCCAGCACCGCAATCGCGGCCATGTTGACGATGTCGTTGACGTCGACACCGCGCTGCAGCACGTGGACCGGTTTGGCGATGCCCTGCAGAATCGGCCCGATCACTTCCGCGCCTCCGAGACGCCACAGCAGCTTGTAAGCCGCATTCGCCGCGTCGAGGTTGGAGAACACCAGCACGTTGGCGTCGCCCTGAATCGCGCTCCAGGGATGATCCTGCTGCGCGATCTCCGGAACGACGGCCGTATCGGCCTGCATCTCCCCTTCCACGATGAGATCGGGGCGCCGCTTCTTGAGGATCTCCACGGCGTCGCGGACTTTGGTCGTGTGTGCGTGCTGCGTCGACCCGAAGTCGGAGAACGAGATCATGGCGATGCGCGGCTCGAGATTGAAGCGCTTGGCCGTTTCCGCGGTCTGCTCGGCGATCTCGGCCAGCGTCTCGCTGTCCGGACTGATGTTCACGGTGGTATCGGCCAGGATCAGCATGCGATTCTTGAACATCAGAAGATACGCGCCGGAAACGTGTTTCACGCCGGGCCGGGTCTTGACGATCTGCAAGGCCGGCTTGAGTGTGGCCGGGTAGTACGCGCGCAGACCGGCGATGACGCCATCCGCGTCGCCGGCGTCGAGCATCATCATCGCGTAGTAGTTGCGGCTGTTCAGGATGCGGTGCGAGTCAGCCACGGTGATCCCGTGACGACGCCGCAGCTCGTGGAAACGCTGCGCGTAGCGCTCGTAATCGGGGGAACGGTTGATGTCGATGATGGTGATCTTCGACTCGTCGACGTTGTATTTGCGGAGCAGCGCGCCGATCTCCTCGCGATGGACCAGCAGGATCGGATGGGCGAGCTTCTCGTCGATGAGGATCTTCGCCGCGCGGATGATCTTTTCCTGATCGCCTTCCGGGAAGACGATCCGTTTCGGATTCTGCCGCGCCCGTCCGTACAGCTCGTGCATCATTCCGCGCGAGCGTCCCAGCATGCTCTCCAGCCGCCGCCGGTATTCGTCGTAGTCCTCGATCGGCAGTTGCGCGACGCCAGTCTCGGCCGCGGCGCGCGCCACCGCCACCGGCACATTGAGGAGCACGCGATAGTCGAAGGGCTTGGGGATCAGGTACTCGCGTCCGAATGACATGCGCTCGTTGCCGTAGGCGCGCAGCACGGAGTCCGGCACATCTTCCTTGGCCAGGTTCGCCAGCGCGTGCGACGCGGCCAGCTTCATCTCATCGTTGATGGTCGTGGCACGGCAATCGAGCGCGCCGCGGAAGATGAACGGAAACCCGAGAACGTTGTTGACCTGATTCGGATAATCGCTGCGTCCCGTGGCCATGATCACATCGGGCCGCGCCGCCACCGCTTCTTCATAGCCGATCTCCGGCGTCGGATTGGCCATGGCGAAGACGATCGGATCGGGCGCCATCGACTTGATCATGTCTTGCGAGACGATGCCGCCTGCAGAGAGTCCGATGAAGATGTCCGCGTTCACGAACGCGTCGGACAACGTGCGGCGATCGGTGTCCGCCGCGAACTCTTCCTTGTACGACGTCATGTCGTCCTTGCGACCCTTGAAGATCACGCCGTGACGGTCGACGAGCAGAACGTTTTCCTTCTTCAGCCCGAGCTTGATGTAGAGGCGCAGACAGGCCATGGCCGCGGCGCCCGCGCCGGAGATCACGATGCGCACGTCCTCGATCTTCTTGCCTGCCACTTCCAGCGCGTTCACCAGCGCGGCGGCGGAGATGATGGCCGTGCCGTGCTGATCGTCGTGAAACACGGGGATGTTCATCGACGCCTTCAGCCGCTCCTCGATCTCGAAGCAAGCCGGCGCGGCGATGTCCTCGAGGTTGATGCCGCCGAACGTCGGCTCGAGGAGTTTCACGCAGCGGATGAACTCCTCCGTATCGTGCGTGTCGATCTCGATGTCGAACACGTCGATGTCGGCGAAGCGCTTGAAGAGCACGCCCTTGCCTTCCATGACCGGCTTCCCGGCCGCGGCTCCGATGTCGCCGAGCCCGAGCACGGCAGTTCCGTTGGTGATGACCGCGACCAGATTGCCCTTGGCGGTGTACTTGTAGACATCCGCGGGATTGGCCGCGATCTCGAGGCAGGGGATTGCCACACCGGGTGTGTACGCAAGAGAAAGATCGCGTTGCGTGGCGGTGGGCTTCGTCGGGACGACCTCGATCTTCCCCGGCCGTCCGCCGGAGTGATACTCGAGTGCTTCGTCGCGTTTGCTATCCGGCATCGTTGTCTCCTCGCGGCGCCGGAGTCTATCGCACGCCGTAGCGCGCAAGCTGTGATCTCAGATCGCGGAGAAAAAACGAAAAAGCGGCGCCCCTTCTCGAGGCGCCGCCTTTGCGGAAATTCAAGGAAGGAAGACTAGCGGCTACGCTGACCGTTCGCGGCGACGCGTGCGGCGGCGGGGGCGGTTCTCCGGCTCGTCTTCCAGTTCTCCCAGCCCACAGCCACGGCGGGGAGGATCCACAGAGTCGAGTAGGTGCCGCTGACGACGCCGATGGTCAGGATCCAGGAGAAGCCGCGGATCACTTCACCGCCGAAGACGAGCATGGCCAGGAGCACGAGGAACACCGTTCCGCTGGTGAGGATCGTGCGCGAGAGCGTCTGGTTCATGGCCAGATTGAGGTGCTCGCCGAGGCTCATCGGCTTCTTGATCTTCTTGCGGTTCTCGCGGACGCGGTCGTAGGTCACGACCGTATCGTTGATCGAGTAACCGACGATGGTCAGGATGGCCGCCACGACGTTCAGCGAGAACTCCAGGTTCATCAGCAGCAGGAACGTCAGGGCGATCAGCACGTCGTGGATGATGCAGATCATGGCCGCCACGCCGAAGACGAGGTCGAAGCGGATCCAGATGTAGAGGCCCATGGCGATCGACGAGGCGACGATGGCCCAGAAGGCTTTCATCTGCAGCTGGCGGCCCATCTGCGGACCGACCGTTTCCTGATTGAGAAGATTGAAGCGTCCCAGGAAGCAGCGTTCGTTCAGCACTTTGGCGATGGCCGGCGTGGAGCCTTCGGCCGCCTGCTGCATCGAAGTGAAGATGCCCAGCTCGGAGCGCTTGTCGATGATTTTCTTTGCCGCATCCGTGTAGTACTGCGTGGCTGCCGGATTCGCGCCGCGGGTCTCCGGATCGGCCTCGATGAGCAGCCCCGTCAAACGGTTGCTGCCGAGGTAGTTCAGATCGTGTTTCGTGGCTGATTCCGGATTGAGGCTCGTGTGCAGCGCTCCCACTACGGCGCCGGCGTAGTCGCTCTCCGTGGCCTGCTTCGGCAGCCGGATCAGCACCGCATTTTCAGCGGCCGGTCCGTACTGCTGGATGGTGGCATCGGGAAGCTCGGAGCGGAGCTGTTCGATGGGAACGGCACTCTGAAACTTCAGCACGATGTTCGCGCCGCCGGCGAAATCGACGCCCACGTTGACACCGCGCGTCAGATAGACCGCGACGCCCACGCCGATCACGATCAGCGAGAAGATGACCGCATGCCAGCGGTACTTGATGAAGTTGTAATTGGCGTTCTCAAAAATCTTCATGATGTTGTCCTGATCCGCGTTAGATGCTGATCTCGCGCGGGCGCTCGGCCGGCTTGTAGACGATGTCGAAAATCATGCGCGACACGAAGAATGCCGTGAACACGGACGCGCCCAGACCGATGAGCAGTGTGACGGCGAAGCCCTGGATCGAGCCGGTGCCGAACTGGAAGAGGAACAGTGCGGCGATGATCGTGGTCACGTGCGTGTCGATGATCGTCGTGAACGCGCGGGCGAAGCCCTGATCGATCGAGGCGCGCACGGTCTTGCCGTCGCGCAGCTCTTCGCGGATGCGCTCGAAGACCAGCACGTTGGAGTCGACGGCCATGCCCAGCGTCAGGATGATGCCGGCGATGCCGGGCAGCGTCAGCGTGGCGTCGAAGTAGGCCATCATTCCCAGGAGGATGACCACGTTCAGCAGAAGCGCCAGCACTGCGTTCACGCCTGCGCCCTTGTAGTAAATGAGGATGGCCACCACCAGCAGCAGGAAGCCCAGGGCCGAAGCCATGAAGCCCTGGCGGATGGAGTCGCGGCCGAGCGACGGTCCGACCGTGCGCTCTTCCAGCGTCGTCAGCGAGGCCGGCAGCGCGCCGCTGCGCAGCACGAGCGCGAGATCCGCGGCCGACTGCTGCGTGAAGTTGCCCTTGATCTGTCCCTGGCCCGAAATCTCGCTCTCGATATTCGGAGCGGAGACGATCTTGTTGTCCAGGACGATGGCCAGTTGGCGGTTGACGTTCGCGCCGGTGAGCTGCTCGAACTTCGGCGTGCCTTCCGCCGTCAGCGAGAAGCCGATGACGGATTCGCCGATTGCACCTTTTTCCACACGCGCGGACTTCAGATCACGGCCGCTGACCGGCACGTTCTTGGTGACCGCGTAGAACACCGTCTCCCCGGGACGGCCGAAGTCGTCCGTGTCGGAGCTGGGGAGGATGTCCACTTCGCTGCGGAGATTGGCGGGCAGAGAATCGAAGACCTGCTGCGCGGTCGAGCCCCGCGTCCCTTCCACGAGCCGGAACTGAAGCTGTGCGGTGGTCTTGATGATGTCTTTGACTCGCGCGGGATCATCGACACCCGGAAGCTGGATGACGATGCGGTCTTCCGCTTCAGGAACGATGATCGGCTCGGTCACGCCGAGAGCATCGACGCGGCGGCGGATGGCTTCGACGGCCTGATCCACCGTGTCGCGCTGCAGATCTTTCTGCGCCAGCGACTTGATCGAGAAGCGGAGGTCATTGCCAACCCGGCTGACTTCGAACGAAGGCAGGAAGTCTCTGCCGAGGGTCTCGTACTCGGCCGTACTCGCGCCCGCGGGCGGCGTGGCCAGGAAGGAGAGGTCGTCGGCGCGACGCGTGGCCGGAGGCGGAACGCCCTTCGTCCCGGCCTGCGTGCGGAGCACGTTCATGGCCTGATCGACTTCGAGGCGCATGGCCTCGTTGACGTTCACGCGCATGACCAGGTGCGTGCCGCCTTTCAGATCGAGGCCGCGTTTGATCGGCTCCGGATCGTTTTTCGTCGGGATGATGGCTACCGTGAATATTGCCAGCACGGCCACGATCAGCGCGATTTTCCAGAAGATGTTTCTGTTCAAGGGTTCCTCCACCACGCGCTCGTTTCACCGAGGCGTGGCTCGATCGATTGGGGTCGAATCAGGCCTCGGAATCTCCGGCTACCACGCCGGAAACCGCGGAGCGCGCTACCTTTACCTTCACGTTTTCGGCGATTCTCAGGTATACGGCGTCGGCCTCAACACCCTGAACCGTTCCGTAAATCCCACCCGTCGTAATCACGCGGTCGCCCTTCTTGAGCGAGCTGATCATTTCCTGCGTCTTCTTGCGCTGCTTGTTGGCCGGCGCGATGACGAGGAAGTAAAAAACGAGGCCGATCGCCACGATCGGAGCGAATTGGATGAGGGCCGCACCGGCCCCACCTGTCGTTTGAAGCAAAGCTATCGCATTCATAGTTGAGCTCTCTCAGCTTCAGCCCGTTGCGGACTGTGAGCTTGTTCTTTTCCGGCTCCCGCGAGCTACGATTCCTTCTCGCCGCTCGCGACCCGTGACAGGAATGCTTCGCGGAAGGACCCGAAAGAATTGGACGCGATAGCCTGCCGGATCGCCCGCATCAAGTCAAGGTAGAACGAGATGTTGTGAATCGTGTTGTACACCGAGGCGGCGATCTCGTCGCTGACGAACAGGTGCCGCAGATAAGCGCGTGAAACGGTCGTACAGGTGGTGCAGCGGCAGTTCGGATCGAGCGGCCGCTCGTCCGCGGCGTACTTCGCGTTCTTGATGTGAATCTTGCCGAAGCTCGTGAACAACGACCCGTTGCGCGCGTTGCGCGTCGGCATCACGCAGTCGAACATGTCGATGCCGGCGGCGACGCCGTTCACCAGATCCTCCGGAGTGCCGATGCCCATCAGATAGCGAGGCTTGTCGGCGGGAAGTAGCGGCGCGGTGAAGTCGACGACCTTGATCATCTCTTCTTTCACTTCGCCGACGGAGACACCGCCGATGGCGATGCCGTCAAAATCCCCATTAATGTCTAACGCAGCGATTTCTTCCACGCTGCGCTTGCGCAGATCGAGATGCGTCCCGCCCTGCACGATGCCGAACAGCGCGGATGCGCCCGTCCTTGCCGAAAGCGATCGCTTCGCCCACCGGTGCGTCAGCAACATCGACTTCTCGACTTCCGCGTGCGAGAGACCGGCTGCCGGACATTCATCGAAGGCCATGGCGATATCCACGCCCATGCGCGTCTGGATCTCCACCGCGCCTTCCGGACTGAGGAAATGCGCCGAGCCGTCGATGTGGCTGCGGAACTCGACTCCCTCTTCGCGAATCTTCCGGATCGAAGCGAGCGAGAACAGTTGAAAACCGCCCGAATCGCTCAGCACCGCGCGATCCCATCCCATGAACTTGTGGACGCCGCCCAGCTTCTCCAGCAGATCGACGCCGGGCCGCAGCATGAGGTGGTAGGTGTTGTTGAGGATGATGCTCGGATCGAGCCGCTTCAACTGATCCGTCGTCAGCCCCTTCACCGACGCACGCGTCCCCACCGGCATGAACACCGGCGTCTCGATGACGCCATGCCGCGTATGAACCTCACCGAGACGGGCTGCGCCGTCGGTGTGCAGTAAATTGAATGAGATGCGGGACATCAGAGTGAGTCGGCGGTCGGCAGTCGGCGGTCGGCAGTAGATGAACCGATGCACCAAAGGCATCGTGGCTGGGCGGCGGTCTACTTCCGACCGCCGACCGCCGACTGCCCGACTCGTCACTGAATCTTCATCGTCTCGACGCGCACCGTCTGCGGCAGCGTCAAGGCGAATTTGCTCGAGGGGATCGTCTCGTTGATGCGGAGGTTGGTGAACTCGTAGCGCGTGATGTCTCCGTCCCCTTCCACGTACTCGATCTTGGAGGTGAGGTAGGTGGTCTTGTCGATCCAGAGCTTGATGCGCTGCACGCGCTTGGAGACGGCGCGATTCTTAGGAGTGAGGTCGAGCACGAAGACCGATTTCGATTTCGAATCGGTGAACGTGAAGTCGAAGTAGCGGGCCAGCTCATCGATTGCGCCGGTCGCACCCATGTATTTGAAGATGCGGTCCTCGAAGCGCTTCACGTCGATCCGCTCCGCCTTGCCGAGCTCCGGGTAGTAAGTGGTCAGGAAGCCGCCCGCGATCACCATCTGCACGCGCTTCGGCGTGGTGTAGGTCCAGAGCACGTTGCTCGGACGCGAGTAGGTGAACGTGCCGGAGGAGACTTCCGGCTTCGCCATCAGGGCCAGCTCTTTCTCCTGCCGGAAATCGGCCTGGAGCGTGGCAGTTTTCTTCTGCTGCTCCTGCACCTGCTTGATCACATGCGCCAGCGTCACGGGCGGTGCGGCATGCAGCGAGGTGGCCGCGACGAGCGTGATGGCGAGGGTGATCCAGAGCGCAGCAGATGGTTTTCCGGTGGACATGTGGCGGTCAACCGCGACCGAACGACCCAAATTTCCCGTGTATACTCTGAGAACTGCTGAGGTTATTTATGAAAAGACTGCTGGTTACGCTGGTGCTTGCGTCGATCGCCGTTCCGTCCTTCGCAGCCATCCAATACGATTTCATGCTCAAGAATACGTCCGACGACGCCGCAAAGCAGTCGTCCGACATGACCGGGCGCGCTACGATCGACGGGTTCCGCTCGCGCATCGAGTTCATCTCCGGAAACCTTTATCCGCCCAATACTTACGTTCTCTCCACCGATTCCACCGGGCGCCTCTATTTCGTCGATCCGGCCAAGCAGTGGTTCACCGAGATCAACACGGCCGGCATCGCCACGGCCCTCGGCTCGTCGAGCATCAAGATCTCGAACCTCAAATCGAAAACCGAGACGCTGGCCGATCGAAGCCAGATCGCCGGAGTGGCCACCGATCACAGCCGTCTCACCCTCACCTACGACATCACGGTCACGATGCGATCCATCCCCATCACCCAGCACGTCGAGACCGAGATCGATAGCTGGACGACGAAAAAGTTCGGCGATGTGCCGCAGAGCTTTCTCTCCCTCAACAATCGCACCGGCAACGCGGAGCTCGACAAGCTGCTCGAGACCGAGAACGCGAAGATCGGCGGCTTTCCGCTGCGCCAGATCGTGACCACCCGCACCAGATACGACATGCCGGCGCGCACGAAGCTGTCCCGTCCCAGCTCGCGCACCATGACGCGCGAAACGTGGGTGACGAAGATCCAGGAAACCAAGACCGAGCCGCTGCAGTTCACCATCCCCATCACCTATCGCCGCGCCGACCAGCCTCTGCTCCCGCGCAGCACGACCGAAACACTGACGTTCGATTCAGGATCGAAGTAGCGGCCTGCCGGTCCAAACTGCCTACTGAACAGCCCGTGCTACCATCGGCCGGAACAGGCCCAACGGTTTGTCACGCAATCGATGAAGACTCTTCGCGCCATCGGTGGACGTCTGGGAGGGGTGGTGAAAAGGCCGCGGGTGTACGCAGCTCTTGCCGTTCCTCTCGCCATCCCCCTGTTCCTCGCGGCCGTCCGCGCCCAGCCGGAGTACGGCGTCATGGCGCGCGGCTCCGTGCTGCCGCCGCCCACGCTGCGCTACCACGATCTGCGGCAGCCGTTCCGCGCCGCGCTTCCCGAGCATTCGCTCATCCTCACCATCGAGAAGAACGACACGCTCGACAAGATTCTCACCGCCGGCGGGCTCTCGCGCGGCGAAAGCGCCCAGTTGACGCAGCAGCTCGCCGGAACGATCGACGTGCGGCGCCTCCGTCCCGGTCACCTCGTCCGCTTCCACTACGACGAGACCGGCACCGTCGACGCCGTGCAGATGAAAGTGACGGGCTGGGGTGAGGTCGGCGCCATCCGCAACGGTGCGCAGTTTGAGGTGAAGGCCGAGCAGGCCGCCATCCGTGAGGTGGAGACCACCATCTCCGCCACCGTCAACCGCTCTCTCTACGAAGCATTGCGCGCCGCCGGCGAAGGCCCGCAGGTCGTGCAGCAGCTCGTCGACATCTTCCAGTGGGACATCGACTTCTTCGAGCTCCGCCGCGGCGACTCGTTCAGTTTCGTGGCCACGAAGCGATTCGCCGGCAATGACCTCATCGGCTACGGACCGGTCACCGCCGCACGCTTCACGCATCGGGGCACGACCTTCCAGGCATTCCGCCACGAGATGGCGGACGGCCGCGCCGGTTACTACGGGCAAAACGGCACGCCTCTCCGCAAGCAGTTCATCAAATCGCCGCTCAAGTTCTCGCGCATCACTTCCGGCTTCACGAAGAAGCGTTTTCATCCCGTCCTCAAATACTTCCGCCCGCACTACGGCGTCGACTACGGCGCGCCGGTTGGTACTCCGGTGATGACCACCGCCGACGGAGTGGTCGTCGAAGCGCGCTACAAGGCAGGCGAAGGAAACTTCATCCGCGTGCGTCACTCCTCGCGCATCGACACGTGCTATCTCCACCTCTCCCGTTTCGCGAAAGGGCTGAAGAAGGGAACGCGCGTCACGCAGGGAGACGTCATCGGCTATGTCGGCAAGACCGGTCTGGCCACCGGACCGCATCTCGACTATCGCGTCTCCGAGAACGGCCAGTGGCGCGACCCTTTGAAACTGAAATCGATCACGCCGGATCCCCTGCGTGGCGAATCGCTCCGTCGTTTCCGTTCCCGCGTTGCCAGGCTGCAGCCACAGCTCGCCGCGCCGGAGTCCGCCACGGATCAACGACCGGCACTACAGCGGGCACTCTTCTAGCAAAATCTCGGTTACCCATATGAACAAGGTCATCGTCCGGGCGCCCGTGCGCGCCGATCTCGCCGGGGGCACCCTCGATCTCTGGCCTCTCTACCTGTTCCACCCCGGCGCACGCACAGTCAACGTCGCGGTCTCCTACTACGCCGAATCGGAGATCTCCGAGACCGGCGACGGCGCGATCGAGATTCAGCTCACCGATCAACAGTACAAACAGCGCTACGCATCGGTGCAGGAGATGGCCGCCGATCCGAAGGCCGCGCTGCTGCATCGCGCGCTCGAGCACTTCCGCCTCACCGGCATTCGGATCATCACGCGCACCGACGCGCCACGCGGCTCCGGACTGGGCGGCTCATCGGCGCTCTCGATCACGCTCGTGCGTGCGCTGTCCGAGATTGCAGGCCATCCGCTCGAAGGCGACGATCTGATTTCCCTGGTCCGCGATCTCGAGACGCGTCTCCTCGGCGTCCCCGCCGGCATTCAGGATTACTACCCGCCCGTCTACGGCGGCCTCGGCTCGCTGCACCTCAATGCCGGCAAGCCCGCGCGCCATCCGCTGCAGACCTCACTCCCCGACCTCGCCGCGCACATGCTCCTCCACTACACCGGCATCGCGCACTTCTCCGGCACCAACAACTGGGAGCTCTACAAACGCCACATCGACGGCAAGAAAAAAGTACAGAAGGGGATGGCCAACATCGCCGAGACGTCGATCGAAATGGAGCGCGCGCTCGACTCCGGAAACTTCGAAGCCGCGGGCGCCGCGCTGCGCAAGGAATGGGAGCACCGCAAAGCCATGATCGACGGCATCTCCACGCCCGAGATCGACTCCGCCATCGACGTCGCACAGTCGGCCGGAGCATGGGGCGGCAAAGTCTGCGGCGCAGGCGGAGGCGGCTGCATCGTCTTCCTCTTCCCGCGTGAAAAACGTGAAGCCATCGTCCATGCGCTGGCCAAAGTACCCGGACGCGTGCTCGACGCCGCGCCTGTCGCGCACGGCCTGACCGTCGACCGCGAGCGCGACCAATACTCGCTGCCGCTGCGCACGCGCGCTCTCGGGCGTCCCCAGGTCAGCACACTCGAACAACTCTACGTCTCCGGCGGCAGCGGTCCCTACCGGCCATTCGTGCTGGCCGAAGGAATCGTCACCCACGTCGAAGGCCGCAGCGGCATCCACCTGCAAACCGCGCGCGCCTACATCGCCCCCATCGCCGCCAACGACGGACGCGTGCTCTGGCAGCAAGCCTCGCTCATCGAATCCGAGAAACTCGACATCCACGCCGTCCCCGATCCAGAGCGCCAGCTCGAGATCGGCATCAGCCCCGAAGCGCTCGTGCAGAACGCCTCGCAGGGAGAAGACGGCTTCAAACAATTCCTCGAGCAAAGCGAGCGACTGCAGATCTTCCACAACCCCACGTTCGCCATCTTCTCCGAGCCCGCCGAACCGCGCGCCACCTTCATCGAGCGCTGCCTGGAAGCCGCGAACCGCCAGCTCGAAGACGAGCAGGAAAGGATCGAGCGAACCTTCCGCCGCCGCATCGACCAACTCCGCGAGCGCTCCGAGCGCGAACAGCGCGAGATCGACGACACCGAAGAAGGCTCCCGCACCGACCACCAGGACCTCAACGTCGCCTGGGGCCAGACCCTCTACAACATCACCAGCGGCCGCCGCACCACCGTCGCCGAGCCCGCCGAATCCAACGTCTCCGTCCGCGAGACCGACTACCTCGAAAACATCGCCCAGATCCAGAAATCCTGGGACCGCGAGCTCGAAGCCCTCCGCGAAGACCTCGTCTCCAAAGCCAGATCGATCCAGGAAATCAACATCATCCCCACCACCAAAAACATCGAAGTGACCAAGTACGTCATCCTCTGGGCCGCCGGAATACCCGCCGCCGCCACCGGTTAAGCCAATCCGCGCGTGATACGATCGCGCCCGAGTCGGGCAGTAGCGCAGCCTGGTAGCGTACCTGAATGGGGTTCAGGTGGTCGGGGGTTCAAATCCCCCCTGCCCGACCAAAACAACTACCCCACCCACAACAACTTGAGTAACCCACCCATCGGCGAGAAACGCCCGAGAGGTGGTCGTGTGTCTAGTGCGGCGTCTAGTTCGCCGCCGCTTGATGATACCGGCGCAACTGCGCCGACGCATTCCGATTCCCCGCCGCCCCCACCCGCGACGATGGACGCGGAGGGACGGCATGCACGACGAACTCATCTCCCGGGCGGCACTGGCGACGCGCCTCCAGGTCCGGCCGGCGACCATCGCGAAGTGGACGCGGCTCGGCTGGTTTCCGGAGCCGACGCAGTGGATCTCGGACCGTGTGATCCTCTACAACCGCGCCGCCGTGGAGGCCGCGCTCAGGAGCCGCGCGCTGCGGCGGACCCAGCGGAGCCTGCCGCCTCGGATCATGGCGTGACCGCTGTCCGGGGACGGTCGGCGCGGAGTGCCGCCAACCACATGCCCGGCTTCTCCTACGACCCACGAACGAAGACAGCGCACTTCGACGTGTACGTGGATGGCGGCAAGGGTCGCGTGCGCCGGCGCCGTACCGTCCCCGCGCTGAACGCGCAGGACGCGAAGCGCCTGTGGGCCGCTTTCTGCGACGAGGTGAACGGCGAGAGCGCGAAGTCGGCCGACACGCGCGCCCTCACCTTCGGCGCGTTCTTCGAGCGCCACTTCGAGGAGGTCTGCGATGAGCTCGCGCCGAAGACGAAACACGAGTACGAGCTCATTATCAAACGCCTCCTGCTGCCCGTATTCGGCGACACGCCGATGAGCGAGATTCGCGCGCGCGACGTCAACGCCGTGGCCGTGAAACTGAAGAACGGGGGACGTGCCGGCGCGACCGTGAACGGCTACATCGCCGTGCTGCTCGTCCTCCTCCGGAAAGCGGTCGAGCACGACTTCCTCGACGAGTACCCGCTCCGGAAGAAGGTCATCCGCTACAAGGTCAACAAGCCCGAGAACGAGCTATCGGACGACGAGCGGCTGCGCTTCCTGGCCGCCTTCGACGATGAGGCAGCGTTTCGCGCGCGCATCGGCGTCACTCGTTCGACCGGAACGACCGCGATGAGCACCCGGTTCCACTCCGAACGGCGCTTTGGCGGCGGGAGGAACCCCGCGAGCGACGCCACGGGCGCGCTGTTCCGGCGCTTCCAGTTCACGCGCCCCTTCTTCGAGGTCGCGCTCGAGAGCGGCCTCCGGCTCTCCGATCTGCGCGCGCTCACGTGGAAGCAACTCGACTTCGACCGCGGGTTCCTGTTCGTCGTCACGAAGAAGACGAAGACGCCGGCCGCGATCCCGATGAGCGACCGGTGCCGGGCCGCGCTGGAGGTGTGCCGCCACCGCGCGCGGTTCGCCGAGATGGTCTTCGTCGACGAGAGCGGCAACGCGCTGCCGCTCACGCGCATTCGGCGGGCCTTTGCGATCGCGAAAGCCCTCGCCGAGATCACGCGCACGGTGCGGATCCACGACCTCCGCCATACCTTCGGCAGCCGACTCGCGACCGAAGGTGTGGAGCTGCTCACCATCTCGCGCGTCATGGCACACAAGGACATCGCGACAACGCAACGGTATGCGCGATTACAGCTACGCGCGTTCGAGCGCGTGCGCGCGGCGCTGAACGGCAGTTAGTAGCGAGCGCGGACGATGCCAGGCGAGGGCGCAGTTGTGGCCCTCGCCTCATACAAGCCGGCGACGGACTTACGCGGGCACGGAAGCGTCCGGCGACGTCTCCGGTACCAGCAGCGTGAACCGCACCGCTCGTGCGTGCCGCGACTGGTCGAAGCGCAGCCACTGGCCACGCTCGAGGTCCTCCGAGCGGCCGTTGACCACGTGCGCCATAGCTTCGCGCGGCCACACCTTGTAGACACGCACGCGTGCGACCCACGGCGCTGTCGCGCGATACGCGCGACGTTCGGCCCGGGCAACCGTTTGCGCAGCGCGGTCAATCTCCGTGGAAGGCGCGAAGACGTCGAACTCGTCGCCCTCGCGCACGAAGTCGACGCTGCCGAGCGAGATTCGAACCTGCAGCCCGTCGACGTCCACGACCGAGCCGCCGTCGTTCAGGATCTCGTGGAAGAACGCCTTGCGGTTGCGTCCTCGTTTCTTCGCGCCGTCGAGCGCCCGTTCCGCCTCCACGTTTAGCCGCTCGAAGTCGGGTTTCAGATGGTCGGGATCCACGATCGCCGTACGGTTCAAGGCGCGGCTGCCGCCCGCACCGGCGTGGCGCAAGCTGCGATCGCGCGGCGACGGGTCCGGGCTCTCCGTCGCAGGTGCGGGCGCCGGCGGTCGGTCGCCCACGCGCACCCACAACCGCGCGATCCCGAGGCTGATTGTCGTCGCCGCGACCTCCTCGGCGATCGGAGGCGGCGTCCCGCGCAGCGTTGCGCGCGTGGCCGCTGCTTCCTCGTCCAAGCGCGGGGTCGTCCGCGCGATCCGCATCGCGTCCTCGCGCACGGCACGTGTGCGCAGGTCCTCTTGGATCAGCGCATCGAGCACCCGTTCCGCGTTGATGACGGCGTGCCGCGGCGTGCGCTTGCCAGGGTCTCGGAGCAGACCCGCAGTCGTCGGCGTCGTGCCCCGCTCCGTGCGCAACCGAACGGCTCCGAGCAAGCCCTCGGCGTAGTCGTTCAACGCGGCCGCCTCCGCTCGGTCGCGATCGTCGCCCTCCAACGCCGCCTCGCGGACGATGATCGGGTCGTCGGTCCGCACGTACAGCTTGAACTCGTCCCCGCTCACGTGCGCGATGAATGCGCGGAACGCGTCGGGACGCCAGATGGTCTCCTTTAACTCGCGATCGAGCGTCCGCGGGTGGTACAGGAGTCGCCAGCGCCGGTACTCCTCGTCGAGCCAGGACTGCGCGAACCGCCGGACCTGCTCGGCGATCTCCCGCGCGACGGCGTCCGCGCCGTCGTAGCCGACGCGGTCGTTGAGCTCCTTGAAGTGGTCAATGTCGAAGAAGAGCTCCGCGAAGCTGTGCCCTTGGTGCGTCCGGTACTGCACGTCCCGCCGAATCTCGGCGAAGCCTGCGCGCGTGAGCAGGCGCGTGTTCGGGTGAATCCACGTCCGTGCGCGAAGCCGCGCGAGCTCCGCGACCGCACGCATCGTGCGCAGGAGGAGCCTCCCCGCGACCCTGTCGTCGCCGACACTGGGTAGGGGCGCGTCATCCGCCGGTGGCGCGTCATCCGCTCCGTCCGGCGTGAGATCTCGCCGCACGGCCGCATCGGCCTCCAGCAATCGGTCGAGGACGAATGTTCGGAACGTCGCCGCGTCGTACTGCACGTCCGCTTGGAAGTAGAGCAGCGGGACGTGGTCGACGACGAGCGGGGCGTCACGCGCGGCCGCGGGCGTGTCCGGAGACGGGAACGCGTTGAGCGGCAGGGCGAAGAGCACCGAAGTCGCAGCAACGCGCGCATCCTTCCACAAGTAGTCTGCGTCGAGGATGAATAGGTCGCGATCCTCGTCGGAGTCGGTCCACGACGATACGCCCACCACGACTTGGTGGCAGGGCAACGTGACGAGCGCCGCCTCACCATCTGGAAGCGGCTTCCCCGCGGAGAGGGCATCCACGACGCGCGCGACGTGCGCGATGAGGCGCACCTTCGCCGCATCGGCGTCCGCGACGTCGAGTCGCGGAACGTAGCAGCCGAACGGTGGCGGGTACTTCGCCGGCGTCCACCCGCGGAACGCCAACTGCGTGTCGCGCGCGTCCTTGTGCCACGCCTGGTACATGACGGAACCCAGCCGGAGGTGCGGGAAGTACACGGCGGGGAGGATGCCCACGTGGCCACGCGGCGCGGCGGCCACGGCGTCGACCGTCCCGGAGCCATCGCCGTCACCGTGCTCGCCCGCACGTGCGGGGAACATTTGCTGCCGGACAGAGTCGGCGAGCGCCTCCTCGAGCTGGTACAGGACTTCCCACGCGCGCGATTCCCACGCTGACACCGGGCGTCGTTCAACCCGCGGGTCCGCCACTCCGGTTGCGCGATCGGCCATCCATCCCTATGGTAGCAAGGACCTACCATCCACCCTCAGCCCCACAACGTGCCTCTGCCCACCACGCCCGGCACGAACAGCGCGCTCACTCCCGCGGAGCAACTCGACAGCGCGATCGAGGAGCTGAACACGCCCGACCGGCCGATCGACGTGCGCGTCGCGCTCCACGTCCTCGTCGCGCAGCTCACGGCCGGAACCCTCGACGCGGCACGCGCGCTGGTCGACGGGACCCGCCAGCACCTCACGCCGACGTTCGTGCGTGCGATCGCGCGCGGCTTCGCGATGCGCCAGGACACGTACACCGCGGTCGCGCTCCTCGCGACCGTCGAAGACGCCGAGACGATGCGCGCATACGGCCACGCGCTCCTGGCTGAGCACTACACGGCCGGGATCGTCGCGCTCACCGCCGCGAAGGACTACGACGCGCTGGCGCGGCTCGGGAACACGCTCCTCCTCCGGGCGAACAGCGACGGGTTCGTGGCGCTCGCGCGGGCCGGCCAACCACCTGCGGAGGATGCGCTTCGGACGTACCTCGCGGCGAAGCTCTCGCCCTACGACCTACGACACCACCTCGCCCTGTGCGCGGACGCAGGCGTGCGGCCGCCGCCCGACCTCTTCCTGCCCGTCTGCGAGGCGGCGATCCGCATGGGGCGCGTCGAGGACGCGCTGGAGGCCTACGATCGCCTCGGTATCGCGCCGGACGAGTCGCTCCTCCGCGACGCGGGTCGGCAGCTCGCCGCGACCGGCTCGCACCGCGTGGCGGCCATCGCGCTCCAGCGTGCCGGGGCGACCGACGAGGCGCGGGCCGCCGCAAGCGCGCTGGTGGAGCAGCCGGGCCACTGGGACGACGGGATCGACGCGCTCGCGCGACTGGGGGCGGTGGACGTCCTCGCAACAGTCGGCACGACCGCGTTCCGCAGCGGAGACGGCGTGCGCGCACGCGCGGCGTTGGAGCGCGCCGGAGACTCCGCGCTCGCGATCACCTTTGGGAACGCCTGCATCCGCGCAGGCGACGCGCAAGAAGCAGTGACCTACTTCGCGTTGGCCGTGCGCCTCCGCGACGCCGCGGCCTCGCGCGAGACGACGCGGCCCGACGAACGGCGCTCGTAGCAGCGCCCACCCGCAACGAAAACGGAGCGGAAAATCCCGCTCCGTCTGCGTCATCAGTGGAACTGCTCGATGAACGGCCCGAGCTTCGCCGTGGCGTTGAACGCCGGAATCGGATCGAGCCGCTTGAATGCGGACGTGAAGGCGTTGGAGAGCGACCAGAGCGTGCGGGCCTTGAACTCCTCGTGCTCCGGCTCGAAGTACTGCTGGTGGACGACGCGCGCGAGGTGCTTCGCCGCGTCCAAGCCGTCCTCGATGAAGGCGCGGTAGATGATGAGCCGTGCGCGATCGTCCGGGAGCTCGTAGCCACGCCACGCGTCCACCTGCCGCTGCATCGGCTCGAAGTGCCGCTGCATGCGATCAACGGCGAGCGCCATCACGTCCTGAATGTCCACGCGCGAGGTGTGCTTGCGCATCACGGGCGAGAAGTCGCCGTGGAAGGCGAGGTTGTCGCAGACGAAGACCCGGTAGCCGATCGTGAGGCCGAGCGAGCAGGACTTGTCGTGCGAGTTGCGCACGCCGATCGCGAGCCGGATGCCCGAGCCTTCGACGTCGAGCGCGAGGACGCCGAACATGCGCGCGCCGTCCGGGGTCACGGCGTACTGGTCGCTCACGACGTTCAGGCGGCGGAAGCCGAGCGTCTCGATGAGCGCCTGGACGACCGTGGTGTGCGGGATCGGCTTGTGGGTGGACGTCGCTTCGGGAGTCGGGTAGGTCGGGAGATCCTGGCGTCCGACGAGTGCGGCACCACGGTGGGCGATCAGCCCTTCGACAGCGGTCATGGGTGAGTCCTTTCTGGCGGGTGCGTCTTGCGCACCGGCGGTTTGCCCCTCAGAGGTAGCCGTGCGCGCGGAAGGACCAGGAGCGTCCCGCCGCGAGCACGAGGTGGTCGTGGAACGCGAGGTCGACGAGCCGCGCTGCATCGGTGACTTGCGCGGTGAACCGCACGTCCTCCGCGGATGGCGACAGCGCGCCGGAGGGGTGGTTGTGGTGGAGGATGAAGCCGGCGGCGTCGAACGCGAGCGCCGCGCGGAGGATCGGGACAACGGAGACAGCGGCACCTGTGAGCGTGCCGACGAAGAGCTCCCGCTCGCCGACAACTCGATCACGCGAGTCCAAGAGCACGATGCCGAGGTGCTCCTGGACCGCGAACGCGGTGCGCGCCGCGAGGGCGCGTCCGAGCACCTCGACGTCGACCGCGCCTGCGGCCGGATCAGGGAACGCGGCGTGGGCGCGGCGGGTGAGCTCGACAGCGGCACGCAGGCGCCGCGTCACGTGGTGCGGGAGGTTGCCGCCGTCGATGGCGGTACGAACGAGCGGCAGCAGGCCGTCGCGGAGGAGCCGCCGTGCGCTCGGAATACTCGGGTGGCCACTGCGTGACTCGACGAGGACGGCAAGGAGCTCCGCGTCCGAGAGCGCAGCGGGGTCGGGGGCGTCGATGCACGCGAGTGCGCGTGCGGATGAAGTACTGTGAAGAGGAACGACGGTCATACGGACGGCTCGTGCGGGCGACTACGCCGCCGGTGCCGCCTCCTTCGGTGCGAAGTCGGCGCGGACGCGCCGCTCGATCTTGCGCGCGTCCACGCCCGCGAGCGCGTAACTCTCGCGGACGAGCGCCTTCTTCGCGGCGTTGCCGTGCGGTCCGGTCCACGGCGCGATGAGGCAGTCGAGCACGAACGCACGCTTCTGCACGTCGGACATGGCCGCGAGGAGCGTGTGGGCGATTCGGATACGATCCTTCTGGAGCTCGCCGCGCGTGCCCTCGTAGCCGTGGCGCGGCAGCACGTCGTCCAGCTGCCACGACCGCTCCTCCACGACGATCCGCGCGAAGAGGTCGAGGAAGTCGGCCGCCGGGATCTTGGCGCTCGCGATCGCGTCCGCGAAGGCGGCGCCGGTGCGCTCGCGCACGGTCCGGTCAACGCGCTGGCGGAGCCGCTCTGCGCGGCGCGCGGGATCCGGCGCAGGCTTCCGCTCGGCGAATGCGTGGCCGCTCGCGCGGAGGGCAGCCGCCAGGAGCTGCTTCGGGTAGAGCCGCCGGATGCGTCCGTCCACGTAGGCG
>JALYJW010000066.1 GCA_030775085.1 Acidobacteriota bacterium | reverse complement strand
CACGCTCGTCATCGCCTGCCAGGTCATCACCGTCAACAACCCCGCCAACGGGAACGGCACGGCTTCGAGCGCATTCAGCGAGACCTTCACGCAGACAGGCGCAATCGGTAGTGCGACGTTTACGTTGGCCACGGGCACGCTGCCGGCCGGTTTGACATTGGCGGCGAACGGTGTGCTCTCCGGCACGCCGACGCAGACTGGTTCCTTCCCGATCACCGTCACCGCGACGGATTCGAACGGCTGCACCGGCACCGGCGCGACGTACACCATCGTGATTGCCTGCCAGGTCATTACCGTCAATAACCCCGCGAACACGGCTGGGACGGTGAGCGCCGCCTTCAGTGAGATCTTCACGCAGAGCGGGGCCATCGGCTCTGCCACGTTCACGACTGCCAGCGCGCTGCCGGCCGGCTTGACGCTGGCCACGAACGGCACGCTGTCGGGTATCCCGACGCAGACCGGCTCCTTCCCGATCGTGGTCACAGTGACGGACGCAAACAGCTGCACGGGCACGAGCGCGACGTACACGCTCGTCATCGCCTGCCAGACCATTACAGTCACGAATCCCGCGAACCCCAATGGAACGGTCTCCAGTCCGTTCAGCGAGACCTTCACGCAGACCGGGGCCGTCGGCGGCGCGACGTTCACGACCGCCAGCTCATTGCCGGCCGGCCTCACGCTCGCTACCAATGGCGTGCTCTCGGGCACTCCGACGCAGTCCGGCTCGTTCCCGATCGTGGTGACCGTTACCGATGGCAACAGCTGCACCGGCACGAGCGCGACCTACAACCTCGTGATCGCCTGCCAGACCATCACGGTCACCAATCCGGCCAACACTGCCGGAACGGCCAACTCCCCGTTCAGCGAGACCTTCACGCAGACCGGCGCGATCGGCAGTGCGACGTTCACGACGGCCAGCGCGCTGCCGGCGGGCATCACGCTCGCCACGAACGGCGTACTCTCCGGCACGCCGACGCAGACGGGCTCGTTCCCGATCGACGTCACGGTGACGGACGCCAACTCCTGCACCGGTTCGAGCGCGACTTACACGCTGGTCATTGGCTGCCAGACCATCAATGTCACGAATCCTGCGAACACTGCCGGAACCGCGAGCTCCGCATTCAGCGAGACGTTCACGCAGACCGGCGCAATCGGTAGTGCGACGTTCACCACGGCCAGCACGCTGCCTGCGGGCCTGACGCTTGCCACGAACGGCGTGCTCTCCGGCACTCCGACGCAGACGGGCTCATTCCCGATCGTCGTGACCGTGACGGATTCGAACGGCTGCACGGGCACGAGTGCGACGTACACGCTCGTCATCGCCTGCCAGACCATCACGGTCAACAATCCCGCCAACGCCAACGGCACCGCCGCGAGCCCATTCAGCGAAACGTTCACTGCCACCGGCGCGATCGGCGCGACGACGTTCACGCTCGCATCGGGAACGCTGCCTGCCGGCCTGACGCTGGCCCCGAACGGCGTGATCTCCGGCACGCCCACGCAGACCGGTTCGTTCGGGATCACGGTCACCGCGACCGATGCGAACCTCTGCACCGGCACGAGCGCAACCTACACGATCATCATTGGCTGCCAGACCATCACCGTCACTAACCCCGCGAACACCGCGGGAACCGTGAGCGCGGCCTTCAGCGAGACGTTCACGCAGACCGGCGCCATCGGCACGGCCACATTCACGACCGCCAGCACGCTGCCTGCCGGCCTGACGCTGGCCACGAACGGCGGGCTCTCGGGCACGCCGACGGAAGACGGCTCGTTCCCGATCGTCGTCGTCGTCACCGATTCGAACGGCTGCACCGGCACCAGCGCGACGTACACGTTGGTCATCGGATGCCAGACCATCACCGTCACCAACCCGGTCAACACGAACGGCACTGTTTCGTCGGCGTTCAGCGAGACGTTCACGCAGAGCGACGCCGTCGGCGGCGCCACGTTCACGACCGCCAGCACGTTGCCGGCGGGTCTGACGCTTGCCACCAACGGCGTGCTCTCGGGTATCCCGACGCAGGTCGGCTCGTTCCCGATCGTCGTCGTCGTCACCGATTCGAACGGCTGCACCGGCACCGGTGCCACCTACAACCTCGTCATCGCCTGCCAGACCATCACGGTCACCAATCCTGCCAACGCCACCGGCCCGGCCGGCTCGCCCTTCAGCGAGACGTTCACGCAGACCGGCGCGATCGGAACTGCCACGTTTACTACCGCCAGCACGCTTCCGACCGGACTCTCGCTTTCGACCGCGGGCGTGCTCTCCGGCACCCCCACGCAGGGAGGCACGTTCCCGATCGTCGTGACCGTGACGGACAGCAACCTCTGCACGGGCACGAGCGCGACCTACAACCTCATCATCACCTGCCCGGTCATTACTGTGACCAACCCCGCGAACACCGCCGGTACCGCCGGCTCCGCGTTCAGCGAGACGTTCACGCAAGCTGGCGGACAGGGCACGATCACGTTCACCACTGCGAGCACACTGCCGGCCGGTCTCACGCTCTCGACCGCAGGAGTGCTGTCCGGCACGCCGACGCAGACCGGCTCGTTCCCGATCGACGTCACCGCCACCGACCAGAACGGCTGCGTCGGAACGGGCTCCACCTACACGCTGGTCATCGGCTGTCAGACCATCACCGTCAACAACCCGGGCGTTTCCACCGGTGTGGCGGCTGCCCCCTTCAGCCAGACCTTCACACAGACCTCCGCCATCGGCGGCGCGGCGTTTACGCTCAACAGCGGCACGTTGCCGGCGGGACTCTCGCTCGCAACCAATGGCACGCTGTCCGGCACGCCGACCCAAACGGGATCGTTCCCGATCACCGTGCTCGTCACCGACGGCAATAGCTGCACGGGCGTGAGTGCGACGTACAACCTCACCATCACCTGCCAGACCATCACGGTTACCAATCCGGCCATCACGACCGGAACGGTGAACGCCGCGTTCAGCCAGACGTTCACGCAGGCCGGCGCGATTGGCTCGGCAACCTTCACCACCGCCAGCACATTGCCGGCCGGTCTCACGCTTTCGACCGCGGGCGTGCTCTCCGGCACTCCGTCGGAAGACGGTACGTTCCCGATCGTCGTCACGGTCACCGACAGCAACGGCTGCACTGGCAATAGCGCGACCTACAACCTGGTCATCGCCTGCCAGACCATCACGGTCACCAATCCGGCGAATGCTAACGGGACGGTGAGTTCACCCTTCAGCGAGACGTTCACCCAGAGCGGCGCGCTCGGCGGCGCTACGTTCACGACCGCTAGCACACTGCCCGCAGGTCTCACACTCTCGACCGCAGGAGTCCTGTCCGGCACGCCGACGCAGGATGGCTCGTTCCCGATCGTGGTCACCGTAACCGATGGCCAGAACGCTTGCACTGGAACCAGCGCGACTTACAACCTGGTCATCGCCTGCCAGGTCATCACGGTGACCAATCCGGGAGTGACCGCCGGCACCGTAGACGCTGCCTTCAGCGAGACCTTCACGCAGGTAGGAGCCGTCGGAACGGCGACCTTCACGACCTCCAGCACGCTGCCTTCGGGCCTCACGCTCGCCACCAACGGCGTCCTCTCCGGCACGCCGGGCCAGCCGGGCTCGTTCCCGATCGTGGTCACGGTCACTGATTCGAATGGCTGCACGGGCACGAGCGCGACATACACCCTGGTCATTGCCTGCCAGACCATCACCGTCACCAATCCGGGCGTGACCGCAGGCACAGTCGACGCTCCGTTCAGCCAGACGTTCACGCAGACGGGAGTCGGCACGCACACGCCGGCCACCTTCACGACCTCCAGCACTCTGCCCTCGGGTCTCACGCTCTCCACCGCAGGAGTCCTCTCCGGTACGCCCGGCCAGCCCGGCACGTTCCCGATCGTCGTCACGGTGACGGACGTGAACGGCTGCACCGGAACCGGCGCTACGTACAACCTCGTCATCGCCTGCCAGGTCATCACGGTCAACAATCCGGGTGTCACCACGGCGACGTACAACACTGCCTTCAGCCAGACCTTCACGCAGACGGGAGTCGGCACGCACACGCCGGCCACCTTCACGACCTCGAGCACACTGCCGACCGGCTTGTCGCTCTCCACCGCGGGTGTCCTTTCCGGCACGCCGACGCAGACAGGCACGTTCCCCATCAACGTCACGGTGACGGACGCCAACGCCTGCACCGGCACCAACACGACGTACACACTGTCCGTGCTCCCCGTTGCCACCAACGACAGCATCAGCGGCGGTGTCGACAACACGCAACTCGTTCTCACCGGCGGCACCACTGCCACCCCTGGCACACCGACGGTCCAGGTCGCAGGAACGATCAAAGTGAACGATCTGCCCAGCGCGGCCACCGTCACGGTCGTGAGCGGCGTCTTCGCCACGACCGCCGGCGGCAGCGTCACCGTCGCCGCCGACGGCACGTTCCTCTACACGCCGCCGGTCAACTCCGCCGCGGCAGCAATCACCAGCGACACCTTCCAATACACGGTCACGAGCAACACGGGCGGCACCGGCCCAACCACCTCGGCACCGGGCACAGTGACGATCAATCTCATCGATCGCGTCTGGTTCGTGCGGAACAATGCCGCGGGCGGTGGCAACGGCCAGTCGCATTCGCCGTTCAACACTCTTACCTCGGCACAGACGGCGTCGACAGCCAACGACTTCATCTTCGTCCATCTGGGGGACGGCACGACGTTAAACCAGAACGCGGGCATCCTGCTCAAGAACGGGCAGAAGCTGATTGGCCAGGGCGTGGCCTTGATCGTCAACGGTTCCACGCTCGTGACGGCCGGCACTCAGCCGCAAATTGGCAATTCTGGTGGCGTGGGCGTGACCGCGACCAATCTCACCGGTGCGGTGGAGATTCGCGGGCTGAACATCGGCGGCACGACGGATGCCATCACGGTTTCGACGAACGTGGCCGGGAGCACAAACATCTCCAACAACACCATCCGTTCGGCCGGAACCGAAGGCATCGACATCGATGTCACCGCCAATGCGGTCAACCTAACCGTCAGTAACAACACCATCACCTCCACCGGCACGGCCATCGACATCAATCAGACCGGAGGGACGGCCACCATCAACGCGTTTGCGAGCAACTCCGTCAACGGCAACACCGTAGGGTCGGGCGTCGTGGTCACCAACGCCACCTTCGATGCCACGACCGGCGGCGGCATCAACGTCGTGAACGCGGGCAGCTGGACGATCGGTGCGAGCGGGAACGGCGTGGGCGCGTCGGGCATGGTGCTCACCAACGTCGCCGGCAGCCTGAGCTTCACCGATCTCGACGTCTACGCCGAGGGCGGCGCGGCCTTGAGCGCTGACGGCGCAGCGAGCATCCTTACCCTGAGCGTAACGGCGAACCAGGCCACGCTCGTGGCCACCGGCGGTGCCGCGGCGAGCATTACCGATACTGCGCTCGATCTTCAGCTCAATGCAATGAGCAGCACCAACAGCGCCGCGAACGGCATCAATCTCACCAACACCACCGGCACCTTCTCCGCTCCGAGCGGCAGCACCATCACCAACTCCACGGCGGCGGACGTCCTGCTCTCGAATACCAGCGCGGCTTTCACCTACAACGGCACCATCACCGACGATCAGGGCCAGTTGGTGACCGTTTCCAGTTGCACCGGTACGAGCTCGAAGCTATTCACCGGCGCCATCACCGACGGTGACGACGGTGATGGTTCGGGCATCACGATCAGCGGCAACTCCGCCGGAACGACGATTCGCTTCAGCGGCGGCGTCGTTCTGAGCACCGGATCGGCCGCTGCCTTCAGCTCCAGCGGCCCCGGCATCGTGGAAGTCTGTGACGAAAATCCGTGCAACCCGGGCGCAACCGGGGTGACGATCAACAAGATCACCACCACCACGGGCACGGCGCTGAATGTCGCGACCACCACCATCGGCTCCAACAACCTCGAGTTCCGGAGCATCTCGTCGAACGGCGCCCCAAGCGGAATCATCCTCAATGGAACGGGATCGAGCGGCGGTCTGAAGGTGAAAGGTGACGGCGGCGGCACGCAGAACGCCTCGGGCGGGACGATCCAGAACAGCACGGGCGTGGGCATCAGCCTCACCAACACGCGCGACGTATCTCTGACGCAGCTCAACCTCGCCAACGGCGGCAATCACGGCATCAACATCAGCTCCGTCACGAACTTCACGTATCAAGACGCCGTCATGACCGGCGTGGCCGACAGCAACGACGAACAGGGAATCAACATCCTCAACCTGTTCGGATCGTCGCTCATCGAAGACGTGACCATGGACGACATCGAAGAAGACGGCATTCAGATCCGGCAGAACGCGACCGACGACGGTACGGCGGATACGATCACCATCCGCCGGCTGAACGTTCAGGATCACGTGGCCGGCTTCGGTGAAACAGGAATCGAGATCCAGCCCGACCTGGCCTCCAACCTCACGGTTCTGGTCGACGACTCCGACTTCGCAATCAACACCAACGCCATCATGGGCGTGGCCTGGAGCACCGCGGCCAGCCACACCGGCACGTTCCGCATGACCGTGCAGGACAGCATCTTCAATTGCGCCAACGCCTTCGGATCGGGTGCCGTTCAGGCGCTCGGTGGGGGTAGCGGTACGGTGTTCTCCCGCGTCCACAACAACCAGATCAACAGCACCAAGTTCACCGGCATCCTGCTCAATGCGGATGGTAACCAGACCACGCACAACACGGTGACCAGCAACATCATCACCGGTAGCGGAGCCACGAACAACGGCCGAGGCATCGAGATGCGCCAGGACGAGAACAGCACGATGTTTGCGCTCGTCACCAACAACAACATCACTCAAGTCAAGGCGGACGGCATCAAGATCTACGCGCAGGACGCGACAGTCGATGACGCAGGCCTCGAGCTCCAGGCCACGATCCTGAATAACGCGGCCACTGTTCGCAGCGATGGATTCGGGGCCGGCATCATCGTCGAGGTTGGCGTCGGAGACGCGTTCTTTAACGACGCCTGCGTCGACGTCACCGGCAACACGGTCGCCGGCACCGATACCACGGCTTACTTCGACTCTGACATTGTGCTGAACATCAACGACCCAAACGGCACGATGCGGGTGAAGCAGACCGAGGCCGCGGTCTCGTCGGGAAACAGCGGTGCCAACTTTACGCACTTCCCGGACGGAGTCTTCCCGAACCCGCCCGCAGTAATCGTCTTCAACGGCGGGGACTGCACCGATGCCACCGCTCCGTAGCGGATGGTCAGTCTGGTTTCGGATTGATGATTGAGGGTGGACGGACTCGCGAGTCCGTCCACCCTTGAGTTATCGCGCTTCGCCAGAGGCCGGACTTTGTTGTCTCGCCTCCACTTTCCTGCCGCCTTCTGCAAAATCCCGATGAATCGTCCTCTCCATACTTGCGTCGCGTCGACGATGACGGTAGATTGCTGCTGTCCAAAAAGAGAGAGATGTTCGGGCACCCTTGAAGCAGGATTGAGAGCTCCTGCTCGTCCACGGAACCAGTCAGGTCAGATAGTCGACAATTCGGCAGCTATCCCTACGGAGGCATCTCGGTATGCGATCCATGTCGTTTCGTGTATTTCTTTTCCTGGGTGTCGCAATCCTCGCCGCATCGGCGTTTGCGCACGACGTCACGCTCACAGGCACGAGCTCTTTTGCGGCCCTCGACGGCTCGTCGAGCGATCATGACGGCTCCGTGAACGGCGTGTTCACCGTCGATGACGGCAACCTCGTCGTGAACGGCACGGTCAACTGCAATGACGATGGGCCAGGCAACAACAGCGCATGTTCGATGGTCTTCGCCGTCAGCGGCAACATGACCGTCAACTCCGGCGGCGCGCTCTACGCGGAGAACCGCAGCGGCAGCGGCAACGGAGGCGGTATCACGCTCACCGTGGGCGGCAATCTCGCGCTGAACGGCACAGCCATCGTCTCCGCCGCATCGACGAGCAACGGTAACTCGAACGGCGGTTCGATCGCGGCCAATGTCTCCGATAACGTGACGCTTGCATCGGGCACGACGCTCCACGCCGGCGCTCCGAACGGACAGGCCGGATCGATCACCGTCGCCTCGGGTGGCGTCATCGTCGTTGACGGCAACGTCTTCTCCGGACCGAGCCGCACGCTCCTCGCGTCACGCCTCACCGGTGCGGCGCTCAACGGCGGCAACGGCAACCAGTCCGGTGGCGCCATCTCCATGAGCTCCACCACCTTCGTCGAGCCGGCCATCGTGATCGGCGCAACGGCGAACATCGTTTCGCAGGGCGAGAAGAACGCTACCGGCCCAGTGACTCTCGATGCCTGTGGGATCGAGATCCGCGGCCTCGTCGCCGCGCTCTCGCGCAAGGAAACCGCGGCCCGCGTCACGATCCGGTCCGGCAAGAACGTTCTCGTGGACGGCACTGACCTCGGCGCAGCCGGAACGCGTCAGGGCATTCTCCGCGCAGACTCGACTCAGGAAGGCGCTTCCGACAACGGCGTCGACATCTTCGCCTCTGAATCCGTGCAGGTCCTCGGGCCGCCGGCCGCCGGGACACTCTTCGCAGTCACGTCGGTTCCAGCGGGCAAAGCCAATAAGGATGGCGCGGGCACGATCCGCGTTATTTCGCTTGGTGCCAGCGTTTCCGCATCCGGCCGGGCCTTCCTCGCCGGCGTCGATGGAAAAGCAACGCGCGGCGGGCTTGTCTCGATCGCCGCATTCGACGATGTGAATCTCGACGGCGCGACCATCGTTGCCGTCGGCGATTGGAGCAAACCGAAGAAGCAGAGTGCGGGCGGCACCATCGAAGTCCGTTCGCACAGCGGAGATCTCTTCTGGCGCAACGGCACCGGCGACGTACGCCCAGTTGGCTCACAGGCCGACGTGCCGCCCGCCGAGCAGGGAAAGATCATTCTCACCGCATGCGGCACGATCGATACGGCCGGATCGACGTACCCGACCAATGGCGTTCCCACCGGCGTTTTCCCGCAGACGCAGACCGGCGTCTGCTCACCGGCCGCACCGTCATTGCCGGCCGGCACACCGGCGCTCGTCACGTGCAACACGCCGCCGGTTGCGAACGACGCGACCGCGTCGACGAATGAAGACAACACCGTCACGATCACGCTCAGCGGCAGCGATGCCGATGGCGATCCGCTGACATTTACCATCGTTTCCGGCCCGGCCAATGGCACTCTCGGGCCGATCATCTCGACCGGACCGAACACCGCTACGGTCGACTACACGCCGAATCTCAACTACAACGGTTCCGACAGCTTCGTCTATCGCGCTCACGACGGAAACGGCGGCACCGACGACGCGAACGTCTCCATCACCATCGCGCCGGTCAACGATCCGCCCACCTTCCTGGCCGGACCGACGGTCAGCGCCTTCGAAGACTCCGGCCCGCAGATAATTGCGAACTGGGTCACATCAATCTCTTCAGGTCCCGCCGATGAGTCGGCGCAGACCGTCACATTCATCGTCACGAACGACAACAACGCGCTCTTCAGCGTGCAGCCGTCGGTGGATTCGGACGGGACGCTCACATTCACTCCGGCCACGAATCGGTTCGGTTCCGCGACGATCACGATCGTGGCGCAGGACAACGGCGGTACGGCCAACGGCGGCGACGACACGTCGAACGCGCAAACCAGCACCATCAACGTGAATGGCGTGAACGACGAACCGTTGTTCACCGCCGGGCCGAGCCAGACCGTGAACGAAGATGCGGGAGCTCAGACGGTGAGCCCCTGGGCCACCGGAATCTCGGCCGGTCCGAACGAGGGTAGCCAGACGCTGGTCTTCGTGACCTCGAACAACAACATCGCGCTCTTCAGCGCGCAGCCGGCCGTGGCCGCGGACGGTACGCTCACGTACACGCCTGCCGCGGATGCGAACGGCTCTGCCACCGTAACGGTGGTCCTGCAGGACAACGGTGGGACGGCGAATGGCGGCGACGACACTTCGCCCTCACAGACATTCACCATCACCGTCAACGCCGTGAATGACGCACCGTCGTTCGCGAGCGGCGGGGACGTAACCGTGAACGAGGATTCGGGCGCCTACTCCGCGTCGTGGGCCACGGGCATCAGCGCCGGGCCGGCCGATGAAAGCGGCCAGTCGCTGACGTTCGCAGCCTCCAATGACAACGGTGCTCTGTTCAGCATGCAGCCCGCCGTCTCCCCGAGCGGCGTGTTGACCTTCACCCTTGCCGCCAACACCTTCGGCAGTGCGACCGTGACGGTCACGCTTTCCGACAACGGCGGCACCGCCAACGGTGGCGTGAACACGTCCGCTTCGCAGACGTTCACGATCAGCGTCAACACGATCAACGACGAGCCTTCATTCACCTCGGGCGGCGATGTGACCGTGAACGAGGATAGCGGCGCGTACAGCGCAGCGTGGGCCTCGGCCATCTCCGCCGGTCCGAACGAGAGCGGCCAGGCGCTCACATTCGTCGTCTCCAGCGACAACAACGCGCTCTTTGCCTCACAGCCTTCGATCTCGCCGAGCGGCGTACTGACGTTCACGCCGGCCGCCAACGCGAACGGCGTTGCAACGGTGTCGGTCTACCTGATGGATGACGGCGGCACGGCCAACGGCGGCGATGACACGTCGCCGGCCCAGACGTTCGTCATCACCGTCAATGCCGTCAACGACGAGCCATCATTCGCGCCCGGCGGCAACGTCTCGGTGCTCGAAGACTCCGGCTCTTACTCGGCGGCATGGGCCACCGGCATCAGCGCCGGTCCGAACGAGGGCGGTCAGACCGTCGCGTTCAATGTCTCGAACAACAACAACGGCCTCTTCAGCGCGCAGCCGTCGATCTCGCCGGCCGGCGTTCTGACCTTTACCGTCGCAGCCAACACGTTCGGCTCCGCGACCGTGACCGTCTTCCTCACCGATGACGGCGGCACGGCGAACGGCGGCGATGACACGTCGCCGGCGGTCACGTTCACGATCAATGTCGACTCGGTCAACGACGCGCCGTCGTTTGTACCGGGCGGCAATGTCACCTTGAACGAAGACAGCGGCGCGTACTCGGCCGCTTGGGCCACGGCCATTAGCGCCGGTCCGGCGAACGAAGCCGGCCAGACGGTGTCCTTCAACGTTTCGAGCAACAACAACGCGCTCTTCAGCGCGCAGCCGTCGATCGCTTCGAACGGCACGCTGACGTTCACGCCGGCGCCCAATGCGTTCGGTTCGGCGATCGTGACGGTCTCGCTCACCGACAACGGCGGCACGGCCAACGGCGGCGTCGACACGTCGGCTGCCGTCACGTTCACCATCACGGTCAACGCGGTCAACGATGCGCCGATCGCGGGCGCTGATTCCTGGAACACCTTCGGCAACACCGAGCTCCGCGTCGATCTCGCTACGGGCACGACCCCGAACGTCGCCGCGACCACTGGGTCCGGCACGGGCGTCCTGCACAACGACGCCGATCCGGAAGGCGATCCGTTCAGCATCACGTCGGTCGTTGGCTGCGGTGACGTCACCGCTCCATTCGTCTGCGCATTCGGTGGCGGTTCGGTGCTCTTGCTCAACTCCAACGGCACCTTTACGTTCACCCCGGGACCGGGAGAGACGAGCGCCTCGTTCCAGTACGTCGTCACCGATGCGCCCTCCGCTGGCTCTCCGGCCAGCACCACCGGCACGGTCACGCTCACGCTCAGCGAAATGATCTGGTACGTGAACAGTTCCGGCCCGTTGGGCAATGGCACGTCACGTACGCCGTTCACCGACTTCTCCTCGCTCAACGGCCCGGGTGGGGTTGGCGACGTTGACGCTCCGAATGCCTATATCTTCGTCCACAACTCCGCGGTCACGGGTAGCATCGGCCTGGAGCTCAATCAGCGCTTCCTCGGGGAAGGCGTTGGTCTCACGGTGAACACCTATCCGCTGGTTCCGGCGGGTCCGAATCCGACCGTCACCAGCGCCACCGACACCGTCACTGTTGGCGGTGGCGTCACGGGCGTCGAGATCGCGGGGCTTACGCTGAGCAGCACTGGCGGCAACGCGATCGATGTGACCAATACATCATCCACAGGTCCGTCGAGCGCCTCGATTCACGACAACGTAATCAGCGGCGCCAGCGCCGAGGGTATCGACGTCAACGCCGGAAGCACGGCGGGCACCACGACGGTGACGATCAACGCCACGTCGATCACCTCGAGCGGCAATGGTCTCGACGTGAGCGGCCTTGGACAGGCGGTGATTTCGTACACCAACGGCACCGTCCTTTCGACCGGCGGCAGCGGCATCAACATGGTCGGGAGTGGTAACCTAACGGTGTCCGGTCTTACCAACGTGACAATCAGTGGCAACACCGTCGGCAACGGCATCAGTATCAACACGGTGCGCTTCGACGCGATCGCAGGCGGCAGCTTCGACACCGTGAACGGCGGAACGATCGCGGTCGGTGCCGCAGGAAACCCGGTAGGGGGCGCCGGTGTGGTGATGTCGAGCGTCAGCGGCGATTTCGCGATCGGCAGCCTGTCGGTCTTCGGCGGCACGAGCGGTGTGACGATCGGCGGTTCTGGTCTGTACACCGGCTCGACCGGCATGCGGATCACCAACGGTGGCGGTTCGATCAGCGCACCGGCTGGAGTCGGACTGAGCGTCAGCAACGCCACGATCGGAGCCGCAAACCTCAACTTCACTCGCATCTCCGCCGCCGGTGGCGCGAACGGAATCCTTCTGAACAATACCGGGGCCTCCGGCGGACTGACAGTGACCGGGGATGGTACCGGTGCCGCGAACGCCTCCGGTGGTCTGGTGCAGAATACGTCGGGCGTTGGGGTCAGCCTCACGAGCTCGCGCAACGTCACGCTGACGCAGCTCAACATCGCCAACACCGGCGATCACGGCATCAACATCAACTCCGTGACGAATTTCACGTTCCAGGACGCGTCGATCATCAACGCGGGCAACGCGAACGAAGAACAGGGAATGAGCATCCTCAATCTGTTCGGTACGTCGCTGATCGAGGACGTGACGCTCGACCAGATCCAGGAGGACGGCATTCAGGTTCGTCAGAACGCCACCGATGATCCGTCAGCCGATTCGCTGACCATTCGCCGGCTGAACGTCCTGAATCACCAGCCTGGGTTCGGTGAGTCCGGAATCGAGGTGCAGAGTGATCTGGCCTCGAACCTGACCGTGCTCATCGACGACTCTGATTTTGCGATCAATGCCAACGGCATACTCGGCGTGGCCGCATCCACGGCCGTGACGCACACCGGCACTTTCTCGTTGACCGTGCAAAACAGCATCTTCAATTGCGCGAATGCCTTGGGCAGCGGCAGCATCCAGATCCTCGGCGGAGGCAGCGGTACCGCCAACCACACTGTGACCGGCAACACCATCAATGGAACGAAGTTCGACGGCATTCGCGTCAACAACGACGACACCGGTACGACCAACGCCACGGTCACAAACAACGCAGTCACGGGCAGCGGTGCTACGAACAATGGGGAAGGCATCACCTTACGCCAGGACGGCGACGGGACCATGACAGCCACCATTACGAGCAATATCGTGACGGAGTTCATGGCCAATGGCATTCACCTCAACTCCAACGATGCCCTCGTAGACGATGTAGGTCTCGAGCTCAGAGCTGTCGTGACCAACAACACGGCCTCCGTTCGCAGCGACGGCTTCGGAGCGGGGCTGCTGATCGACGTCGGCGACGGCTCCGGCAACGCCAGGAACGATGTCTGCGCGAATATTTCCGGGAATGTGCTCTCGGGCACAGAGCTCTTCACGCCATTCGACGACGATATCGCCTTGCAGCTCAACGAAACCGCATTCGCCAGTCTGAGAGTCACCCAGGCCAGCCCCGCAGCTTTGAGTACCGCCAACAACGGCGCGTCGGTGGGCTTCTTCGAGAACCCGCCAAACACGATCACATTCAACGGAGGTGTATGTCCGTAAGCACGTTCAAACCGCGACTATCCAAGATAACCGCCGCATGAAAGGAGAGACAGCCTAATGGCCGAACCATTCCTGTCCGAGATTCGGATCATGTCTTTTGTATTTGCCCCGAAGGGCTGGGCACTCAGTAATGGCCAGCTCTTGCCGATCAATCAGAATCAGGCGTTGTTCTCGCTCCTCGGTACCACCTTCGGAGGTGACGGGAGGGTCAACTTTGCGCTCCCCGATCTGCGTGGACGGACACCCATCCACGTTGGCAGCGGGCACACGCTTGGGGAACGGGGAGGTGAACCGGCGCACACGCTTTCGATCGCGGAACTGCCGACGCACACTCACGTGATGAACTCCACCAACGACAATGCCACGACCAATGTCCCCACGGGCGCCCTTCTCGGTCGCTCCACGAACTTCTTTTACGACGCAGCCGCGAACCTCACGTCGCTCAACGCCGCGGCAGTGACCAACGTAGGGGGCAGTCAGGCTCACCTGAACATGCAGCCCTTTCTGACGCTCAGCTTCTGCATCGCGCTACAGGGCATTTTCCCGAGCCCGAACTAGGAGAGGACACGATGGCACAACCATATGTCGGAGAGATTCGGATGTTCGCGGGGAACTTCGCTCCCGCGGGCTGGATGTTCTGCGAAGGACAGTTGCTTCCAATCAGCGAGAACGAGACGTTGTTCCAATTGCTCGGAACCACGTATGGCGGCGACGGTGAGTCCACCTTTGCCCTGCCCGACCTGCGCGGGCGCATTCCCATTCATCAAGGCAATGGACTCATTCTGGCGGAGACCGGCGGCGCTGAGGAGATCACACTGACCGTCAACCAGATCGCCGCACACAGTCACCCTTGGCTGGCCACGACCAGCCCGGCCACTCAGTCCACGCCGCCCGGGCAGGTCACGGCTTCAAATACTCCTCAGGCGATTTACCGCTCGCTGGTACCACCTCCTCCTATGGTGAACCTGGCTGCGAACATGATCGGACCTGTGGGCGGCAGTCAGCCACACACGAACTTCCAACCCTATCTCTGCGTTGATTTCATCATTTCACTCTTCGGAATCTTCCCGAGTCCGACATAGGAGTCGGTTACCGCTCTGCATCAGGATGAGAGCAACGCAAAGGAGATGAACGATGGATCCATTTGTTGCTGAGATTCGAATTTTCCCTTTCAATTTCGCCCCCAAGGGCTGGGCGTGGTGCGATGGCCAGCTCATGCCGCTCAGTCAAAACACCGCCCTTTTCTCGCTGCTCGGAACGACTTACGGAGGAGACGGCAAGTCGAATTTCGCGCTGCCCGACCTCCAGGGCCGGGCTCCGATGCATCCTGGACAGGGACCGGGTCTGTCGCTCCATGACCTCGGAGAGACCGGCGGTTCCGAAACCGTGACGCTGCTCGAGTCGGAGATTCCGGCCCACTCGCATACTGCCCGAGCGGTCAATCCGCCGACGGCCAATCAGGATGATGCATCCGCGAGCGTGATGCTGGCCAACGTCGTTGGCGCGAACATCTACGTCACTTCGAGCAATCTGATGGCGATGTCCGACCAGGCCCTCGCCCCCGCCGGCGGCGACCAGCCCCACAACAACCTGCAGCCGTACCTGACGTTTTACTTCTGCATTGCACTCCAGGGTGTGTTTCCGCCGCGCGGTTAGTAATCCAACTGTTTTGATGACCCGGTAGTAGGATGCGGATCGAAGAGAGAGAGACGAGATTGGCCAAGGAGAACCGCATGAGTAGTATCAGTCAGCAAAAGGTCGGGAGGCGGCAGTTTCTGGTCGCTTCATCGACATGCGCGCTTGCAACCGCAGTAGTCGGTCCGAGTTTATTCGCTGGCGCTGCCGCTTCGCTGCCCAAGCGTCTGGCCGTTGGCTTCGCATTGGCCGATGAGAACGCGGCGCTCAATGCTGCTTCCAACGTACCTGCAAGCGACGGCGGGTTCATCAGCCGCGGTGCGCGCGTCACGGTTTCCGGCGCCAGTGGGGCGCCGGCCGTTCCGAGTCAACGACGCGGCGTCGAGTTGCTCACGCACTATTCGTATCTCGACGGCGGCGAACGGCGGAACGCACCGTTCCGTGCCTGGGGCTCCAGCCGGAAGACCGGCTCCCAGGGCAACTCGGTGAGTTTCAACGTTCCCGTCGACGACGTACAGAGCATTCGCTTCAGCGTCGGGATCGAGAGCGGTTCGACGCCGGCAGGTGCGCCGACGACACGTCGTCGCGCCGTGGGCGGTGTGGCCGTGGAGTCGCATGCGCTGCCGGTGACGCTTTCGTTGCTCAGTGATCGCGATTCACTGAAGCTCGTGCGCGGTTTCTACGTCATCGTGCCGCTCTTTGAGCAGGATTCCGAGCCGCGCTGGTCTCAGTGGCAGGTCCGCCGTGTCGAAGGCCGCATGGCCCTCGTCGACGCGAGCAACAATCCCGCGCAGTTTGAGCATTTCGTTCTCCGCATCGATTACGCGTCGTGAGTTTTTCCACCCCTGGTGACCGCGCCGGTTTCGGCGCGGTCACCCTTCGTCCCGCCACCGGCTCCGACTACGACTTCATGCGCGAGCTCTACGGCAACACGCGCGCCGAAGAGATGCAGCATTTCCCGTTCGACGACGTTCAGAAGAAGGCCTTTCTCGATCAACAGTTCGCCGCGCAGTTCGAGCATTACGGGATTCACTATCCGACCTGCGAGCGGCGAATCATCGAGCTGGAAGGCCGTTCCATCGGACGTCTCTGGCTCGACGAATGGCGCGATCAGATCCGTCTCGTCGACATCGCCCTGCTTTCGGAGTTTCGCGGAAGCGGAATCGGCACGCGCCTCGTGAAGGAAGTGCTCTCGCGCGGAACGGCTGCCGGAAAGCCGGTCACGATCCATGTCGAGGGGTTTAATCCCGCGCTTCGTCTCTACGAGCGCCTCGGCTTCCGGCACGTGGACACCAACGGTGTGTACTACCTCATGCGTTGGGAACCGTCCGAATCCCCCGCAGGTTAGGTGAACACGGCCTCGTACTGAAAGGCCTGCGCGTCCTGTCCGATGGGCACGAGGAAGATATCCATCGCCTCGAGCTCGGGGTGAGTCACGTGATAGATCTGCTGCTCGAGCCGGAACGATCTCGGGCCGATGAAATAGAGCGAGAAGGGGTGGCGCGGCAACTGAGCGGCCTCGCTCTCCATCACCTTGGCAGCGCGCGTCAGCCGCAGTTCCACCTTGTGCCCGTTCGAAAACTCCACCCAGAAGCTGCTGCCGACGTGCGCCTCGAAGGACTCTGCCGTGACCTGATCCAGCATGGCCGCGTTTTAGCACAAGTTTGGCCGGTCCCGAGTCGGTTTGACGCCCCTCGTGTAAACATCTCCGTGCGATGGCCGTCACATCTCCATGAAACGCATCATTGCCGTGTTGCTCCTGGTGGTCGGAGTGGCGCACGCCGCGGGCGACTCGCGCCGGAGGGCTGTCGGAAAGCCTTCCTCCGCCGGACCGCTCCCGGTCGCCAATTTCATCGATACGCACATCGGCGCAAAGCTGACCGGGGCAGGGATTCTTCCGGCGGCGAGCGCGAAGGACGAGGAGTTCCTCCGTCGCGTGACCGTCGACCTCGCCGGCGCGATTCCCACAGCGGCGGAGGTCGAGACCTTCCTCGCCGATACGCGCACCGACAAACGCGCCCGCAAGATCGACGAGCTTCTCAACTCCAGCGCGTTCGTCGATCGCTGGACGATGTGGTACGGCGATCTCGTCCAGAACGTGCAGGCTTCCGATGCCGTCCGGCAGTACTACCTCGGCCGCAACGTTCACTATCTGTGGATCAAGGAGTCGATCCGCACCGGCAAGGCGTATGACGCGATGGTGCGCGAGGACCTGGCAGGGGAGGGCAACAATTTCACCTCCGGCACCGCCAACTATGTCGTCCGGCAGATTCAGAACAACGGACCTTCCCAGGACACCTACGACAACCTGGCCGCGCACTCGGCCGAAAAGTTCCTCGGCATTCCGATGCTGTGCATCTCCTGCCACGGCGGACCGGGACATCTCGAGCTCGTCAACATCTACCTGCGCGGCAAGACGCGCGATGACTTCTGGAAGATGGCGGCGTTCTTCTCGCGTACGTCGGCTCGTGGCTCGCGCTACACCGATCCCGCCAACCCGAATCAAAACATCATCCAGTTCGACGTCGGCACGATCCCCAATGGCGTCTATCGCCTCAACACCACCGACGGCAACAAGACGCCGCGCGCACCGGCCGCGGGACAACCGAACACAGTCACCCCGGCGTTCATCCTGACCGGCGAGCAGCCCCAGCCGGGCGAGCCTTACCGCGTCGCCTACGGCCGCATGCTCACCGCCGATCGCCAGTTCGCACGCGCCACCGTGAACTATCTCTGGAAGGAAATGTTCGGCATCGGCATCGTCGAGCCGGCGAACGCATTCGACCTGGCCAGGCTCACCGCGCAGCCGTCTCATCCAGAGTTGCTCGAAGCGCTCGCGGACGACTTCATCTCCGGCGGCTACAACATCCGTTCATTCCTGCGCACGATCGCGCTCTCCAACACGTATCAGCTCTCGTCCGCATACGCGGGCACTCATCCCGATGCCACGTACTTTGCGCGACGCTCGCCGCGGCGGCTTTCCGCCGAAGCGCTGCTCGATGCCGTGACCACCGCCACGGCCGTGCCGGTGTCTTTGCCGGTGGCCGGACTCACTCCCGTTGCGAAGGCCATGCAGCTTCCCGATCCACTGGAAGCGCGTCGCAGTCCGGCCAGTTTGTTCCTCAATCAGTTCGGCCGTGGCAATCGCGATGACGTGGCGCGCACGAACGACAGCGCGATCTCGCAGGCGCTGGCCATGATGAATGATCCGATCGTGACCACGCGCGTGCGCCGCGCCAACAACTCGACGGTGTCGAAGGTGCTGGCATCGACATCCGATCCGGGAACGATCGCCGATCAGCTCTATCTGGCAACGCTGTCGCGCAAACCGACTTCGTCGGAGCGGCAGGCGGCCATCACTTACCTCCTCGCCGGCACTCTCGCCGAGCGTGCCGAGGATCTGCAGTTCGCGTTGATCAACAGCCTGGAGTTCCTGTTCGTATGAGCTTCTCACGCCGCCACTTCTTTCGCATCGCCGGCACGGGCATCGTCGCGTCGTATTTCGCCGATGTCTTCGAGCCACGCCTTCTCCTCGGCGCAACCACCAATGACGCGCCGTCGCTCCGCAACACCGCCAAGAGCTGCATCTTCATCTTCCTTTCCGGCGCGCCGAGCCAGACCGACATGTGGGATCTCAAGGAAGGCTCGTGGACGCCGCTCGACCTCCAGCCGACGTCGTATGGTGACGTGCGATGGCCGCAGGGGTTGCTCCCGAAAACAGCCACGCACCTCGGCAAGTTGAGCATCGTTCGCAGCGGGCTGTCCTGGGCGGCCGTTCATCAGCTCGGACAGACCTGGGCGCAGATCGCGCGCAACCCGGGCGGCGCGACGGGCGCAATCGCTCCGCACATCGGAGCGGTGGTCGCGCTCGAGTCGCAGGCGGCACGTACGCCGGCCGATGTGTTGCCGGGATTCATCGCCCTCAACTCCGGCGGCATTCCGACCTGCGGCTATCTCCCGGCGAAGTACGCTCCGTTCGGCGTGACCACCGATGCGAACGGCCTTTCGACGCTCTCCCATCCGGAAGGACCGACGCGTTTCTCGCGCCGCTGGGATTTGCTCCATCAACTCGACGCAGCCCGCGTCACCGGCGTTCTCGGCAAAGCGTCGACGGACATGAATGATTTCTACGATCAATCGAAAGTGTTGATGGACGCGCCGGGGATCGACGCGCTCTTCTCGTTCTCGGAAACCGAGCACGCCGCCTACGGCTCCACGAACTTCGGCGATTCGCTGCTCGTGGCGCGCAATCTCGTGGCCTCCGGCAAAGGCACGCGTTTCGTGCAGGCCACCATGGGCGGCTGGGATCATCACTCCGACATCTACGATCACGATGCCGCGCAATCGCTCTACGTGCAGTGCGCGGAGCTCGACGCGGCCCTCGGCGCGCTGCTGACCGATCTCACTTCAATGAACATCCTCGACGATACGCTCGTCGTCGTGGTGAGCGAGTTTGGTCGCACCGTCGGACCGCTGAGCGGCCAGGGCGGACGCGATCACTATCTCCGCAACTCCAGCGTCTTCGCCGGCGGCGGCACGGCCGGTGGCCGCATCATCGGTAAGACCGACGCCGAGGGCGACGCGATCGTCGATTACGGATGGAGCGCAGCCCGCGACGTTCGCACCGAGGACATCGCCAGCACGATCTACTCCGCCCTCGGCATCGACTACACCACCGTCCGCACCGACGATCCTCTCGGCCGCGGATTCGAATACGTTCCCGAAGCCAAAGACGGTCACTACGGACCGATCGAAGAGTTGTGGTGATGACACGAAGTCGCAAAGTCGCAAAGTCTCAGAGTCTCAAAGATGCCGACGGCACATGCCACCTTTGAGACTTTGCGACTCTGAGACTTTGCGACTCTCCAGGTGACTCACCGCGGCACCCATCGCAAGCATCCTCCTACGCTACACTTACCAGAATCATGCAGGTGGTGCTGCAAGGCAGCCTTCGGCATTTCGGTGTCGCGGAGCTTCTCTCTTTTCTCTGTGGGCGTGGCGAGAGCGGGACTCTGGAGGTGCAGGGAACCGACCGTCAGGCGCGCGTGCTCTTCGTCGGCGATTTGATCGTCTGGGCCGAGTCGAGCAGGATCGCCGATCCGAAGGAAGCGGTGCTCGATCTTTTCGACTGGCACGCCGGCAGTTTCACGCTGGCCGACTCGGTGGTCGTGCCTGCGCACGTCGTTCCTCTCGGGCTCGATGTGGCGCCGCTCATTGCGGAAGCGAAGCTGCGTGCCGAGTCCGCCGGTGTTTATCCCGATGCCACACTCTTCCGCGTGATCGACGATCCCGCATTGCAGCAACAGGTCAGTCTCACCGGCGATCAGTTCCGTCTTCTCTTCCGTCTCTCGTCCGGACGCACGTTCAGGGATCTCGTCGGAGATCTCGGCGCGACGGCGCAGGAAGTCTCCGATCGTCTCCGGGCGCTCGTGCAGATCGGTCTGGTGGAAGTCGCCACACCCGAACCGCCGCCGGCGTCGCTGATGAAGACTGATCCGCAACTGAAGAAGCGAACCACATCCGGCCGCCATCGCACGTTGGTCGGTTCGCTGACGCCGGACGGCGCGCCCGACAACGTCTACCCACTGCTCGACAGCGCCTACACGCTGGGTCGCGCACAAAGCAACACGATCGCCATCGCGGACGGCAGTGTCTCCTCCAATCACGCGCGCATCCTCCGCACGCCGGAAGGGTTCGTGCTCGAAGACCTGCAGAGCCGCAATGGCACGTTCGTCAACGGCGAGCAGGTCCAGGACAAGCGCGTTCTCGTCGACGGAGATCTCATCCGCCTCGGCAAGATCATCATGACCTTCAACGTCGCGCGTGAAGGGAGAGCGGGGGAGAAGACCGAGCCCGAGGTGCGGCTTGTGTAGTCGCAGACACTTAGAGGCTCAGAGTCGCAAAGTCTCAAAGTCTCAAAGTCTCAAAGGAGTAATAGCCCGCCGGAGGCGTTCTTTGCGACTTTGCGACTTTGCGACTTTGAGACTTCGTCCCGAAGCTGACGCATCTCCGGCTGCGACGAACGAGGCGCGCACGTGAAGTACGACCTGGCCATCGTCGGCTCCGGTCCGGCCGGTCTGGCCACCGCGTCGCACGCGCAGGCGAACGGGCTTTCGTACGTGTTGATCGAGCGCTCCGATCATCTCTCCGACACGATCTACAGCTATCAGGCGCGCAAGTTCGTCATGGCCGAGCCGGTGATGATTCCTGCGCGCGGCGAACTGCCGTTCGATGCAGGCTCGCGTGAATCGATCCTCGCTGCGTGGCAGAGCTACGTCGAAGACAAAACGCTGAACGTCGTTCTCAATGCCGAGGTCAAATCGATGAAGCGCGAGAGCGACCGCTTCATCCTCAGGACTGCCACGGGCGCGGAGTACGACGCGGCCAAGGTCGTGCTGGCCATGGGCACGCAGGGAAATCCGCGCAAGCTCGGATGTCCGGGCGAGGACCTGCCGCACGTTCTCTATCGGCTCGTCGATCCTGCCGAGCACGTCGAGCAGGACATCCTCGTCGTCGGCGCCGGCGACTCCGCTCTGGAAATCGCCATCGCGTTGTCGGACGAAAATCGCGTCGGCCTCATCGTGCGCGGTTCGGAGATCACGCGCGCGAACGAGATCCTCACGCGCGAAGTGCTCTCGCGGCAGGCTGCCGGACGTCTGACGATCTACTTCAACTCCGGTGTGAGAGAAGTGTTCGACGGATACGCCGACCTCAACGTGCGCGGCGACGTCACGCGCGTGCCGGCGGAGTTGCTGTTCCTCAAGCTCGGCGCCGATCCGCCGCGCAAGTTCTTCGAGAGCGTGGGAATCCGCTACACCGGGGACGGCAAGGACGCGCGGCCGATCCTGAGTCCCGTTCACCAGTCGAGCGTGCCCGGCCTCTTCCTCATCGGCGCCGCCAGCGGGCGCGATCTCATCAAGCTGGGGATGAATCAGGGTTGGGAAGTCATCGAGCATCTGATGGGCCGCGAAGTCGAGCCGGCCGACGAGGCGGTGCTGCAGGAGCGGCTGCCGTTCTGGGAAGGTTCGGTGCGCGAGCGCATCGCCTCCATCCGCAGCCGCGTGCCGTTGCTCGCTGCTGCCGACGAGCAACAGTTGCGCGAGACGTTCCTGGCCACGCGCGTGCGCGAATACGCAAACGGCGAAACGATCATTCGCCAGAACGACTACACGAACGATTTTCTCGTGATCGCCACGGGTCGCGTGGCATTGACGCGCCGCGCCGAAAATTCGCAAGCCGAAGTGAAGATCGCCGAGCTCACCGCCGGCAATTTCTTCGGCGAGATGAGTCTGATCTCGGGTCGCCGCCGCAATGCCACGGCCACCGCCGTCGGACCGACGCGGATGATCGAGATTCCGCGCAAGGCCATCCTCAAACTTCAGTCGAATGCACCGACAGCGAAGGCGCTCGTCGATCAGGCCTTCCTGCTGCGCGCGTTCGGTGGGTATCTCTTTCCCGGCGTCCCCGAGGCGCTGCTCGGAGAGCTCGTCGACCGCGCGGTCGTCACCTCGTTTGGCAAGGACGCCGTCGTGTTCAAGCAGGGCGACATGGCCGAGACGTTCTACCTGATCCGCAACGGGATGGTGAAGATCTCGAAGAAGTCGGGCGACAAGGAAGTCGTGCTCTCGTATCTCGTGGCCGGCAATTTCTTCGGCGAGGCCGCGCTATTCTCCGAGGCGGCCCGCACCGCCACCGTCACGACGATCTTTCCTTCGGATCTGATCAAGCTCTCCAAACGCGACTTCGACAATTTCCTCAATGCGCATCCCGATCTGCGCGAAGCGCCGCTGCGCAAGCTCGAGGAACGCCGCATCGCTGGCCTCATCGCCGAGGCCACGCCCGGCTCCGGCAACATCCTCGGCGACCTCATTCGTGAAGAAGTGGTCATGGGTACGCAGACCCTGCTCATCGACGAGCACAAATGCATTCGCTGCGGCAACTGCGTGGCCGCCTGTCAGGGAGTACACGACGACGGACAGGCGCGCATCTCCCTCACCGGCATCAAGCTCTACAACCTCCTGGCGCCGAATTCGTGCTGGCAATGCGAAAACCCGCTTTGCATGCTCGATTGTCCGCCCGACGCCATCGCCCGCGATCCGCGCGGCGAGGTCTACATCAAGAGCAACTGCATCGGCTGCGGCAATTGCGAGCGCAATTGTCCCTACGACAACATCTTCATGGTGCACAAGGAGCCAAAGAAGACGCTCTTCTCCTGGGTGGCCTCACTCCTCGGCAAATCGCACAAAGCAGACTCGGAACAGACCGTGGCAGTGAAGTGCGATCTCTGCCGCGACATCCGCGGCGGCCCAGCCTGCGTGCGCGGTTGCCCCACAGGAGCGGCCATTCGATTGACGCCAGAGCAGTATCGGGAAACTCTCGAGGAGTTGGTGATCTCTCGCGGTGAACGATGACCGAATTGAGGATTGAGGATTGAGAATTGAGGATTGGGAGAAGACGATGCGAATTTGCGGAGCAATCCTCAATCCTCAATCCTCAATTCTCAATCCCCTGTGAGCCATGTCAGTCCCAAATAGTGGCGCTCTCTGGCGCCGGATCTTTCTTGTGCTGCTCATCGGCACCAGCGTCAGCTATGTCTACTATGACCGCCGCGAGTTCACGCATGGCGGTTCAACTTTCGGATTGGCCTACGGCATCGCGGGCACGGCGTTGATTCTGCTGTTGGCATTTTTCGGCATTCGCAAGCGGTGGTATCGCTCGACGTTCGGGACGCTCGAGCAGTGGATGCAATCGCACATTTACCTCGGCGTGCTGGTGCTGGTCATTCTCTTTTTCCATACCGGCGGGCGTTTCAACGACAAAGTCGCCGTGACTACGTTAATCCTTGTCATTGTGGTGGTGGCCAGCGGCATTGCCGGAGCCATTTTGTACGCCACGGTGCCGCGGATGCTGACCGAAGTAGAGAGCGAGCTCACGGTCGAAGAGATCGCGGATCAGCTCAATCAACTGGCCCGCTCGATGGCCCGCATTGCGTCAGGAAGAAGCGCCCCGTTCCAGCGCATCTATGACGAGCTACTGCGACAGACCGCGCCCGGCGGCCTGGCCGGATGGCGCCTCATCGTGTCGCGCGGTGTGAAGAAAACACAGCAGGACGCCGATTGGGCCCGCCTCATCGCCCTCGTGCCGCGCGAAGAACAGGAAGAGCTCCGTCAGATGCTCGTCGTATCCCGTCAGCGACGCGAGCTCCTGCTCCGCCTCGTCTATCAACAACGCTACAAGAACATCCTCGAGTTCTGGCTCTACATCCACATCCCATTCACCATCGCCCTGCTGACATTCGCCGCCCTGCACATCGCCGCCGTGTTCTATTACGGGAGAATGCCGTGGTGACTCCAAACCAAACCGAGAGGATCGCCGCGTGAGTTTCCTCATCCAGCGCTCCACGGGCCGCAATCTCACGCTGACGCAGATCAGCGCGGAGATTTTGCGGATCGGGCGCGGGACGAATCAGGAACTGCGCTCGGAGAATCCTGCCGTCGCGCTGGAGCATGCGGTCATTGAGAGCGATGCGGCCGGTTATCTGATCACCGACAAGGGCTCCATCACCGGAACGTACGTCAATAAGAAGCCGGTGGAGTCCGCGCGCGTCGGCAAGGGCGATGTCATCGAGATCGGCGATCTGCGGCTCGAGGTCCAACTGGCCGATCCCACCAAGCCGCTGTTTCTTCGCGTCGTCACTGCGCGCAGCACCACGGTATTCGTCGAGGAGGAAGAGGACGCGGCTGTGGCCGCCCCTATCACCACGGCCGGCGCGCATGTGGTGCGGGCGAAGAAGGTCGATTACGCCGGTGCCTATCGTCTTGCGCGTCCGTGGATGACCAAAGGCAGCGCTACCGCGATTCTGCTGATCGTCGCGCTGACCGCGATCGGCATGGTCATTGAGCCGCAACGGCAGGCCGCGTTCATGCCTGGCGGTCTCTCCTCGGCGCACGCAACCGCGCGTCCCGGCGGACACTCAGTCGCGGACAACTGCGGCGCCTGTCATTCGGCGTGGAAGAGCGTGTCGAGCGCGAAATGCCTCGACTGTCATCCGCAGCTGGAGCACGCGGTACACGGGAAGAATCCGCCCGACTGTTTCAGTTGCCACGCCGAGCATCGCGGCGCCACCAAGCTCGCAGACATTCCGGACGACACCTGCCGTTCCTGCCACGCCAATCTCGAAGCGCACGTGAAGGTATCCGGCGCGGCGCTGGCGACGCTTCGATTCGGGCAGGAACGTTACACGTTCGAGAGCATCGCCCGCATCCGCGACTTCGGCGATTCGCATCCGGAGCTCGTCTATCCGAAGGACGCGAACACGCTGCGCTTCAATCACAAAATGCACCTCCAGCCGAGGGGCATTTTTAATGCGACCGGGAAACGGGAAGTGTTGCAGTGTGCCGGTTGCCATGCGCTGGCTACAGTGCGCGATAAAGTCGATCCGATTGCAATCGATTTCGAACAACACTGCCAGCGCTGCCATCGACTCACGTTTGACGATCGCTATCCGAACGAGCAGGTGCCGCATGGCGGTGACAACATGAAAGTCTACGGCGCGGTGTTCGCCGCCTCGTCCGGCGCGGCCGCAATCGTCGGCAAACCCGCCGCCGAAGTGCGACGCATTTTGTCGACGCGCGCGGCCAGCGGCCCGCAGCAACAGGCCTATCTTCGAAAAGCGAACTTCGTCTTTCGCGACAAATGCAGGGTCTGTCACGAGATTCGTCCGAGCGGCGAACAACTGGCCGCCACGCCGCCGGTGATTCTCACGACCTGGCTGGCCAGCGCGGGATTCACGCACGGCCGTCACCGCGCCGTCGATTGCGAGACCTGCCATAAGGGCGTGCGCGAGAGCATCGCGACCAGCGACGTGCTCATGCCGCGCCGCGCCGATTGCACGTCATGCCACTCGCCGAAAGGTGGCGTGGCACAGGCCGGCAGCTCATGCCGGACCTGTCACGAGTATCATCTTCGTCCAGAGAAATCTATTGCGACGGCATCGCTCGCTCAGGCAGGAATGGGCGGGCTTGGCAGTGGAGGACGAATGCTTCAGTGGCTCCTGCTTGCGTTGATCGTGATTCTGCTGCTGGTGGTCTTACTGCCGGTCGGCATCGCACTCTTCCAGCGGCTGCGGCCTGAGCGCTCCGCGTCCTTGCCTCCCGCGCAACCGAAACCGGTGCCTCCTCCGCGCCGCGAACCGATTGCCGATCTTTCGACGGATCGCGTTCCGCGAAAAGCAACGGCAACGCCGCCTGACATCCTGGCCAGCGCGGCCACTTCACGCGTCGAAGCGCTGAAGATCGAGACGCCAAAGATCGAGGCGCCCGAGCCTCGGCGCATCGAACCGGAACCGAACATCCCCGGTATCGGCGTTACGCGCGTCATCACGCCGGAGAATCCTCCGTCCGAAGGCGCCGGCACCGAAATGGTGCAATGGAACGGCATGCTGCACTGCACGGCCGGCGCGCTGGAAGGGCAGCGTTTCATCATCGAGAACGATGGCTTCTACATCGGCCGCGATCCCGCGCTGGCCACGATAGTCATCCCCGACAGCCGCATCTCCAAGCGCCACGTGCGCATCGTCCCGCGCGACGGCCGCGTCTGGGCCATCGACCAGGGCTCGACAAACGGGACGTTCCTCAGAGACCAGCGCATCACCGAAGTGCAACTCAAGCGCGGTGACACACTCATCCTCGGCGACAGCGCAGCGATCTTCGTGTATCAGATATGAGCACGCATTTTGGAGTTCGGTCGCATACGAAAGCGGCGGCTGCGGCCACCGCACTCCAAAATGTCATCGCGTTCGTCGTGATGATTGCGATTGCGTTGCCGTTGCATGCGCAACGCGTTCGCGCCGTCGGCAAGAGTGCTCCTTCGCCCGCTCCTGTGATCAAAGTCGCTGCCGAGCCGCCGGGTTGTGCGGCGACGCCGCTCGCGCAGGTTCCATGCGCCGATGGCGGCACTGCAGCGAGCTCGCTGTCGGCGGCGGAGGTCGAGGCGATCGTGCGCGGTGCCTCCGGTTCGATCGATGGCGCGACGGTGGCGGTCGTCGACCGCGCCGGACGTCCACTAGCAGTTTTCCGCAAGGCTGGCGTTTCCAGCACAAACGACGAGCTGGCCGTTGGCGTCGCGCGCACGGCGGCGTTTTTCAGTCATAACCAAGCGCCGCTCTCCTCGCGGACGGTGCGCTTCATCAGCGGCATTCATTTCCCGCCCGGCATCACCAACACGCCCAGCGCCGCGCTCTATGGAATCGAGAACACGAATCGCGGATGCGATTTCAACGTGACGTTCGACGCCGGCAAGTGCATTCCGCGAGCGCGTTCCATCGCGCTCGGCGCGGTCTGCGCGGCCGGCGACACTTCGGGTTGCGGACCCGGCATCGTTACCGGCAAGCGATTTCCGAACGATAGCGATCCGGACAGCATCAACGCCGGAGGGCTTCCGCTCTATCGCGTGCAAGTGAGTGGCTCCGTGGTCTCGAACGGTCAACTCCTCGGCGGCATCGGAGTCATCAGCGATCACGACGATCCGGAGCGGGCCGAGTTTGCCGCGGCGAACGGTGCGTTCGCTTCGCTCGGGACCGGCATCGTGCCGGTCCCATTTTTTCCGCTGCCCGCGCCGGGCAATGTGTTCATCGACGGCATCCGGCTGCCTTTTCTCGGGCCGAACATCGGTCTGCGTTTCAACGACGCGGGCGTTCCGAACGGCGTCACGCTCCATGGCCTCGCGTCTGCCGCGACGTTGCCCGATCTCACCGCGGTCTTCGCGCTCGGACCATTCCACGGTGGCTGCGCCGCGAACGAAGATCTTGTTTCCGCGCGCGCCGGCGCAGGCGGATTGTCGCTCGCCGACGTACAGGGAATCGTGCAGCGCGGCGTCGAGACCGCGAAGCGCACGCGCGCCGCGATTCGCCTTCCGCTCAATCGCTACGCACGCATGGTCATCGCGGTCGCGGATCTCGACGGATCGATCATCGCATTGCACCGCATGCCCGATGCAACGGTCTTCTCCGTCGACGTGGCCGTGGCCAAAGCGCGCAACGTAATTCGTTTCAGCAAGCACGGAATCGGCGGCCCTGTCGCCGGCAATGTGCCGGCGGGGACCGCGGTGTCGAATCGCACGATCGGTTTCGGCGCACAGCCTTTCTATCCGCCCGGCATCGACTCCGGCGCCTTCGATCCCGAAGAAGGTCCGTGGTACCAAACGCTTTTCGTGAGCGATCTGCAGAACGCCTGCACGCAAGGCGACGAGCTCTCGAATCCAAATCAGAACGGCGTCGTCTTCTTCGCTGGCTCGTCACCGCTCTATCGCAACGGCACCCTGATCGGAGGCCTCGGCGTCAGCGGCGACGGCATCGAACAGGACGACTACGTCACCTACTTCGCCGCCGGCCCCTTCCTCCCGCCACAGAATCTCTGGGCCGATCAGTTGATCGTCGACGGCGCGCGCCTGCCGATGTTCAAGTTCCCACGGCACGCCGAGGGCGTCACCGAATGCGGGGGTGGCCCGTGCTCGTAGGCGCGAACAAGAGCATTGCAAGCGGGACAGGTTGGTGTCATGGCACGCGTGTATTCACCACAGAGACACAGAGGGCACGGAGGGGACACAGAGTAAGGCGTTTCTTTCAACATCTTGCTTTACTCCGTCCCCCTCCGTGCCCTCTGTGTCTCTGTGGTGAATACACGCGTGCGTTCAAGTTGCACGAGCTCTTTCGCGCCACAGTAGCAATCGCAATTTTCCTCCTCACTGCAACTGCGCGAGCCCAACCAGTCATCTTCACCGACACCATCCCATTCACGATCACCGGTGAATCCGAGGCCGCGCCGGGCACACCCGTCCGCGTCTTCATCGAGAATGCGAAATCCGAGACGCAGGTAAAGAACGACGGTCGATGGTCCGTTTTCTGGACCGCGCCGCTGCCCACCGGCGCCTACGACGCGCGCATCGAGATCGGCGAGAGCAGTGAGACGCATCTTCTTCGCGTGCAGCTCCGCGGTCCGTTGCCGCGGCAGAGCGGCATCGAGAGCGTGCTGCGCTATCCCGATCCGTTGCCGCCCGAGCCGAGCCTGGAGGAGATCACCGATCGGTGGCGCATCGTGCCGCCGCCGTACGAGCTCGATGAGCGCTCGCAGGGCCGCTTCGATCCGTACAACCAGAACATCCTCAAGGGCGATCGTCCGATCCGGCTTCGTGATTACACCCCCGAACGTTGGCGCGACAGGCTCCCGTTCATGGGCGACGATGCGTTCCTCGTCCTCACCGGCATCAGCGATTCGCTCGTGGAGTCGCGCACGCTGCCGACTCCCTCCGGCGTCAGCGCCGATCGTCCCGGCAGCTTCTCGTTTTTCGGTAGCGAGGATCAGGGCTTTTTCGCGCAGAACGTGATTCTCTCCGCCGACGTCTTCGAAGGCGACACGACGTTTCAACCCGTCCGGCAGCGCATCAAGATCACTGTCGTCGCGAATCTGAATCACGTGCGCGTCGAAGAGAACGCCATCCTCAAACCGAGTCCGCGCCGAGGCACCGAGCGCACGGACGGACGCGTCTCGCTGCAGGAGCTGTTTTACGAGCGCAAGCTGCGCGACCTCGGCCCCAACTACGATTTCGTTTCATTTCGCGCCGGCATCCAGCCGTTCGCCAGCGATTTCCGCGGCTTCATCTTCTCCGACACGAACCTCGGATTCCGTCTGTTCGGCAACTGGGCTTCCAATCGCTACCAATACAACCTGGCCTTCTTCGACCGGCTCGAGAAAGACACGAACAGCGGCCTGAATATCTTTCACGAGCTGCGCGAGCAGCGCGTGGCCGTGGCCAATTTCTATTGGCAGGACTTCTTCCGCCCCGGCTACACGCAACAGTTCTCGCTGCATCACGTGCGCGATGATGCTTCGCTCGAGTACGACCGCAACGGCAATCTCGTGCGACCTGCGCCGGTCGGCGACGCCAAACCGCATTCCGTGCAGGCGACCTACATTGGCGAGGCGGGGCTCGGACACTTCGGCCGCATCAACGTCGATCACGCGATCTATTACGCGTTCGGCCGCGACTCGCTCAATCCGATCGCCGGTCCGGACCCGCAACTACGTCGTGGCAATGCCGTGAACATCAGCGCCGGCATGGCCGCGCTCGAAGTCTCCTACGACAAAGACTGGCTCCGTCCGCGTATCGGTTTCTTTTACGCCACAGGCGACCGCAATCCGCGCGATCGCACCGCGCGCGGCTTCGACGCAATCTTTGATGCCCCTTCTTTCGCCGGCGGCGGTTTCTCGTTCTTCAACCGGCTCGGCATTCGATTGGCCGGCAGCGGCGTCGCACTCGTCGAGCGCGGCAGCCTCCTGCCGTCACTGCGCAGCAGCAAAGATGAAGGGCAGCCCAATTTCGTGAACCCGGGCATTCAGCTGGCGACGATCGGTCTCGACGCGGAACTGACGCCGCGCCTCAAAGCGATCTTCACCGCCAATTACATCCGCCTCGACGCCGTCGAGCCGATCGAGGAAGTGTTGTTCCAGGGCAACATTCATCACGACCTCGGCACCGATCTCAGTGTCGGTCTGAAATACCGGCCCTTCCTCAGCAACAACGTCGTCATCGCCGGCGGCGCCGCCGCGTTGTTGCCCGGACAGGGATTCAAAGACATCTACGAAAGCAAAGACCCGCTGTACCACGCGTTCATGAACGTGATTTTGAGTTTCTAGGAGAGATGATGCGCACGAGCGAAGCGGAACGCCGGCGTCCTCGCCGGCTGGCCTGGCGGCGTCCCGCCGCCATCGCGATTCTGCTCTTCTGCGCCGTCGTGCGGCCGGAGGC